>JACQGI010000039.1 GCA_016199625.1 Acidobacteriota bacterium | reverse complement strand
CTGTACCGGGCGCTCGACGAACTTTTGCCCCACAAGGAGGCCCTCGAAGGGCATCTCAAGTCCCGACTTGGGACGCTCTTCAAGGAGCCCTTCGACATCCTGCTCTACGACCTCACGAGCACGTACTTCGAGGGGCTGGCTGCGAGCAACCCCTCGGCCCAGCGTGGCTACTCCCGTGACCATCGCCCCGACTGCGTGCAGATCGTGATTGGTCTGGTGGTGACGAAGAGCGGGCTACCCCTGGGCTACGAGGTCTTCCACGGTAACCAGGCCGAGCCCACGACCCTCGACGGGATGATGGCCAAGATGGAACAGCTCTACGGCAAGGCCTCACGCATCTGGGTCTTCGATCGCGGTGTGGCCAGCGAGAGAAACCTGGAGGCACTCCGTCGAAGCGGTGGGCTCTACCTCGTGGGCACTCCTCGGACGCTGCTGCGTAAGGTGGAGGCTGCCCTGCTCGAGGGCGATTGGAAGACGGTGCGGGAGGGGATCGAGGTCAAGCAGGTCCCCTCGCTCGACGAGAGCGAGGACACCTTCATCCTGTGCCGCTCGGCGGACCGCCGGCAGAAGGAGGCTGCGATCCACGACCGCTTCGAGAAGCGGATCGAGGAGCGCCTCGCTCGTATCCAGGCCTCCGTCGAGACGGGCCGCCTGCATAGCCGCGACGTGCTCCAGCAACGCCTCGGGCGACTCAAGCTCGAGTGCTCCCGAGTCGCCCGCGCCTACAGTTTCGGCGTCGAGGGAGATGGGAACTCCCTCAGCTTCTCCTGGAAGAAGGACCAGGCGAAGGCTGACTACCTACGCCACAGCGAGGGAGCCTACTTGCTCCGCACCAACCTCAAGAACCACGCTGAGCAGGAGCTGTGGACCATGTACATGCAGCTCAACGACAGCCGAGGCCGCCTTCCGCACCCTCAAACAGGACCTGTCCATCCGGCCCATCTACCACCAGCTCGAGGACCGCGTGAAGGCCCACGTGCTCGTCTGCTTCCTCGCCTACGCCATGTACCGGACCCTCGACGGACTCGCCAAGGCCAAAGGCCTCGGCATGACCGCCCGCAAGGTCCTCGCCGCTCTCGGCACCATCAAGAGCGGCGACATCATCCTTCCCCTTGTCGACGGCCGTGAGCTGCGTCTGCGTCGCGTGAGTCGTCCCGACGCCTTCCAAGCAGAACTGCTCACCAAGCTCGGCCTGGAGCTGCCCGAGCGCGTCGGCACTGACTCGCTCACCGGGCCCGATGTAGTACAGACCTCAGGGTAGCCCTTGCTCATCCTCAAGGACTTACGGGCGCCACACCCGGCTTACTGCGCAAGATCGGCTAGCAACGGCGCACAGCGGCCGAATCGTAGCTTCCTATCGAGCCGGCTTCCCGCTCCAGCGGACGGCGAAGACGCAGGCCGCGTCGCCGCGGCACTGGCACTCGCGCTCTTCGACCGTCACCGGACCGCCGGTGAGCAGCGCGACGCTCCCGCGGAAGTAGCCGGCCGCCGACCGGCAGTAGCTCTCGTCCAGCTCGGGATACCCCGCGAAGGTCAGCTCGCCGGCCGTGAACCCCGTCCGCCGGTACGACGCGCGTCCGAAGTCCTGGAAGTGCCGGTGGTCCTCGGCGGCGCGGGAGAGGAACCCGTGGGGGCTGACGAGGGTCGCGTGCTCGCCCAGCCACTCGGTGCGGTGGCGGGCCGACGCCTCCCCCATCCGCTCGAAGATTCCCTCGTCCCCCGGAGCGAGGACACGGGCGATGGCGCGGTCCAGCCGGATCAGCAGGCCGAAGGGATACCACGCCTCGCGGTCCAGAGAGCCGAGGGCCTCCCGGTCCTCTGCGGCGAGGGACGACAGCACGCGCTCGCCCGCGGCCTCTCCCTGCTTCGAAAGGTACTGTAACCGCGCCTGCAGGAGCTGGCCTCTGAGTTGGGGCGCCCCGCCAGGGGCCGTCATGAATCCGCGCGCTCCCCGTTCCGCTCCGGGCGTGCCGCCCAGCGGATGCGGAAGAGGCAGGAGGCATCCCCACGGCACTGGCACTCCTGCTCCTCGACGACGACGGCGGCCCCCGTCAGCAGCGCCACCGCCGCCCGCAAGTAGCCCCTGGCACCGCGGCAGTAGATCTCGTCCACCTCGGGATACTCGCGGAAAGCGAGCTCGCCCTCGTTGAAGCCCGTCCGCCGGTACTCGCCCCGCCCGAAGGTGTGGAACCGGCGGTGCTCCTCCGCCACCCGGGAGAGGAAGGCGTGGGGGTTCACCAGCGAGGTGTGCTCGCCCAGCCACTCGTTGCGCACGACCGACGACGCGGCGCCGAGGCGCTCGAAGATCGACGGGTCCCCGGGCCTCAGCTCCCGGGCGACGGTGCGGTCGAACCGGACGAGCAGGCCGAAGGGATACCACCCCTCGCGCTCGAGGCCCTTCAGGCGCTCGCGGTCGTCGGGAGCCAGGGCCGCCAACACCCTGTTGATGGCGGCGGCGCCGTGCTCCCGCCGCAGGAACTCCAGGCGCGCCACGAACATCTGGCCGCTCAGGTGCGGGCCGTCGAGACCGTCGTCCCCCATTCACCCCCCAGCTCTCCCGGCCGGTGGGGCCGCCGGGCGCTGCGCGCGATTATAGCTTGACTCCCCCGACGCGACATCGTTTAGACTTAAAATAATTGTCATGGACATCAAGGGACGACGGGCCCTCGTGACGGGCGGCGGGCGGGGGATCGGCCGCGCGGTGGCCCTGGACCTGGCGCGGGCCGGGGCCGACGTGGGGGTGGCAGCCCGGACCCGCGGGGACGTGGAGCGCGTCGCCGCCGAGGTGAGAGCCCTGGGCGTGCACGGCGCGGCCTTCGTGGCCGACGTCTCCCGCGCCGAGGAGGTGAAGTCGCTGTTCCGGGCGGCCCGCGAGACCCTGGGCAGCATCGACGTCCTCGTGAACGGGGCAGGAGTGGCTCCGTCCGCCCCCCTCCCCAAGACCACCGAGGAGCTGTGGCGGGCGGCCATCGAGACCAACCTCTCGGGGACGTTCTACTGCCTGCGCGAGGCGCTGCCCGAGATGTCCGAGCGCGGCTGGGGCCGCGTCGTGAACGTCGCCTCCATCGCGGGAAAGACCGGCTACGCGTACGTCTCGGCCTACGCGGCGAGCAAGCACGGCGTCCTGGGCCTGACGAAATGCGCGGCCCTCGAGATGGCCCAGAAGGGCGTGACGGTCAACGCGGTGTGCCCGGGCTACGTGGACACGCCGATGACCGACGCCTCGGTGGCACGCATCGTCGAGAAGACCGGGATCCCCGCGGTCGAGATCCGCCGGAGGCTCGAGGACCTGAGCCCGCAGAAACGCCTCGTCACCTCCGAGGAGGTCTCGGCGCTCGTGCTCTTCCTCTGCACCGAGGCGGCCCGCGGCATCACGGGCCAGGCGCTGTCCCTCGATGGCGGCACGGTGGTCTGAGACCGAGGTGAAGCTCACCGCGATCAATCCCGAGTCCCTCGCCAAGCCCCGCGGGTACAACAACGGGATCAAGGGGAGGGGCGACCTCGTGTTCGTTGCCGGCCAGGTCGGCTGGAACCGCGAGGGACGCATGGTCTCCGCGGACTTCGTGGAGCAGTTCGCCCAGGCCCTCGACAACGTCCTCGACGTCGTCTGGGCGGCCGGCGGCTCGCCCGAGTCCGTCGCCCGCATGATCGTCTACGTGACCGACAAGGCCGAGTACCGGCGCCGCGCGCGGCAGGTCGGCGAGGCGTGGCGCAGGCGCCTGGGCAAGCACTTCCCCGCCATGGCCCTCGTGGAGGTGAAATCGCTCCTCGAGGACGACGCCCAGGTGGAGATCGAAGCCGTGGCGCTCGTATGAGGCTCGAGGCGGACGGCCACCTGCCCCTGTCGGTCTGGGTGCGGCTGCTCAAGGCCCACGGGCTGCTCTTGCGGGAGGTGCGGCGCCGGGTTCCCGAGAGTCTGACCCTGCCGCAGTTCGACGTGATGGCCCAGCTCTACCGGGAGGACGGGGGGATGACGCCCGGGGAGCTGACCAGGGCCCTCCTCGTGACCGCAGGGAACGTCACGGGGATCGTGGACCGCCTCGCGCGGCTCGGGCTGGCCGAGCGACGCCCGGTGCCCGAGGACCGCCGGGCGATCCGGGTGCGGCTCACCCAACGCGGCCGCCAGCTCATGCAGCGCGCGATACCGCGTCATCGGCGCGACGTGGAGTCCCTCCTGGGCACGATCCCTTCCGGAGACCTGGCGCGGCTCCGGGCCCTGCTGGGACGCTTGAACCGCGCCCTGGAGGAGGGAGGCCGGCCGTGAATCCCAGGAGCTTCCGCTACGTCGAGAACGGCCCCGTCGCCGCCATCACCCTGGACCGTCCCGAGACGCTGAACGCCCTCACCTTCGAGGTCTACCGCGAGCTGACGGCGACCTTCCGTGCCCTCGCGGAGCGCCCCGGGCGCATCCGGGCGGTGACGCTCACGGGCACGGGCCGCGCTTTCTGCACGGGCGGTGACGTCAAGGACATCATCGGCGAGCTCCTGCACCGCGACGCCCAGGGCCTCCTGGAGTTCACGCGGATGACGTGCGACCTCGTCGCGACGATGCGGGCCCTTCCACTCCCCATCGTGGCTTCGCTCAACGGGACCGTGGCGGGGGCCGGAGCCATCCTCGCCATGGCCTCGGACCTGCGCGTCGCCGCCGACACCGCCAAGGTCGCGTTCCTGTTCGTGAAGGTCGGCCTGGCCGGCGCGGACATGGGGGCCTGCCACCTGCTGCCACGCATCGTGGGCCTGGGCCGGGCCACGGAGCTGCTCATGACCGGCGAGTTCATCGACGCCGCCGAGGCCCTTCGCATCGGCTTCTACAACCGCGTGGTGCCTCGTGACGGGCTCGAGGCGGAGACGGCCGCCCTCGTGGACAAGCTGGTGCGCGGCCCCGCCGCGGGGATCGCCGCGACCAAGGCCGCCCTCGATCGCGAGGCGACCCTGGGCCTCGAAGCGGCCTTGGCGGACGAGGCCCGGATCCAGGCCGGGCTCATGGCGCAGCCGGACTTCCGCGAGGGCTTCCAGGCGTTCATGGAGAAGCGGCCGCCACGGTTCGGGGGTGCCTCCGAATGAGGGATCCATTCCTGGAAGAGCAGCATCGCGACCTCGCGGATCGTGTGCGTGAGTTCGGAGACGCGCACCTCCGGGCCCATACGCGGGACGATGCCGATCCCGGCGGGCGGACGCGGGAGATCGTGCGTCTCCTGGGCGGGAACGAGATCCTCGGGGCAGCGGTGCCCGCGCCCCACGGCTTCATGGACCTCCGCTCGCTCGTCGTCGTCCGTGAGTCCCTCGCGTACTTCTCCTCCCTCGCCGACACGGCCTTCGCCATGCAGGGCCTCGGGTCCCACGCCGTCAGCCTCGCCGGCACCGACGTCCAGAAGGACCGCTGGCTCTCCGCCGTGGCCCGAGGGGAGGTTCTCGCGGCCTTCGCCGTGACGGAGCCCGAGGCCGGCTCCGACCTCGCCGCCGTGCGGACGGTGGCCGAGCCCGACGGGGCCGTGTGGCGCCTCTCGGGGGTCAAGACCTACATCTCCAACGCCGGCCTCGCGGGGCTCTACACGGTCCTCGCGCGCAGCTCCGATGCGACCGGCCACGCAGGCCTCTCCATGTTCCTCGTGGACGCGGACGCTCCTGGCACCACGGTCCGACCCCTCGAGCCCATGGCGCCCCACCCCCTCGGCGAGATCCGCTTCGACGCCACGCCGGCGCTGCTCCTGGGCGCCGAAGGAAAAGGCTTCGGTCTCGCCATGGCCACACTCGACACCTTCCGCCCGAGCGTGGGGGCGGCGGCCTGCGGCCTGGCGGCCCGGGCCCTGGACGAAGCCGTCCGCTGGTCGCTGGCGCGCCGCCAGTTCGGCCGCGCCCTCGCCGAGTTCCAGGCGACGCAGCTGGCCCTCGCCGAGATGTACGTGGACCTCCAGGCGGCGCGGCTGCTGGTGCGCCACGCCGCCTGGACGCGCGACAAGGGGACCGAGCGGATCACCCGCGAGGGGGCCGTGGCGAAGCTGGCCGCCACCGAGGCCGCCCAGCGGGTGGTGGACCGGGCCGTGCAGATCCACGGCGGCGCGGGCGTCATGCGGGGCGCGACCGTCGAGCGCCTGTACCGCGAGGTGCGGGCGCTGCGCATTTACGAGGGCACGAGCGAGATCCAGAAGCTCGTCATCGCCCGGGAGATCCTGAAGGAGAGCCGCTGAGGACAGGAGACCTATGAGCACCGAGATCCTGCGCAAGGAAGACATGACCCCGGAGTATCGCCAGCTCGTCGTGCAGCTCATGGAGTCGCAGGCCTACCGGGAGCTGGCCGCGGCCCACATGTTCGGCTACGGGCTCCGCTTCGTCCCGGACAAATGGCTCAAGTTCATGGTCTGGCACATCCGGGAAGAGGCGGAGCACTACGAGGCCGTGGCGAAGATGTACGAGGAGTTCACCGGCGACGAGGTGGAGCCGGTGGTCCGGAAGCGCCTCGCGGGCAAGCCGGTCCCCATGGCCGAGAGCTGGATGGAGCTCGCCATGGCGCAATTCCTCTACGATCGCGGCGGCTTCTGGCAGCTCAAGGAGTACGACGAGTGCTCCTTCGTGCCGTACCGGACGGTGATCCAGAAGATCGTCAAGGAGGAAGCCGGCCACCAGAGCCTCGGGGAGCGCATCGTCGTGGACTACTGCCGGTCCGGGCAGTACGACGACCTGAAGCAGGGGCTCTTCGAGAAATGGCTGCGGATCGGCCTGCTCTCCTTCGGCCGCCCGGGCACGGCCGGCAACCGTTACGCGATCGAGCAGGGGCTCAAGAAGCGCGACTCCGGCGAGTGCATGAAGGACTTCGTCGCGGACATCCGCCCGGCGGTCCGCGAGGCGGGGCTGCGTTTCCCCGACCCGGCGAAGCTCGACATGGAGCTTCCGCCGGACGTGGACTGGACGTCGTAGAGCTGAGGGGCTGACGGCTGAGGGCTGTGGAGGAGGGGCATGGGACGATTCGTGGACCTGTGCGGTGAGATCGCGGCGGAGGCCGAGGAGGGGCCGGAAGGGCTCGTCCTGGCGCCGGACGTCCGGGCGAGGCTCCGGGCCGAGTGGGAGGAGGAGGACATCGAAGACGCCACGGGCCTCGTCCGGGACAGCCTCCTGCAGTCCGAGCTCGTGGACGCCGCCGACAGCCTGAGCGGGCGGATGGTGGAGGTCCTGGGAGCATTCGGAGAGGCCGGGGCCTTCCACGCCGCCGTGGCCGGAACGGGGCCGCTCTCCGCCGACGTCCTGAGCGGCCTCGCGCGACGCGTCGAACGCCTCGAGGAGATCCTCGAGGTCTACCGCGAGGGCTCCCCCCCGGATCGTCGCGGCTTCGACGCCCTGCGCCGCCGGCTGATGGACCAGGGGATCGAAGAGGAGATGCGCAGTGGCGCTCCTCCCGACTCTCGCGACGACGAGGACGAGTAGCCTGAGCGCCGTGGATCCCGAGAGGGCGAAGGCGCTGGTCTTCCGGCCGTTCCCCATCGGCCGGAACGGCCTCGTCATGCCCAATCGCATCTGGCTGCCGGCCATGGTCACGTGGCGCGGCACCGAGGACGGTTTCGTGACACCGTCGGTCCGGGAGATCTACCTGCGCTACGCGCTCGGGGGCGCGGGCATGATCGTCCTCGAGGCCATCGGGGTCCGCGACATCGCCAGCGGGCCCCTCCTCCGTCTCTCCGACGACCGCTTCGTCCCCGGCTTGCGGGCGTTGCGCGAGGAGATGCGGGCGGCCTCGGACTCCCTCGTGGTCCCGCAGATCATCGATTTCCTGAAGATCGCGACCCGGAAGCCCACCCACGACTTCGTCCTGGGCATGGTCAAGCGGGGCCGTGTCCCGGAGTCTCTCCTCGACGTGAGCGACGCCGAGCTCGAGGCGCGCCCCGAGGCCTGGCTGCCCGACCCCCGCGACCGCCGGGACTTCCTCTACGGCTACCGCCAGACCGTCGAGGACCTGAGGGCGGACGAGATCCTCCGCATCCCCGGCTGGTTCGCCGGCGCCGCCCGCCGCGCGAAGCAGGCCGGCTTCGACGGCGTCGAGCTGCACTTCGCCCACGCCTACACTCTGGCGTCCTTCCTGTCGGTCACGAACCGGCGCACGGACCGCTACGGCGGCAGCTTCGAGAACCGGATGCGGCTCCCCCTCGAAGTGGTCTCCGCCGTCCGCGAAGAGGTCGGGGCCGACTTCCTGGTGGGCTGCCGCTACCTCGGCTCCGAGGACATCCTCGCGGAGGACGGCCGCATCCTGGGCAACGACCTCGACGAGGCCCGGCGGATCGGCGTGGCGCTCGCCGCGGCCGGCCTCGACTTCCTCTCGATCTCCCGTGGCGGGAAGTTCGACGACGCGAAGCAGCCGAAGGTGGGTGAGGCCGCCTACCCGTACACCGGGCACAGCGGCATGAAATGCATCCCGCGGAGCAGGAAGGACCCCTTCGGCGCGAACGCCCACCTCGCGACGGGGATCCGCGAGGCGGTGCGCGCCGCCGGCTTCTCGACCCCGGTGGTCACCACCGGCAAGATCCACACCTTCGAGCAGGCCGAGGCCCTCCTGCGCGAGGAGAGGGCCGATCTCGTCGGAATGGCGCGGGCGCTCCTGGCCGATCCCGACCTCCCACGGAAATGGCTGGCCGGGCGGGACGACGTCGTGCGGGCCTGCGTCTTCTGCCCCTTCTGCGAGGAGGAGGACCACCACCATCGCGTGGTGACCTGCACGCTGTGGCCCAAGGGGTCCGACGGCCCGCGCCACCGGGTGACGCCGGGCGTCTGGCGCGCCGGGGAGCCCTGGGACCCCGAGGGCGTCTTCGCCGCGGGACCGTCTTCGTCCGTCGGCTCCGCCCGCTGACTGCGCTCGGGGCGTGGCGCGGCGTTGACCCGCCGCTGCCCCGGTGCAAAGATGCGGCGCGGCTCGCGTCGCATGGAGCAGGGCTACTACCGTCATCCCACGATTGCCGGCGACGTCCTCGTCTTCGTCTGCGAGGACGACCTGTGGACCGTGTCCGCGGCCGGTGGCATTCCGCGCCGGCTGACCGCCGGCGTGGGCGAGTCGAGCCACCCACACCTCTCGCCGGACGGCCGGTGGCTCGCGTATACGGCCCGCGAGGAGGGACACGAAGAGGTCTACGTCATGCCGGCGGGGGGCGGCCCCTCTCGGAGGCTCACTTTCCTGGGGGCGACCTCCTTCGTGGCCGGGTGGCGGCCCGACGGGCGTTCGATCCTGTTCGCCTCCAACAGCCGCCAGCCCTTCGTACACCTCTTCGCGCTCTTCTCAGTACCCCCGGACGGCGGAGAGCCGGAGCTCCTGCCATGGGGCCCCGCCCGACACGTCTCCTTCGGTCCGAAGGGCGGGGTGGTCCTCGGCCGCAATACCCACGACTCCGCGCGGTGGAAGCGATACCGCGGGGGCATCACGGGGGACCTCTGGATCGACCGGAAGGGCAGCGGGCGCTTCGAGCGTCTGAACGACCGCCTCGGCAACCCGACCACGCCCCTGTGGGTCGGCGACCGCATCTACTTCCTCGACGACTCCGAAGGGTACGGCAACCTGTACTCCTGCCGCGAAGACGGGAGCGACGTCGGCCGCCACACCGACCACGACGCCTACTACGCCCGCCACGCCACTACCGACGGCCGCCGGATCGCCTATCACGCGGGAGCCGACGTGTACGTCTTCGACCCGGCCAACGAGCGCACCGCGCTCGTTTCCGTCGAATGGCGCGGGCATGCGCCACAGCGAAGCCGGAAGTTCGTGAGCGCCGCCGAGTACCTCGAGGATGCCATTCTCCACCCCTCGGGCGAGGCCGTCGCCCTCACCACGCGTGGGAAGCTCTTCGTCATGGGCGTGCACGCCGGTCCTGTCGTGCAGATCGGGGAACCCCAGAGCGTGCGCTACCGGCTCCCGGACTGGCTGCCCGACGGTCAGCGGCTGGTCGCCGTCACCGACGCCCCGGGCGAGGAAGCGCTGGTCGTGTTCCCGGCCGACGGCACGCAGGCTGGCGACCTCATCGACGGCCTCGATCTGGGTCGGATCGTCGCACTGGCCGCGGCGCCCCGAGGGGAGCGGGTGGCGATCGCCAACCATCGCCATCAGCTGATCGTCGTGGACCTCGCAACCCGCCGCGCCCAGGTCCTCGACCGCAGCCCTGTCGGCCTCCTCGCCGGCATGGCCTGGAGCCCCGACGGCTCCTGGGTGGCCTACGGCTTCCCTGACAGCCCCAAGACGACCTGTATCAAGATGGCGAACGTGGTGGAGGCCTCCGTCCATCGCGTGACCGAGCCCATTCTGCACGATACTGCGCCGGCCTTCGACCCGAGTGGCGATTACCTCTTCTTCTTGTCGGAGAGGGTCTTCGACCCGGTCTACGACAACCTCCACTTCGACCTGGGATTCCCCAAGGGCGTCCGGCCGTGTCTGGTCACCCTGCGGTCTAGCCTGGTCTCGCCCCTCGAACGGGAGCGCTCAGAGGAGGACCGCGAGGCCAGCCCCTCGAAGATGGATCTCGACGGGATCTCCCACCGTTTAGTCGTCCTGCCCGTCCCGGAAAGCCTCTACGACGAGGTCCTGCCCCTGCGGGGCAAGGTTCTTCTCGTCTCGAGCCAGCCCGCGGGCGCCCTCGCCGAGGAGGGGGCGTCCGGCACCGCGTCGTCGAGCCTGGAATCCTATGACTACAGGCTCCGGAAGCACGACACGCTCGCGGAGCGGTTGACCCAAGCCCGCATCAGCCGCGACGGCCGGAGCGTCCTCCTTCGCGTCGGCGACCGGCTGCGCGTCCTCCCCGCCGGCGAAGGGCCTCCGGAGAACGCCGACGACGAGCCGGGTCGCGAGAGCGGCTGGATCGATCTCGAACGCGTCCGCGTCTCCATCGACCCCCGGTCGGAGTGGCGGCAGATGTACCACGAGGCCTGGAGGCTTCAGCGGGACCAGTTCTGGACCGAAGACATGTCCGCCGTGGACTGGAAGCGGGCGCACTCCCTCTACCTGCCTCTCCTCGACCGGGTGGCCACCCGGTCGGAGTTCTCGGACCTGCTTTGGGAGATGCAGGGTGAGCTCGGCACGTCCCACGCGTACGAGTTCGGCGGAGACTATCGTGCGACGCCCCGCTACGAGCAGGGGCTCCTCGGCGCCGACTGGGTCTACGACGCGCCCACGGGCGGATACCGGTTGGTCCACATCGTCCGCGGGGACGCCGGGGAGCCCGACCAGGACTCGCCTCTGAACCGCCTGGGTGTAGACATCCGCGTGGGAGACATCCTGGTCGCGGTGGCGGGCCAGCGGCTCTCGGCAGCGCTGTCGCCCGGACAGGCCCTCGTCCACCTCGCCAGGGTCGAGGTGCAGCTCGCCTTCGCCGGGCGCGACGGCGGGCCCGAGCGGACCGTGACCGTCCGAACGCTCAGGACCGAATGGCCGGCGCGTTACAGGGAGTGGGTGGAGGCCAACCGGCGCCGCGTCCACGAGGCCTCGGCCGGGAGGCTCGGCTACGTCCACGTCCCCGACATGGGCCCCGCGGGCTTCGCGGAGTTCCACCGCGGGTTCCTGACCGAGGTCCTCCGCGACGGCCTCATCCTCGACGTGCGCTTCACCGCCGGAGGACACGTGGCGCCCCTGATCCTCGAGCGGCTCGGACGGCGGCGCCTCGGCTACCGCGTCGAGCGTTGGGGGGGCGTCGATCCGTACCCCGAAGATTCCCGCGCCGGACCCCTGGTGGCGGTGACGAACGAGCATGCCGGCTCAGACGGCGACATCTTTGCCCACTGTTTCAAGCTACTGGGGCTGGGGCCCCTCGTCGGGCGGCGCACGTGGGGAGGCGCCGTAGCCATCTGGCCGCGCCACGCCCTGGTCGACGGGACGATGACGACCCAGCCAGAGTACTCCTTCTGGTTCGACGACGTGGGGTGGGGCCTCGAGAACCGTGGGACCGACCCGGACGTCGAGGTGGACATCACGCCGAACGCCCATGCCTCGGGGGAGGACACGCAGCTCGAGCAGGCGATCACCCTCGCGCTCGAGGCGTTGGCTCGAAGCCCGACCCGTCTACCGGATCTGTCCGCGCGTCCACGCCTGGCGCCTCCGAAGCTGCCGCCCCGCGAGCCTTGACACTGCGCCACGACGGCTGCGAGAATCCCGGCATCCCGTCGAGGCAGGCTAATGACCGACGTGCTTCTCGTGTGCATGCCGTTCGGTCCGGTCTTCGCTCCCTCCATCGGCCTCAGCCTCCTCAAGGCCCAGCTCACCCGCCACGGAACGCCCTCGCGCGTGCGGTATTTCTCCATCGACTTCGCCGAGCGCGTGGGCCAGGACTTCTACTGCGGCATCGCCAGCGAGGGCCGACCCTCCACCCGCGAGCTCGCGGGTGAGTGGATCTTCTCCCGCGCGCTCTTCGAATCCGCTCTCGACGACCCGGAGGCGTACGTCCAGGAGGTCCTACTGAAGCCGGGGATGCCATGCTCCGACTCTCGGATCACGCCGGCGCTGGTTCGCCGGGTCCTGCGGGCACGAGACGTGGCGAGCGGCTTCGTGGATTGGTGCCTCGAGGAGATCCGCCGCGAGCAGCCGCGAGTCGTGGGCTTCACCAGCGTCTTCCAGCAGCACGTGGCCTCCCTCGCCCTCGCCCAGCGGCTCAAGCGGGCGATGCCTGCCACCTTCGTCGTCATGGGCGGGGCCAACTGCGAAGGCGTCATGGGAGCAGAGACGGTCCGGCAGTTCTCCTTCGTGGATGCCGTCGTTTCGGGCGAGGGCGAGAACGTCTTCCCGCAGCTCGTGCGCCGGGTCCTGGACGGGCAGGCGGTCGAGGGGCTCCCGGGGATCCGGACGCCGGCGAACGTCGGCGCCGAGTTCGCGAGCGGCCGGTTCCCCAATGCGCCGTCGGTCATGAATCTCGACGAGCTACCCTATCCCGACTACGGCGACTACTTCGAGCAGTTCGAGGCCAGCCGGTACGCCGGAGAGTGGCAGCCCGAGATCTTCTACGAGACGTCGCGGGGCTGTTGGTGGGGCGAGAGGATGCACTGCACCTTCTGCGGCCTGAACGGCTCGACCATGGCCTTCCGCAGCAAGTCGGCCCGGCGAGCCCTCGACGAGCTCGCCCACCTGACGGAGCACCACCCGGGCTGCGACGTGCGTGTGACCGACAACATCCTGGACATGGGCTACTTCAAGGACTTCCTTCCGGAGATGGCGGCGCGTAGACTGGCCGTCGATCTCTTCTTCGAGACGAAGTCCAACCTCAAGAAGGACCATCTCCGGACGCTCCGCGCGGCGGGCGTCAGTCGCATCCAGCCAGGGATCGAGAGCCTCAGCGACGACGTCCTGAAACGGATGCGCAAGGGCGTGAGCGCGATGCAGAACGTCCAACTCCTGAAGTGGTGCCACGAGCTGGGCGTCGTACCCTTCTGGAACATTCTCTGGGGCTTCGCCGGGGAGGCGCCGGCGGAGTACGACCGGATGGCGCGCCTCGTGCCGCTGCTCACCCACCTCCAACCGCCGGTCGGCTTCGGTACTCTGCGCCTGGACCGCTTCAGCCCAAACTTCTTCGACGCGGAGAGGCTCGGTTTCACCGACGTCCGGCCGCTCCCGCCCTACCGCCACGTGTACCCGTTGGCGCAAGACGCGGTGGCCAATCTCGCGTACTACTTCTCCTTCCGCCACCGGGTGTGGCAGGACGTGGAGAGCTACGTCGCGCCCCTGGCGAAGGCCCTACGGGCCTGGCAGCGCGCCCACGGTCGCAGCGCCTTGTTCTCCGTCGACACTGGCGACACCCTCCTCCTCTGGGATCTGCGGCCTTCCGGTCGCGAGCCACTGACCGTCCTCCGCGGCGTCGAGCGCACCCTTTACCGGACCTGCGACGCCGCCTCGGACGTGCGCCAGCTCGCCAGCGCCGCCAGCAATGGAAGCGAGCTGCCGCCGGACGAGATCGACAGACGACTGGAGCCCCTGATGGCCCAGGGGCTCCTGATTAAGGACGGGCCGCGTTACCTCGCCCTCGCAGTCCCGGTGGGGGACTACTCGCCGCCCGCGTGGGCCGCCGAACGAATGTACGAGATCGCGCGCCACGTGGGCCGGCGAGACGCGGATTCACTCGTGGTCCCCCTCGGCGTAGGGGCAGCGGGTCCAGCGGCTCGCGCCGCGGCGCGCGCGCTCGAGCGGGCGGAATCGAAGCTCACGGCGGTGGTCGCCCCCGCTCATCCCCGAGAGGTTCTCTCTCAACGACCAGGGCGACTTGGTCATCCGGCTGTCGGACCGTTGACGGCGTAGCCACGGACGGAAAGGAGGGGCGAATGCCCAAGAAGAAGACGAAGAAGAAGAAGCCCACAGGCGTCAAGAGCTGATCGACGCGCGCCGAGGGGCGCGCCATTGTGGGGACCGGGACCCCAAACGTCCCGGTCCCCTCTGCTCACCCGGACGTCGGTTCGACCCATTCCCGTGCAGAATCCCGATCCAGGATGAGCCGCTTCCTGTAGAATCGCGCCACGCGTGGAGGTGGCTGGGTGGCAGACGTCCTCCTGGTGTCCATGCCGTTCGGCCCGCTGCTCTGGCCCTCGCTGGGCCTGAGCCTCCTCAAGCCGTCCCTCGAGTCTCTCGGCGTCTCGGTCCGGATCCGCTATTTCACGCTGACGTTCGCACAGCGCACGGGCGAGGCCTTCTATTCGGACGTGGCGGCCGAGGGGCGCACCTCGATCCGCGATCTCGCGGGTGAGTGGCTCTTCTCCCGCTCGCTCTTCGGCCGGCAGCACGACGACGTGACGGCCTACCTCGACGAGTGTCTTCGAAAGAAGGGCGCCCCACCCTCGGCCCGGGCTTCGCGGCCGGTCCCCGAGTCCCTCGTGCAGAGGATCCTGCGCGTGCGTGAATGGACCGAGGGATTCATGGAGGACTGCCTCCAGGAGGTCCTTCGCGAGCGGCCGCGGATCGTCGGCTTCACCAGCGTCTTCCAGCAGCACGTGGCCTCCCTCGCCCTGGCGAAGCGGATCAAGGAAGCGAGCCCCGGGACCTTCGTCGTCATGGGCGGCGCCAACTGCGAGGACGTGATGGGGGCCGAGACCGTGCGGCAGTTCCCGTTCGTGGACGCCGTGGTCTCGGGAGAAGCCGACCTCGTCTTCTCCGAGCTGGCCCGCCGGGTGCTCGCCGGCAGCGATGTGCGCGGCCTTCCCGGTGTCCGCACGCTGGAGACCGTCGAGGCGGAGTTCCGAACCAGCAGCTTCCCCGCCCCCCCCGTCGTCCGCGACCTGGACGCCCTCCCTTATCCCGATTACTCGGACTACTTCGAGCAGTTCGCGGGGACACGCTTCGCTGGCGAGTGGCAACCGAGCGTCCTCTTCGAGACGTCGCGGGGCTGCTGGTGGGGCGAGCGCTCGCATTGCACGTTCTGCGGCCTGAACGGCGCGACCATGTCCTACAGGAGCAAGTCCTCCAAGCGGGCCCTGGACGAGCTCCTTCACCTGACCGCGCGACATCCGGGATGTGACGTCCAGGTCGTGGACAACATCCTGGAGATGGGGTACTTCAAGGACTTCGTCCCGGCCCTCGCCCAGCGACGGCTGGGGCTCTCTCTCTTCTACGAGACCAAGGCCAACCTTCGCAAGGAGCAGGTCCGGATGCTGCGCGAGGCCGGGATTCGCGACATCCAGCCGGGCATCGAGAGCTTCAGCGACGCGGTCCTGCGCCTCATGAGGAAGGGGGTCAGTGCCCTGCAAAACGTCCAGCTCCTCAAGTGGTGCAAGGAGCTGGGCGTCAGACCCCACTGGAACTTCCTCTGGGGCTTTCCCGACGAGCCGGCCGATGAGTACGACCGGATGGCGCGCCTGGCGCCTCTGCTCACGCACCTGCCCGCGCCGGTGGGCCTTGCCGACGTTCGCCTCGACCGTTTCAGTCCCAACTTCTTCGACGCGGAACGCCTGGGCTTCGCCGACGTCCGTCCGTTGCCCGCCTACCGCCACGTCTACCCGCTGTCCGAGGATTCGGTCGCCAACCTCGCGTGTTACTTCTCGTTTCGCTATCGGCAGCCGCGGGACGTGGAGGCCTACGCGCAGCCCGTTCTCGCGCGCCTGCGCTCGTGGCAGCGGTCGGCTGGGAGGAGCGACCTCTTCTCGGTGGACGTGGACGGACGCCTGCTCTTGTGGGACTTGCGGCCCGGCCAGCGTGATCGCCTCGCAGTCCTCGAGGGCCTCGATAGGGTTCTCTACATCGCCTGCGACACGGCATCGGACGTGCCGCGGCTGACCGAAGCCGTGGCGCGAATGGGCTTCACTCCCGTCCCCGATCCGTCGGAGGTCGCCGCCCGGATGGCGGCGCTGGCCGAGCGCGGGCTCGCCGTTCACGACGGCCCGCGCTATCTGGCCCTTGCGGTGCCCCTCGGGGAGTACACACCACCGGCCGGAGTCGTCCAGCGTTTCTATCAGACGCTCAGGGGGCTGGGTCGGCGCAACGGCAAAGGATGGATCGTGCCCGTCAACGGAGACCGGCCGCGGCGCAGCTCCGGGAAGCGCAGCCGCAGGGCGGCGCGAAGCCCCAAGCGACCGCGGCCACGGTCCCTCACTCCGGCGCACTTCTCCTGGAACGCGCGTGGCGAGCTTGTCGTACGATGACCCGTCCCCGAGGGCGGGATTGAACGAGGAGGGCTGATGGCTCCGAAGAAGAAGACAGCGAAGAAGAAGAAGCCGGCCAAGCCGAAGAAGACCAAGAAGGGGATGGTCAGGGGAGGCTAGCGCGCCCCGCGGGGGCCGGGGCGGCCGTCGTGGGCCCCGGCTCCCACCTCAGCGGAGCCCTTCGACCAGGTAGAGTTCGGAGAGGCTCTGGGAGTACGTGTAGGCGAACCGACGCCCGTCAGGAGTCGCCTGTATCGTCGTGAGGCTCCGGACGCCCGCGCGATCGAACGGCGCGATCTCGGCAATGGTGTCCCGTCGTCCCGAAGCCAGTTCGAGCCGCTGGGCGCGCGCCGGCATCTCTCCGGTGCGGAAGAGGAAGAGCGACCGCCCGTCGCCTCCCCAGCGGAAGGGGATGTCGTTCGGCTCGAGCCCCGGGACGGGCCGCGGCTTGCCCCCGTTCAGCGGCACCAGGAGGGCGCGCCCGGCGCCGTCCACGGCCACAGCGGCCTGTCCGTCGGGGGACACCGGTCGCGTAGCGTACGCGATCCGCAAGCCCTCGGGCGACACGGGTCTCGGGGGGCCTCCGGCCACGCCCTGGACGTAGAGCCGCAGGCTACGCCCCTCTTCGCTGCCTGCGAAGAGAACCTGGGCGCCGTCGGGGAACCAAGCCACGCCTTCGTAATAGGCAATCGCGCCTCGATCGAGCGTACGAGCCTCGCCCGGGCCGGTCGGGACAAGGACGAGGCCCGGCGTCCGGGACTGCACCACCACCGCCACCCAACGGCCATCTGGAGACAAGGCCGCGAGCGTTCCGTCGCCGAGCCGGATCGCGGGCGAACCATCGGTCCGCCGCATGTAGATAGAGTAGGCGCCCGATGCCGCTCCACCCACCTCTTCGTCAAAGAGGACCGTCCTCCCGTCGTCTGAGAGATCCGTGAGCAGGGAGCCGTCGAGCCAGGAGAGGTCCTTCTCGCCGCCGCTGCGCTGGTCCGCGAGGGCAAGACGGAGCCGAAAGCGCCCGTCGGCGAGCAGGACTCGGCCATCCCGATGGACATCGGCGATCGCCATGCGACCGGGAACGGTCGCAACGAGGCGCCGACGCCCCGTGAGGTCCACGGCGCGCAAGCTGCAGGTCGCCCCGACCTCGGCCGCGGTGAACCACACTTCGTCCCCGCGCGGGGACCACGCGAGGCCGCTCACACTCGACCAGCCGTCCGCCAGAACGACCCGCCGGCCGTCCGGGCCGATGACGCAGACGGATCCCCGGTCGTCGCCGTAGACGGGATGGTCGACGAAAGCGATACGGGTCCCCTCCGGCGAGATCCGCGCGTGGCTCATCCAGCCCTCGGTCTCGTGGAGGATGGTCCCGACGGGGAACTCCAGGCGGTAGCGGCCCTCCGCCGCCCTCACGATGACCAGGCGGCCGTCAGGCGACCAGTCTGCGGCCTCCACGTTCGCCAGCAGCTCCCGGGGAGCGCCGCCTGCAAGGGGTGCCCGGGCCAGGATGCCGCGCGTCGCCCAGCCCGCCACGAACCGGCGGCCCAAGGAGAGAGCCATCTCCCCCGTCGGGGAAATGGCCAGGATGTCCCCATCGGGAAGTTCCAGGTCCCGCGACTCGGGGCTCTCGGGACGGGCCGAGTAGATCCGGGAGGGCTGGCCTTCCCACGCCGCCCCGTAGACGATGGTCCGGCCGTCCGGGGCGAAGCGGGCCGACAGGACGGAGCCGCGGCGGAACGTGAGCTGGTGGTACGTCGGAGGGCCGCCCGCCGGCGTCCGGGTCGCGAAGGCGAGGCCCACGACCGCCGCGCCCAGAGCCCCTCCAGCCAGAGCGAGGCGCCACGGACGGCGCCCTGGGGCCGGCGCCGCAGCGGTCAGGGCCCGCGCTCCGGACGACAGCCCGGACGTGACGGCACGGATGCACAGGACGACGTCCCTGGCCGATTGGAAGCGCTCGTCCGGGCTCTTCTCGAGACAGTCGCGGAGGAGGGCGTCGACGCCGGGCGGCAGCGGCTGCGGCGGTGGGGGCGGGTCCTCCTTGAGGGTCGCGTGGAGGGTCTCCACCGCCGACTCGCGATGGAAAGCCCGCCGCCCCGTCAGCATCTCGTAGAGGATCACGCCGAGGGCGAAGACGTCGGATCGGTGGTCCACCGCCGCGCCCCGGATCTGCTCCGGCGACATGTAGCCCGCCGTCCCGACCACGTGCCCCGGGTCGGTGAGCGAGGCCGAAGTCGCAGCCTCCGCGGCGTCGTCCAGCTCCTCCGCGACGTCGGTGTGCTTCGCGAGGCCGAAGTCGAGGATCTTGATCCGGCCGTCCTCGGTCACGAACAGGTTGCTGGGTTTCAGGTCGCGGTGGACGATCCCCTTGCCGTGGGCGGCCGCCAGGCCTGAGGCGATCTGCGCCGCGAAGTCGAGGGCCTTGACGGGCGGCAGCGTGCCGCGGAGGAGCCGCTCGCGGAGCGTCTCCCCTTCGAGCAGCTCCGAGACGAGGTAGGGGCACTCGTCGTGGACGCCGATGTCGTAGATCGCGAGGATGTTCGGGTGGTTGAGGAGCCCCGCGGCCCGGGCCTCGACGGCGAAGCGCTCGACGGCCTCGGGGAAGCGCAGGATCTTCAACGCCACGGCGCGTCCCAGACGCGTGTCCCGTGCGCGGTAGACGTCACCCATGGCCCCGGCGCCGAGCAACGCCAGGATCTCGTAGGGCCCCAGCCTCGTCCCCGGAGTGAGGATCACACGCGGGGACAGCGTATCACGCGCCGCTCGGCGGCTCCTCCGCGTGGGGATATTCCGGCGGACGCTACGCCTCGCGGCGCCGCCGTGTCAAACGCCGGCGGCGAAGGACGTCGGCTGCTGCTGAGGGCTGAGGACCGAGGGCGGCCTGTCCCAGACTAAGAAAGGGGGGCGGGATCTCTCCCGCCCCCCGGTCCGTCAGGAACGCTACGCCGTCTCTACCACTCGAAACGCGCGCCGATGCGGACCGCGCGCGGGTCCTGGAACGACGGCGTCACGCCGCCCGGATCCTTCGGCGAGCCGAAGTCCGGGTTCGGAGCCTGGAAGCCGATCTCGGTGTTCTGGTCGTAGTCGGTCGGCTCCTTGCGATCCAGCAGGTTGAAGACGTCGGCGAGCAGCGTGACCCGCTGGTTGTCGTTGATCTTGATGGTGTAATCGGCGTGCAGGTCCACCCGGATGTCCGGGTTGACCCGCTCACGGAAGCCGAAACCAGCCGTCTCGATGCCCGAGCCGCGGAGCTGCTCGGGGATCTCGCCGTCGCTGTCGTAGTTGGGGTTCGCAGCGAAGCGGGTGAGCGGACGGCCCGAGCCGGCGTTGAGGCCGAGGCCGAGGTTGAGGTTGCTCCAGGAGTACGTGCCGTACAGCTTGAGCTGGTGCGGCCTGTCGTTGGGCAGGATCCCCTGGCCGAGCGAGGTGCCCAGGAACCGCACGTCGCCGCTGTAGCCGAACTGCGGCACGCCGATCGACGTGTAGCTCGGGTCGTTGGTCGGGAAGTCGAAGAGCGACGTGATGGCCGGGTCGGACTGGCCGTTGTCGTTCCGGAAGAAGCCTTCGAAGTTGCCCTTCAGGCGCGACCAGCGGTACGAGGCGATCAGCGACCAGTTGTCCGAGAAGCTCTTGGTCGCCGAGACCTCGACGGAGTCGTACTTGTGGACCGGGTCCTCGAAGCTCGCCTGCGGGACGCCGATGTCGTTCGGCAGCACGGGGCTCTGGGCGTCCACGTTGGTGATGAAGTACTCGACGCTGTCGAGGCCGGGGAAGCCCAGGTCATACAGCACGAACTGGGCGGTGCCGATGTCCTCGAGGATCCGCGGCATGTTGCGGTGGATGTAGCGGACGCCGAGGTTCACGCCCCGGATGGCCTCCCACTCGAAGCCCGCGAGGAACTCGTCCTGGTAGGTCGACTTGGCATCCACGTCGAAGTGCGCGGCGCCCGTGCCCGCGGGAATGTAGTGGCGCGTGGCGTTGGCGGCGAGGACGCCCTCGGGCACAGCTTGGGTGAGAGCGGCGTCGAAGTAGTCGGCGCGGGCGACGCCGGCGTCGGACCCCAGGGCCCGGGCGGCCAGGTCGTTGGGGATCTTGGCGTAGAAGCGGCCCCAGTTGGCGAAGATCTTGGCCTTGCCGTCGCCCTTCGGGTCGAACACGAACCCGAGGCGCGGAGCGAAGTTGCCGTCCCACTTGAAGCTGCAGGGGATCGGCGCGCCGGGACCGTCGCCGGCGCCGGGGACGCTGTCACCCTCGCGGCACGACGGCGGGTCGTCGTTGCCCCTGAGATCCTGCTGCTCATACCGCACGCCCGCGCGGATGGTCAGCTTCTTGCTGATCTGCCAGGTGTCCTGGAGGAAGAAGCTCACGTACTTCTGCGTCGTCGCCCGCACGTTGCTCGTGTTGGCGCGGACCACGCGGAAGATCTTGCCGAAGACCGGGTCGGGGAGCACCGTGACCGTCGGTCCCGTCGTCGTGCGCGTGCCGTCGGGCAGCGTGATGGGTGACCCGGTCCGCTGGATGGTGTTGTCGTACTGGATGTCCTCGTAGAGAGCGCCGTAGCGCACCTGGTGGTTCCCACCCAGGTCGAAGATGTTCGTGGACTTGAGCGAGTACTGGATGTTCTCGCCGTCGTTGCCCACCTCGTAGAATCCGATGCCGCCCGTACGGACGTTGGGCACCACGGTCGTGTCGAGGAATGACGGCTCGTTCACCGAGGGGATCTCCTCGATGGTGTTCTTGGCACGACCCACCGAAGCCTCGACGAGCCAGTTGTTCGTCAGGACGCCGTCGTACTTCAGGACCTGGTTGTGGCCGCCGTACTTCTTCAGCTCGCTGAAGCCCGCCGTGTTGGTCCGGGTGAACGCAGCAGTCCGCTGCGGGCCGTTGTCGCCTTTCGAGGGGTCGCCGTAGACCGAGGCGTCGAACCGGTGGTTCGTCCCCGCCTGCCAGGTGAGCTTGGCCGCGTAGGCGAAGATCTTCCGCTTCCGGTCCACCTCCCCCAGGCTCTCGAGGGGGAAGCCCTCGGGCGCGATCCGTGTCCGGCGCTGGAACTGCGGGTTGAAGGCGCCGAAGAAGAACAGCTTGTTCTTCATGATCGGCCCGGAGAGCGTGATGCCGAAGTCCGAGGTCTCGGTGGCGGTGGTGTTGACGCTGCCGTTCTCGGTCTGGAGCTGCTCCCAGTCGCCCTCGAGGGCCTCGGGGCGGAAGTAGCCGAAGACGCTGCCATGGAAGTCGTTGCCGCCGCTCTGGGTGACGACGTTCACGACGCCGCCCGTGGCCTGGCCGTACTCGGCCTCGAAGCCGGCCGTCTTGACCTGGGTCTCCTTGATGAAGTCCGTGGTCACGCCGGTGCCCAGCGATCCGAACACGATGGAGTAGGAGCCGATGGCCCCGTAGCCGGTGTTCGTGATGTTGACGCCGTCGACGACGTAGTTGTTCTCGAGGCCGCTCCCTCCCCCGACGGAGGGGTTGGCCTGGCCGACCTGGCCGCTGTCGCTCACGCCGGGGATCAGGTAGAGGGTGTCGGTGAAGTTCCGGCCCACCGGCAGCCTCTTGAGCTGGTCGCTGTCGAGGACGCCGCCGACGGTCGTCGTCGACGTGTCCACGAC
The DNA here is from genome assembly GCA_016199625.1 of Acidobacteriota bacterium. Taxonomy (GTDB): domain Bacteria; phylum Acidobacteriota; class Vicinamibacteria; order Fen-336; family Fen-336; genus JACQGI01. Next base: position 103,510 of record JACQGI010000039.1, on the reverse strand, counting down.
CGGGGCGGCGCCGATGACCTCCACGACCTCCTCGAGGCCGCCGACCTCGAGCTTGAGGCCGGTGAGGCTCAGGCGCTGGCCGAGGCGGACGTCGATGTTCTTCTGCTCGATGGGCTTGAAGCCCGAGAGTTCGACGCGCACGGCGTACCGGCCGGGCGTCAGGTAGGGCGCGTAGAAGCGCCCGTTGGAATCGGTGACGTACGTCTTCGTCCCCTGCGACGAAGTGAGGGTCACCGTCGCGCCGGGAACGGCCGAGCCCTGGGCATCGACGACCTCGGCCGCGAGCGAGCCCGTGGTGGTCTCCTGGGCCGTCGCGAGGCCGAAGCTCGCCAGAAGCAGAGCCAGGGCCCAAGTCAGATGACGTTTCATCAACTTGATACCTCCTCAAGAACTGGTGTTTCCTCGCCTAGCCGTCCGATTGAGGACGCTGGCACGAGCGAGGGGCCCGTCAAGAAAGGCCGGGTCCCACCCGGCTCGCGGAACGAAGGCGAGCCCCGTGGGTGTCCTCTTGCAACGCTTCCGAATGACTGCAAGAATGGCACCGCCGTGCCGGTAGTCTTCAATTGTCTGGATCTTGTTGATAGGAAAGACGTTCATGTCTGATGAGGCCCTCTGAATGATCCCATCTTCGTCCAACTCGTCGAATCGTCGATCCAAGATTTCGTATGGCTTGCTGACGGCAGCTGGTCTGAGTGCGGGGCTTTCGGTCGCCCAGGAGCCGCGCGAGGGCGGCCAGGTCTTCCCCGGCGGAGTGGAGGTCGTCACCGTGGACGTCGTGGTGCTCGACAAGAAGGGGGAACCGGTGAGGGGCCTCTCGCGAGAGGACTTCGTGGTCTCCGAGGACGGCCGGCCCCAGTCGATCGCGAGCTTCGATGCCGTGAGCCTGCCGGAGTCTCCGCCGTCCGCGCCGGCGACACGCTCCCGCGTCTCGACCAACACGGTGGCGGCAGGGCCCCAGGCGCGCTCTTTCGTCGTCGTCTTCGACGACCTCCACCTCTCGCCCCTGACCGCCCAGGGCATCAAGCCCGCCCTTCAGGAGTTCCTCACGAGCGGGCTCGCCGACGGGGACGACGTGACGATCGTCCCGACGTCCGGCGGGGCCTGGTGGACGGCCCGCGTGCCCGAGGGCCGCGACGACCTCGTAGCCTTCGTCCGGAGGCTCGAAGGCCGGCGCGTCCTCGACCGCGCCTCGGGGCGCATGACGGAGTACGAGGCCATGCGGCTCCACGTGGGCCGCGACACGCGCGTCGCTTCCGAGGTCATCCGGCGCTACTACGACAACGGGCTTCTCGCTGAGCTGGCCCCGAGCGACAGGACGGCCCGTCGCGACCTGGACGTCGATCCCGGGCAGGCCCAGCTCCGCATCGAGGCCGCCCAGGTCTACACCGAAGCGACCGGGCGCAACCGCGCCACGCTGCGGGTCCTCGAGCGCACCGTCGCGGCCCTGGCCGCCGCCCGCGGCCGGAAGACGGTGCTGCTGGTCTCCGAGGGGCTCATCCACGATCCGACCCTCGGCGAGTTCCGTGACGTGACCGAGGCGGCGCGCCGCGCCAACGCCGTCGTCTACTTCGTCGACGCGCGCGGCTTGACGACGCTTCCCTTGTCGGGAGCCGCCGACGTGGGACGGACGGTGGACCCCCGCGATCTCGGATCTTTCCTGGACCAGGGCCTGCGGGAGGCCGAGGGCTCCGACTCCGTGGCCGTCGAGAGCGGGGGCTTCGCCATCCGGACCAACGACCTCGCCTCTGGGCTGCGGCGGGTCACGGGAGAGTCCCGCGCCTACTACCTGATCGGCTACCAGCCGACCAACGCCCGCCGGGACGGCAAGTTCCGGAAGATCCGCGTCGAGGTCGGGCGCGAGGGCGTCGAGGTCCGGGCGCGCAAGGGCTACTACGCTCCCTCTGACTCCGGCGAACGCCGCAAGGATTCCGAAGAGACGCTGGACCCGCGGGTTCGCCAGGCTCTCGATTCGCCCTTCGCCGCCGAAGGGATCCCCCTCCGGATGACCTCGTACGTGTTCGGGCCCGCGGGAGGAGAGAAGAGCACGGTGCTCCTCGCGGCCGAGGCCGACCCGGCCGCCGTCGACTTCGAGGAGAAGGAAGGACGGGCCAGCGGACAGATCGAGTCCTTCCTGGTCGTGTCGTCGCGCGACACCGGCGAGAACGTGACCCGGGAGCGCCAGCTCGACCTCAGCCTGCCGCCGGACGTCCTGGCGGCGCTGCGCCGGACGTGGCTCCCGATCCTGCGGGACATGGAGCTGGCTCCGGGAACGTACCAGGCCCGCCTGCTCCTCCGCGACCGCCGGAGCGGCCGCGTCGGAACGGTCCGCCACGACTTCGAGGTCCCTCCCGCCCGTGGGCTCCGAGCCTCGACGCCCATACTCTCCGACACCCTCCAGAACGTCGCGGGAGGCTCGTCGCGGCCCGTGCCGCTGGCCCGGCGGGCGTTCGCCCCGGGCTCCACGCTGTATTGCCTCTTCGAGGTCTACGGGGCCGAGCTGGGCGCCACGGGTCGCCCGCGGGTGAGCGTCGCGTACCGTGTGCGCCGGGCCGACGGGACGAGCCTTCTCAGCACCGACCCGCGCCCCCTCGCCCCGGGGCCGGGGGGCGAGCTGTCGCAGATGCTGGGCATCCCACTGGGCGGCGCGGCGCCCGGGGCGTACGAGCTGGTCCTCGGCGTGACGGACGAAGGGTCGGGTGAGACCTTGGAGGTGGTCGAGCCCTTTGCGATCGCGGCCCCGCCGGCGTAGACCTGCGGACCGGAAGCCAGGAAAGGAGCCTGTTCCATGCGCGTCGCGTCGTTGCTCATGATCCTGGCGCTCGCAGCCCCCACGCGGGCCGCGGACGTCGAGCAGCAGAACCGGGCCGAGGCCCTCGCCCACTACCATGCCGGCGAGGAGTCCATGCGCGCCGAGCATTTCGAAGAGGCGGTGGCCGAGTTCAGGTCCGCCGTCCGCCTCGACCCCCTGTTCGTCCTCGCCCACTACAGCCTCGGCCAGGCCTACATGGCCCTGAAGCGCTATCCCGATGCCGTCCGGGCGTACGTCGCCTGCCGGGAGGCCCTCGAGCAGCTCCAGGCGGCGTCGCTCCAGGATCGGGCGCGTGTCGAGCGCCGGCGGGACGACGAGATCCGCGAGCTGAAGGACCACGTCCAGGGCATCCGGTCGGGACGGATCAAGTCGGGCAACCCCGAGCACGCAGTCCTGCGTCTCGAGGAGCGCATCCGGGTCCTCGAGGACACACGCCTGCGAGGGGCCGACAAGGAGGTGCGGGTCCCCGCAGAGCTGTCCCTCGCCCTGGGGAGCGCCCACTTCCGCCAGGGGCAGCTCGCCGAAGCCGAGCGGGAGTATCTCGCGGCGATCGGCGCGGACCGCAAGCTCGGGGCCGCCCACAACAACCTGGCCGTCGTGTACATGATGACGGGCCGCCTCGCCGAGGCGGAGCGGCACGTGAAGCTGGCCGAGAAGGCCGGCTTTCGGGTGCACCCGAAGCTCAAGGACGACATCGAGCAGGCCGCAGCGCAGGCCAAGCCATGAGGCGGCTCGTCGCGGCGCTCCTCGTGGCCTTCCCTCCGGTCGCCGGCGCCGGAAACGTCGAGCTGACCGCCTTCGCCGGGCCGGCGGTGCCGTTCTACGAGCAGACCTTCCGGTACGACCCCGGTCCCCTGGCGATCGGCGTGCCCGGGGTCACGTTGCGTCAGGAAGGCGTGTTCCGGCTGGAAGGGCGCGGGGGCCTCGCGATCGGAGGCGCCGCGACGTGGTACTTCGGCGGGTTCGCCGGTCTCGAGGCGCGGCTCGACACGGCCGACGCCGATGCCGACCTCACGGGGGCCCGCTACGAAGTCCGGCTCGAGCCGCCGGCGCCCCTGCCTCCCCTCACCACGAGCGTGGACCTCGGGTCGGGCGAGGCCCAGCTCGACCGCCTGCGGCCCGTCTCGCTCAACCTCAAGCTCAAGACGCCGGGGCCGGTGCGCGTCACGGTCTCCGGCGGCGTGAGCTACCTCCCGGCCCTCGACGCGACGGTGACACAGACCGTGGGTCTCGGCGTCACCGGTGTCACGGCGGGTCGCGTGACCGTCGCCACGCTGGGCCTGCGCGCCGAAGCCGCGCCGGAGGGCGAGGGGGCCAGCGGCCGGCTCGGCGTGAACGCCGGCGCCGGGATTCAGGTGTCCCTCTTCCCCCGTCTCTCGCTGGCCGTCGAGGGCCGCGGTTTCCTGTTCCGGAAGCACCGGCTCGCATGGCGCGCCGCTTCGGCCCCCCGCAACGCGCTCGAAGAGGAGCTGCTGCGCGAGACCCTCGCGCGCCTGGAGCCCGTCGAGTTCAACCCGACCTTCTTCCAGGCCACCGCCGGGATCGTCCTCGTCTTCTGAATCCGGGGCTCGCGGGCGCTGCCCTGGTAGAATCGGCGGGTTCCTGGGAGGCCCATGAGACTCAAGCCCTTTGCTCTCGTCCTCCTGGCGCTCGGAGCGCCGCCCGCCCCGGCGGGGGACGTCCCCGCGGGCTTCTTCGCCTCGTCCCGCGAGGCCGAGGCCCGGGCGGAGCGGGCCTTCCTCGCGACCCCTTCGGCAGACAAAGCCCGCCGCTGGCTCCAGACCCTCACCGAGGAGCCGCACGTCGCCGGGACGCCTCAGGAGAAGGCTCTGGCAGAGTACGTCCGGGACCGGTTCCGCGAGATGGGCCTGGAGGCGGACATCGTCCGCTACGACGTCTTCCTCAACCACCCGAAGAGCGTGACGGCGCGGCTCGTGGAGCCGGTGGAGGAGGAGCTCGCGCTCCGGGAGGAGCCGATTCCCGGCGACAAGGATTCCACCCGCCGCGGAATGTTCCCCGCCTTCCACGGCTACGGCGCATCGGGCGGGGCCGAGGGCCAGGTGGTCTACGCCAACTACGGGACGCCCGCGGATTTCGAGAAGCTGCAGTCCCTGGGCGTCCCGGTCCAGGGGCGGATCGTCCTCGCCCGCTACGGCCGCGTCTTCCGGGGGCTCAAGGTGAAGGAGGCGCAGGAGCGCGGAGCGTCGGGCATCCTCATCTACTCCGATCCCGCCGACGACGGCTACATGAAAGGGGACGTGTACCCCGATGGGCCGATGCGTCCTCCCTCGGCCATCCAGCGCGGCTCGGTGCGGTTCAACTCCTACGCGGCCGGCGATCCCAGCACGCCCGGCTGGGCCTCGACGCCCGGGGCGAAGCGCGTGCCGCGGGACGAGATGGACTCCGTGCCACGGATCCCGTCGCTGCCCCTGAGCTATGCGGAGGCCGAGAAGATCCTGCGGCGCCTGGGCGGCGTGCGGGTGCCGGACGATTGGCAGGGCGGCCTCCCCTTCGCATACCACGTGGGGCCCGGGGCGGCCGCCGTGGCCATGGACGTCCAAATGGACGAGGGCCTGAAGCCGATCTTCAACGTGATCGCCCGGATACCGGGCACGGAGGCGCCGGAGCAGCTCGTGATCCTCGGCAACCATCGCGACGCCTGGACCCACGGCGCCGTAGACCCGAGCTCGGGCACCGCCTCCATGCTCGAGGCGGCCCGCGGCCTCGCGGCGGCCCTCGCGACGGGATGGAGGCCGCGGCGGACGATCCTCCTCGCGAGCTGGGACGCCGAGGAGTACGGCCTCGTGGGCTCGACGGAGTGGGCGGAGGATCGCGCCGCCGAGCTCACGGCTCACGCCGTCGCGTACGTGAACCTGGACTCCTCGGTGACGGGCCCCGACCTCGACGTGGGAGGCGTGCCCTCGCTCCGCGACCTCGTCCGCGAAGCGGCCCGCGACGTGCCCGAGCCCAAGAAGGGCGGGAGCGTCGGCGAGGCCTGGGAGCGCCGCGAGCGGGCCGAGTGGGCCCGCGAGAGCCCCATCGAGCTCCACGGCCCGGAGCCGACCTTCGAGCTACAGGTCGACCCTCTCGGGTCGGGCTCGGACTATACGGCCTTCCTCGACCACCTCGGCGTCCCGTCCCTGAACTTCGGGTTCGACGGGCCCTACGGGGTGTACCACTCCGTGTTCGACAACTTCCGCTGGATGGAGCGCTTCGGCGACCCCGAGTTCCTGTACCACGCGGCGGCCGCGCGCCTCTACGGGCTCCTGGCCATGCGGCTCGCCTCGGCCGACGTCGTCCCGTTGCGCTTCGGCTCCTACGCGACCGCCCTGCGGCAGAGCCTCGACGCCCTCCGCCGCGACGTCCTGCGCAAGGCCCGTACCCCCGCGGAGCCCGACGGGAAGGAGAGCCGGCCCCTCGTGCCCGACTTCGGCCCGGTGCTCGCGGCCCTGGAGCGGCTCGGGGCCGCGGGAGCGGCGGCGGATCGTGCCGTCGAGCGCCTGGTGGCCGCGGAGCGGCGGGACCTTGCGGCACAGGCCAACGCCGCCCTCCTCCAGGTGGAGCGTGCTTTCGTCTCGCCCGACGGGCTGCCGGGCCGGCCGTGGTTCCGCCACGTGCTGTACGCCCCGGGGACGACGACGGGCTACGCGGCCTGGCCGTTCCCCGGCCTCAGGCAGGCCGTGGAAGACCGCGACCCCGCGCTCTTCGCCGCGGAGTCCGCGAAGGTCGTGACTGCGCTCGACGCGGCCGCCGAGCGGCTTTCGGCCGTGGCGCGCCTCGCACCGTGATCCCGTTCCTGCCGCTGGAACCGCCGCACTCACGGAGGTCGCAGACATGAGGTCACGCGTCACGCTCCGACTCGCGCTGGTTCTCGCTGCCGGGGTCGGGCTCCTCGCCCAGGCCTGGCTGCCCCGGCGCGCTCACACGAGGACGCCGGTGCCGCGCCCTCCGCTGCCGGCCCTGGAAGCGTCGTACACCCTGCCGCCTCTGCCGGAGGCGTCGCCGCGGATCGCCAACTACGAGATCGACGCGCGCCTCGACGCCGCAGCCCGCCGGATCGACGGCACCCTGGTCCTCACCTGGAGGAACACGAGCGGCGTGCCCCTCAGGACGTTCCCGTTCCACCTCTACTGGAACGCCTTCCGGAACGACCTGTCGTCCTCCGCCCGGGGGCCGCGCCGCCGGCCCCTGACTCCGCCGTACTCCGAAGAGGAGCGCGACCGCCGGCGCGGCTACACCCACGTCCGGTCCGTGCGCCTTCTGGGCGCATCCGAGGCGGACCTCACGCCGACGCTGCGCTTCGTCCAGCCCGACGACGGCAACGCCGACGACCGCACGGTCATGGAGGTCAGGACGCCCGCGCCGGTGGCTCCCGGAGAGACCGTGCGGTTCGGGATCGACTGGACGTCGCAGATCCCCTACGGGGACCGGGGGCGGGCTGGCTGGGTTCACGACTACCACTTCATCGTCCAGTGGTTCCCCAAGATCGGCGTCTTCTGGAACGGGGCCTGGAACTGCCACCAGTTCCACACGAACACCGAGTTCTTCGCCGACTTCGGCACCTACGACGTGAAGCTGACCCTGCCCGACGGCTTCGTGGTCGGGGCCACGGGGACGCTCCAGGGCGAGCCGGCCCGCAATCCCGACGGGTCGCGGACCTTCCGCTTCCGTCAGGACGACGTCCACGACTTCGCCTGGACCGCCAGCCGCCGCTTCGTGGAGCGGCGCGGTCGGTTCGACGACCCGGGCTACCCCCCCGTGGACGTCCGACTGCTCGTGCAGCCCGAGCACACGCACCTCGCCGACCGCTACATCGCGGCGACGAAGATCGCCCTCCGGACGTACGGAGCCTGGTCGGCCCCCTACCCGTACGGCCACGTCACGGTCGTGGACCCGGCGTGGCGCTCCGCTTCGGGCGGGATGGAGTATCCGACGTTGCTCACGGGAGGCACCCACGTCGTCGCACCGTTCGTCCTCCACAGCCCCGAGAACGTCACGATCCACGAGACCGGCCACCAGTTCTGGTACGGGCTCGTGGCCAACAACGAGTTCGAGGAGGCCTGGCTCGACGAGGGGCTCAACACCTACCACACCGCGAAGGCCGTGGACTGGGCCCTCGGGCCCGTCGGCTGGGGCCGGCGCTACTTCGGCCCGGTCCTCGAGGGCAGCCGCCGCGGCTGGCCGGTGGTGGCGCCGGGGGTCCGCCTCGGCCGCGGCGAGAGCCGCCTCGAAGGCCTCCGGGCCAACGGCAAGACCGACGTGATGGCGCGGCGAGGGTGGGAGTACCGCACCGCGACCTCCTACACCCTGAACTCCTACGGCAAGCCGGCCCTCACCCTGCAGACCCTCGAGGGCCTCGTGGGCGAGGAGGCCATGACGCGGATCCTGCGCACGTACGCGCGCCGGTTCCGCTTCGGCCATCCGACCACGAGGGACTTCATCGCGACCGTCGACGACGTCACGGGCCAGGACTACGGGTGGTTCTTCGAGGAGACCTTCTTCTCCAGCAACCTGTGCGACTACGCCGTCTCGGTCGAGACGGGTCGTCCACGGATCCTCGAGGGCTTCGCCGACGGGCCTGGCGGCGCCCCGGTCCCGGCGCGAGCGCCACGACCCGAGGCGGGCGCCACGGAGGGCGGGGATTTCGAGTCGACCGTCACGGTGCTGCGGATCGGCGAGGTACGGTTGCCCGTCGAGGTGCTCGTGGAGTTCGGCGACGCGCACACGGTCCTCGAGTCCTGGGACGGCGAGGACCGCTGGACGCGCTTCCGGTACCTGCGCGCCGGCCCCGTCGTCCGGGCGGTGGTGGATCCCGCGCGGAAGATCGCCCTCGACGTGGATCCGTCCAACAACTCCTGGGTGGAAGAGACGGGACGGGCCCGGCGCGCCGCGCGGAAATGGGCGGCCCGCTGGATGTTCTGGCTCCAGAACCTCCTGGAGCTCCACGCGATCCTGGGTTGAGGGGGGCCACGGCCATGTTCCACGCCCTGAGAGAAGGCTCGCGCGCCGTCGGCCGCAGTTGGGGGCTCGCCGTCCTGCTCCTCGCCGTGAACGGCAGCCTCGCGGCGGTCCTGGCCGTCCCTCTGGCCGGCGCACTCGAGACGGACCTCGAGGGGAAGGACGCGGCCACGACGATGATGTACGGGTTCGACTACGCGTGGTGGAACCGCTGGTCGGAGCGACAGACGGGCTGGACGCGGACGTTCGCCCCCGACGTGTTCGGTACCGGCTTCGCCTTCAAGAACGTCGACCTCCTGCTCAAGGGCACGCTGCCCGCGCGGCTCCTCGAGCCGCGGGCACCGGAGGAGGACGACGACGCACCGCCCCCCCTCGATCCCGTGATCCTCGGCCTGGGCGCGGTCTACCTGTTCCTCCAGGTCTTCCTCACGGGGGGCGTCCTGGGCGTCTTCCGGGGCCGGGACGGGAGCTGGACCGTTCGCGGCCTGCTGCACGGCTCGGGCTTCTACTGCGGCCGGCTCCTCCGCGTGGCGCTGCTCACCCTCGCAGCGGACTGGCTGCTGTTCCGCCTGTGGGCCCCCATGGCCCGCTGGGCCGACCACCAGGCTCTCGAGTCCGTCTCCGAGGACGCCGCCCTGGCCTGGAGCTTCGGACGCCACGCCGTTCTCCTCGTGGCCCTCCTCCTCGTGCATCTGGTCTCGTCCTACGCCAAGGTGATCGTGGTGCTCGAGGAGCGCTCGAGCGCCGTGCTCGCGATGCTCTCCTCGGCGGCCTTCTGCCTCGGTCACCCGCTCCGGACCGCGGGCCACTACTTCTCCGTGGTGGCCCTCGGCGTGATCCTCCTCGCCGGATGGAGCGTGGTGGACGCTTCCTGGACGGTCACCGGCTACAAGACCCAGATCGCGGCCCTGGCGCTGTTCCAGGCCTTCGTCCTCGCCCGGATCGCCCTGCGTTTGGCGCTGCTCGCCGGACAGACGGAGCTCTACCGGACGGCCACGACGGAGGGGCGGTAGCGATGGCCATCGATCCGGGCGACTTCCGCCGTGCCCTGGGCCAGCTCGCCACCGGTGTCACGGTCGTGACGACCCGCGACGCCGCGGGACGTCCCCTGGGCCTGACCGTCAGCGCCTTCTGCTCGGTGAGCCTCGAGCCGCCGCTCGTCCTCGTGAGCATCGACGACCGTTCGGAGGCCCATGACGGCTTCGAGTCCTCGGGCCTGTTCGCCGTGAGCATCCTGGCCGAGGGGCAGGAGGAGTACTCCCGCCGCTTCGCCACCGGGGGCCCCGCGAAGTTCGAGGGGGCCGAGCTGCTCACCAGCACGACCGGGCTCCCCCTGGTGCCCGAGGCTCTCGCCCACATCGAGTGCCGGGTCGCGGCGACCCTTCCCGGGGGCGACCACACGATCTATCTCGGCGAGGTCCTGGGCCTGGACGTGCGGCCCGGCCGGCCACTCCTCTACCACGCCGGCGCCTACCGGAGCCTGGACCCCGAGCCCGGGCCGGAGCTTGGCGGAGGGCGGCGGGATCGGGTATAAAGGGTGCCACAGACGAGCCCGATCGAGCCCTCAGAGGATTCCAGCCTGGAGCACTCCGCGAGGGATCTCGCTCAGGCGTGAAAGAACCGATAGGAAACTGCCGGACGATCCCCTGACAAGAGCCTCTACAGAAAGGAGCGGAAGGAACGCGTTTTCCTTCGATGGCCATGGCCGAGAACATCGTGATCGCCGAGATGACCTGGACCGAGGTGGAGGAGGCGATGAAGGATCGCCCCGTCGCCATCGTGCCCGTCGGGGCCACCGAGGCCCACGGGCCGCACCTTCCGGTCTCCACCGACACCGTCATCGCCCTGGAGCTGGCCCGGCGCACGGCGGCCAAGCTCAAGGGGCACGCCATCCCGTCCCTGATCCTGCCGCCGGTGGCCTTCACCGTGGCGGAGTTCGGGGCGGCTTTCTCCGGCACGATCTCGGTCTCCCCGGAGACCTCCGTGGCCCTCCTCAAGGACCTGTGCGTGGCCGCCTCCCGGCGATACCGCTGCGTGGCCTTCGCGAACATCCACCTGGAGCCGAAGCACCTGGAGTGCCTCAAGAGGGCCGTCGACGAGGCGAAGAAAGCGGGGGCGAGCGCCTGCTACGCCGACCTGACGAAGAAGCGGTGGGCCGAGCCGCTGGGCGACGCGTTCCGCCAGGGGGACCACGCCGGATCCTTCGAAACCTCGCTCATGATGGCCGCGGCACCGCAGATGGTCCGCGAGCGGGAGAGGATCAGCCTCGCCCCCATGGAAGGGCTCGTGGCGGCGATCAAGAAGGGCGCCACGACGTTCGCCGAAGCCGGGGGGGAAGACGCCTATTTCGGCGATCCCACGGCGGCCTCCGCCGAGGACGGCGAGGCCCACTTCGAGGCGCTCACCGAGTCGCTGACGGTCTCGATCATGGAGCACCTGGGGAGCAAGGCCTAGCGGAAGCCATCAGCCGTCAGGCTGAGTCACCGATGTTCACGACCACGATACTGGTCCGATTCGGCGACCTCGACGCTGCGGGGATCGCCTACTACCCCCGCCTCGTCAACTATCTCCACGCGGCCTTCGAGGACTTCTTCTCCGGCCACGTCGGACGGCCGTATCCCGAGGTCTACCGCGAGGGGATCGGCTTCCCCACGGTCAAGGTGGAGATGGAGTTCCTCTCGCCGGTCCACTACGGCGACCGGGTGGAGATCGAGGTCACCGTGGAGCGCGTCGGGCGCTCGTCGGTGCAGATCCGCTACGAGGGTTCCGTCGGCGGCTACCCCGTCTTCCGTGCGCGGAACGTGGCCGTGGTCGTGGACATGCGGACCTTCAAACCCATGGCGCTCCCGCAGTGGCTTCGCGAGCGTTTCCAGGCGGCCACGGACCCGTCGGCGCCGGCCCAGCCGTAGCCACGGAGGCATGGAGAAGAGCGAGATCGGTGCCGGGGGTGGGGGCGAGCCGTAGCGGGCGGCCGCTACCAGCGATGGTGCGCGGGGTGGCCCGGCTCGACGGCGACGAAGGTCCCGCGGCAGGTGGCGCAGACCTTGCCTCCGGACTCCAGCGTGGCCTCGACCACCGCGCGGTCGTCCGTGGCGTCCACGACGCGCGCCTGGAGGCGGAGAGCCCCCATGGGCGTCGGGCGCAGGAGCTTGACGGCGAAGTCGGCCGTCACGGTGCACGGCGGAGCCCCGGCCTTGGCCTTCTCCATGAGGTGGTGAGCGGCGGCCCAGTTGCTGTGGCAGTCGAGGAGAGCGCCGATGATCCCCCCGTTGAGCACGCCTTCGAAGGCGTGATGATGAGGTTCGGGGGTCCAGTCGCACACGAGGGCGCCGCCCTCGACCCGGCTGCGGATGTGGAGCCCCTTCGGGTTCGCAGGCCCGCAACCGAAGCAGATGCTCTCGGGGGCGTAGCGTTCCTGGAGGCTCTCCGTCACGGCAGCGTCTCCGGCGCCGGATCCGCCATCAGAACAGCTTCAGGTCCATGTTCTCGGCGGCCAGGTCGGTCAGGTCCACGACCGCCGCCGCGTTGACCCCCAGGGCGATGGCGATGGACTCCGAGATCTCCTCGCGCGTCGCGCCGAACTTGAGGGCCTTCTTGATGTGCCCCTCGAGGCAACCCTGGCACTTGGCGGTGAGGCTGGCGGCGACGGCGATGAGCTCCTTGGTCTTCCGGTCCAGGGTCGACGGCCTGTAGGTCTCCTTGTAGAACTGGAAGTAGATCTCCCGGAAACGGGGCTCCACCATGGAGTAGCAACCCGTCTCCTCCGGGGGCTTGGCGCCCCCGTTGTCCTCCTCGGGGAACGGCACGTGGTGCTTCTTCTGCTCGCTCACGCTCGTCTCCTCTCCTCCATCGCCTCAACCCCCCGACGCCATCCGCGCGGGCGGCGGCGCCGCGGGCGCCCCGAGGGTCGCCTCCAGCACCTCCCGCACGGCCGTCTCGTAGGCCGCGGTGCCGTCGCGCCAGGCCCCCCCGTGGCTGTTGCCGGGCACGACCAGCACCCGGGCCCGGTCCCCGGCGGCGGCCTTCAGCTCGAACGCGATCTCCGAGGGCATCCTCCGGTCGCCCGAGTTGCAGACGAACACGACGGGCCGCGGCGAGAGCCGGGACGCGGCCTGGCGCACGTCCACGGCGTCCGGATCGAAGCCGCCGCGGCGGCCGATCCAGAACACCACCTCGTCGGCCACGGGCCAGGAGGGTACGATCCGCAGCCACCAGAGCCAGCTCCGCGCGAGCTGCAGGTGATGACGGACCGTGTCGCGGAGGCTGCGGTACGTGCTGTCGCAGACGACGGCGGCCACGGTGGGATCCTCGGCTGCGGCCAGGGTCACCGTGGCACCGCCGAGGGACACCCCCCAAAGGACCACGGGCCCCTCGGACCGGGAGCGCGCCAGGGCGATCGCGGCCTTCACGTCCCGCTTCTCGAACCAGCCGAAGCTCGACGTGTCGCCGCCGCTCTCGCCGTGGTGGCGGAGGTCGAAGAGCAGCGCGTTCCACCCCTCGCCGTGGACGAAGGGCGCCTTGCGCACCATCTCGATCCGCGAGCGGTTGAGCCCGTGGACCAGGATCACGGTGCCGCGGTTCTCGGAGGCCGGTACCCACCAGCCCTCGAGCGGAACCCCGTCGGAGGTCTCGAAGGAGAGGTCTTCGAAGGCGAGGTGGAAGGATGCCGGCGTGAGCCCCGCGTTTTCCTTGTCGGGGAACTGGAAGCGGCGCGTGGTGACGAGGCCACCGAACCAGTACGGGACGAACCCGAAGACGCCGACGGCGAAGAGCCCGGCGACGACGACGACCGTCCTCTTCGCCCAGAGCCTCGATCTCATGCGCTCGCCTGACTCCTGCCGGGTTTCGGGATGATAACAGACGCCAGCAGCCGGGAGTCGGCCGCGCTCACGAGCGTCCGGAGGAGGGCGTGGAGCCTGACACGACGGCCGCGCCCTTGAGACCTCTCTGGGGGCACTGGATCGGCCTCGACGCGCCGTCACCCCGTCGAAGCCCCACGCCTCCTCCGTTGCTCATCACGAACTACGAAGAGCCTAACCCCAAGTTCCAGAACGGCTTGTCAAACATTGTCAGGGAGATTGAAGGATCGTCACGGCGTCGTTCCGGAACAGGACGCGAGCGCCGATCTCCCGAGGCGCCTCGGGGGTCGTGAGGCGGAGAACGCAGGGGCGGCGCGCGGGACGCACACCCGCGGGCAGCGACGGAAGGGGCTCCGGGCGAACCGCGCGCTGTGCCACCGCGGGGATCCAGGCGCTCGCCGCCCTGGCGTCGCTGCAGACGACGTCGAGCGGCCCCGTGTGGTCGCGGATCCAGGCCATGCCCTCGAAGTGGGCCGGCCTGATGGCCACGGCCTCCCCGGCCACGCGATGCGCCCGAAGCCCCTCCGCGCCGCCGAGAACGAGAAGGACGACGAGGGCGACCCGGACCGCCAGGTCGCCGGCGCGACGCCCCAGCCGGACCATGGCTCCGGAAAGGGCGCCGGCGGCGACGAGACAGAGGCCGAGGGGAACGGCCTCGGCGAGTCGCGCCGTGGCGACGGTGGCCAGTTCCGGGGGAGCCCCGTGCCCCAGAGCCCGGACGAGCCGCCCGAGAAACGGCGCCGCGGTCACCGCCGCAACCGCGGCGGCGAGCGCCGCGCGGCTCAGGGCGGTGGGTGTCCCGGCGGGCCGCGTACCCCCCGGGAAGGCGCAGGCCGCGAGCAGCGCCGGGGCCACCGCCGCTGCCAGAAGAGGCTGGGACTCGAGAGCCGCGGCCAGGAACGCGCCCGCGGCCACTGCGGACGAGCGACTCGACCGTCTGACGAGCGCGGCGGCGGCAGCCACGGCGAAAGCGAGGGCGAGGACCGTGGCGTTCTCGCCGCGGGCGAGCACGCCACCGGCGACCGGCGCGAGGCACGCTGTCGCGATCGGCGCCACGAGGCGCGGCTCCTGGACGCGTGCCAGCAACGCGAAGGCGGCCACCTGCAGCAGGCCGTGGGCAGCGAGTGCCGCGAAGAGGGCGGCGCTGTACGCGGGCAGGCCCGACAGCAGGGCGACGTCGGCGGCGAGGGCAGCCAGGCCCGGATCGTGGGCGCCGAAGGGCGCCACGGACAGCAGGGGCTCGCCCGTGCCCGGTACGCCGTCGCGCCAGACGAGGAGGAGCGTGGACGCCGCCTGCAGGCCCATCTCGTCACCGGGCGCCACCGGCCACGCGAGACACGCGAGACGCGCCGCCGCGGCCGCAACGACGAGCAGGGCCGGCCACGACGGGCGGCGGAGCCCGAGTGGCTTCGCGAGCCGGAGGGCCGCGAGGAGGGCAAAGCCGGCGAGGGCGGAGGCGACGAAGCGCTGGCGGCTCGCCTCCGCCGGCAGCCACCACCACGAGAGGGTCCAGAAGGCCGCCGACAGGAAGGGCACCGCGGCCCAGGGCGCCCGGACGACGGCGAGTCCGGGGAGGAGCAGGAGGGCTGCGAGGGCGCTGAGACCGCCGATCGTCGCGCCAATCCCCGGGGTCACGGGCGATCATTGTACGCGGCTGCGCAGCGCCGCCGTCTCACGGTAGGATGCGCGCGTGCACGACCCGTCCTCCCTCCTCCTGGTGGCCACCGGCGCGGCCACGGGGCTCGTGGGCGCCCTCCTCGGTCTCGGGGGAGGCGTCTTTCTCGTGCCGCTCCTGACCCTGGCCCTGGGCGTGCCCATCCGCGCGGCGATCGCCGCCAGCCTCATCTCGGTCATCGCCACCGCCTCGGCCTCGGCCACGGTGAACCTGAACCGCGGTCTCGTGAACATGCGCCTGGGGCTCGTCCTCGAGGTGGCCACGAGCGTCGGTGGCCTGGCCGGGGGCCTCACGGCCTCGCTGCTCACGCCGCACCAGCTCTTCCTCTCGTTCGCGGTCACCCTGGCGACCATGGGTGTCGTCATGGCGGCACGCTCGGGCCGGCGCAACGTCATCGCCGACCCCGACGCGGAGCCGGGCCTCCTGGGCGGCCGCATCCAGGAGGGCGAGACCAGCTACGTCTATCGCGTGAAGCGGCTCCCCTTCGGCCTCGTCGCCTCCCTCGTGGCGGGGGCGATCTCCGGCCTCCTCGGCCTGGGCGGCGGCATCATCAAGGTCCCCGTGCTGTCGTCCTTCTGCGGCATCCCGATCCGCGTCGCGGCAGCGACGAGCGCGTTCATGATCGGCGTGACGGCTGCGGCCTCGGCCTTCATCTACTTCAGCCGCGGCGACGTGGCCGTGCCCCTGACGGCGGCGGTGGCCCTCGGGGCCCTTCCCGCCAGCCTCCTGGGAGCGCACCTCTCGGAGCGCGTCCGGGCCCGCTCGCTGAAGGTCCTCATGGCCGTGGTGCTCGTGGTGGTCGCGGTCCGCATGGGCCTGGAGGGGCTGTGAACGGCCCGTCGCGCCTCGACCGCGCGATCGAGGTGGCCCTGACCCTGGGCGTCCTCGCGAGCGGCGTCCTGCTTCTCGCCGGCCTCGCGCTGGGCCGTACGGAGCTCCTGCGGTGGGGAATCGTCCTCCTCATGCTGACGCCCGTCGCCCGTGTGGTGGTCGTGACCGCGGGGCTCTTCCTCGAGCGAGACTGGGCCTTCGGCCTGATCTCGCTGTGGATCCTCGGGGTGTTGGGGTCCAGCCTCTGGATGGCGTTCGCGTGAGGACGGCGGCGCCCGGCCGCGCGGTCCTCTTCGACTGGGACGGCACCCTCGCCGACTCCGCCGAGACCAGCTTCCGTTGCTACGTCCGGCTGTTCGGCTCCTTCGGGATCGCCTTCGACCGCGTGCGA
Source organism: Acidobacteriota bacterium (assembly GCA_016199625.1). GTDB lineage: Bacteria > Acidobacteriota > Vicinamibacteria > Fen-336 > Fen-336 > JACQGI01. The sequence goes on along the minus strand of JACQGI010000039.1, from coordinate 86,987 downwards.
TTCGAAGCGACCTACTCCCCGAACTGGTACAAGACCTACGCCGCCGTCGGCCTCCCGCAGGAGCGCTGGGGGGAGGCCGATGCCCTCTGGATCGACCTCTACCGCGACGAGACGCCCGCCCTGGTCCCCGGCGCGCGGGAGGCCCTCGAACGGCTGCGCGACGCGGGGCGGGCACGCGGCCTCGTGACCAGCGGGAGCCGCGAGCGCGTCGCGCAGGACCTGGTGGTCCTCGGTGTCGACGGCCTCTTCGGCGCCATCGTCTGCTCCGAGGACGCCCGGTTGAAGAAGCCTCATCCCGAGGCGCTGCTCCTCGCCCTCGACCGCATGGGCACGGAGCCCGGACGGGCCGCCTACGTAGGCGACAGCCCCGAAGACGTGGAGATGGCCCGCGCCGCGGGCGTGTTCTCCGTCGGAGTCCCAGGGGGCTTCCCCAACCGGCGGGCCCTGCGCGCCTCGGCTCCGGACCTGCTCGCGAGCGACCTCGCAGAGGCGGTCCAGGCGCTCCTGCGTCGCTAGACTAGCGGGCGCTAGCCGATCTTGCGCTGCGCAACTTCGGCTAGCGCGGGCGAACCAGGTGGTCCGGGGAGCGGCCGTCGAGGAACCTCACGTGGAGACGGCAGATGCCGTCCGGCCCGACCCGCAGCTCCCGGATCTCCGCCCGCGCCTCGAAGGGGCCGCTCACCTCGTGCAGGGCGACGACCTCACCCGGCGAGAACGAGCCGGCGGTCAAGAGGCGCGCGCCCCCACGGCTGACGTTCTCGGCGACGGTTCGCTCGGAGCTGAGGACCGCGCCGAACTCGTCGGTCCGCTCGACCGTGAAGTCCACGAAGATGTCGTAGCGCGCCGAGGACCGTCGCCCTTCGGGATCCTCGGCCTCGACCTCTCGCGCCCGCTGGGGCGCGACCGCCTCCCGGGCGGGGGCGACAGCCGCGCCGGCGCTCTCCTCCTCGACGTCCGAGGGCAGGACGTAGCGCGCCCCGGGATTGTCCTCGAAGCCTCGTGGCGGCTCCTTGCCGTAGAACATCACGCCGACCCGGCACGTGCCCTCCTGGAGCGTCGCGTCGCGGACGACGGCGTAGACGTGGTACGCCGGCTCCTCGGCGTCGAATCGCCGGAGGCGTGACGGCATCGGCAGCTTGAGACGGAGCACCTGTCCGCGGAAGACGGGCCGCGGCACGTCGAAGGACAGGCCCGCGCTCGAGACGTCGCCGGTCTCGGCGAGCTCCTGCCAGCCCCTACCGTCGGGCTCGTGGCCCAGGACGCGCACGGGCAGCCCCATGCGATGCCGCATCTCGCGGCGCTTGTCCTTGGGCATGGGCGTCTCCTCGAGGCGAGTCTACACCGGCTTCGGCCCGGTCGTTTGGCGTCTCCGGGGGCGCAACCTTAAGATGGAGCGCTCATGCTCGAGACCCGCACCGTTCCCATGGTGGACCTCAGGGCCCAGCTCGAGCGGATCCGCCCCGACGTGGACGCGGCGATCCGCCGGGTCGTCGAGGCCGCGCAGTTCATCGGCGGCGAGGAATGCCGCCGGTTCGAGGAGGAGTTCGCGGCGTACTGTGGCGCGGCGCACGCCGTGGGTGTCGCCAACGGCACCGACGCGCTCACGCTGGCCCTCAGGGCCTACGGCGTCGGCCCGGGGGACGAGGTGGTGACGGTGGCCAACACCTTCATCGCCACGGGCGAAGCGATCCTGCTCAACGGGGCGCGCCCGGTGTTCGTGGACGTGGACCCCGCTACGGCGACCCTCGACCCGTCGCTCCTCGAGCGTACGATCACGCCGCGCACGAAGGTGATCCTGCCAGTGCACCTCTACGGCCATCCCGCCGACATGGTGCCGATCCTGGAAGTGGCCCGCCGCCACGGGCTGCCCGTGCTGGAAGACGCGGCCCAGGCTCACGGGGCCGAGGTGGGCGGCCGGCGCGCCGGCGCCCTCGGCCACGCGGCCTGCTTCAGCTTCTATCCGGGCAAGAACCTCGGAGCCTACGGCGACGCCGGGATGGTCGTGACGGACGACGACGCCTTCGCGGCCCAGGTGCGCCGGTTGGCCAATCACGGCAGCGCGGCCACGAAGTACCAGCACGAGGTCGCGGGCACGAACAGCCGGCTCGACGGGCTGCAGGCCGCGGTCCTCCGCGTCAAGCTCCGCCACCTCGACGACTGGAACGGCGAGCGCCGGGCGCGCGTGGCCGCCTACGACGCGGCCCTGGGCGGAATCCCGGGGGTGACGACGCCCGCGGAGCGGCCAGGCGCCCGCTCCGCCTGGCACCTCTACACGATCCGCGCGGCAGACCGCGACGGCCTCGAGGCGCATCTCGCCTCGAAGGGCATCGCCACGGCGGTCCACTACCCGCGGCCGATCCACCTTCAGCCCGCCCTGGCCCCCCTCCGCGGACGGGCCGGAGACTTGCCGGTCTCCGAGGCCCTCTGCCGCGAGGTGTTGTCGCTGCCCCTCTACCCCGAGCTGCCCCTCGAGACCGTCGCCACCATCGCCGACGAGGTGCGCGCGTTCTGTGGCGCGGCCCCCTGACGGCCGCCCCGCAATGAGGCTCCGTCTCGCGCTCGTGGCCGTCGTCGCGCTCGCCGTCCGGCCCGCCGCCGGCGACGAGGGCGGCGCTGCCCTGCTCCCCGACGTCTTCGTACGCCTCACGGCGGCCCGCTACTCGCCCACGGAGACGGACCTGCATTGGACCGGCTGGATCGGCGCCGGCGCAGGCCTCGTCCGAATCGGAGGGACCACGGCCTATTTCGACGCCGACGTCGAGACGATCCTGGGCGACACCCGCCGGCCGTTCGAAGCCAACCAGGCCAACTACCACCTCGCGGTCGGACTGCGGCGCCGCGTGGGGAAGGCCGACGTCGCTCTCTTCTTCCACCACGTGTCGCGCCACGAGGTGGACCGCCCGAAGCCCGAGGCCGTGGACTGGAACGTCCTCGGCCTCCGCGCCTCGCTGCGGCTGCCCGAAGGGTCCCCGATCCCCGCACGGGTCTCGGCGTCCGTGGGCCACACGACGCTGGCCTCCCTGGTCGGGTACCGCTGGGAGGTGACCGCGCGTGGGGAGGCCGACGTGCTGACGCGCCGGTGGGCGACCCTCTACCTCACCGCCGACGCCCGCCTCGTCACCGCCGACAGCTCGGAGCAGTTTCCCCGGAACGGCTTCGCGGATCTCAGGGTCGAGGCGGGGCCGCGCTGGAGGCGGGACGGCCGCAGCCTCGAGCTCTACGCGGCCTACGAGCGGCGCAACGACGTGTTCATCGTGGGGCCGGGAACGCGGGTCCGGGCGCTCTTCGGCTTCCGGATCGGATACGTGTCGGGGCCCGAAAGGCCTTAGCACGGATCACTCGCGAGGCCGCGCGAGCTTCCGAGCGAATGATCCGCTACAGGGCCTTCGAGAGGCCGTTGATGGCTCCGCGAGGCAGGAGGACACGGTGGCGAGAGAGCGAATCGGGCCGTCTCAGGGTGACGAACCCCGAAGGCCTGGGGACGCAACGGTATTCGGACTATTCATGAGGCAGATCAAGGGCGACCTCATGAATAGTCCGGGTTAGCCCTTCCTCCGCGCCGCCAGGATGATGCGCAGCTGGACCTCCGCGGCCTTGCGCACCTCGAGGTGCCTGGTCTCGGCCATGAGCTTCTCCAGGTAGGCCACGTCCTCGTCGCGGGTCATCCTCCGGGCGAGGATCTGGCCGATGTGGCGATCGCCGGAGTGCTCCTTCAGGAGGTCGCGCTCGCCGATCTTCTTGGCGGCCTCCTGACGGATGAAGAAGTGCCGGTCGCTGCGAACCACGTCGAGCAGGTGCCGATCGGTGTCCGGATCGGGTGTCAGGGCTTCGATGCGAAAGAGCAGCTCGTCGTCGGTGAGGACCAGCCAGCCGCCGTCGGTCGGACCCTCCTTCCAGGCCTGACGGCGCGACGCCTGCTCCGGATCGTCTGCCATGACCCCTCCGTGAGGTGGATTCTAGCAGGGCGCTAGAGACCGCGTCCTAGACCGAGATCTGGGCCGCGCGGCGCTGGAACTCCTCCACCACCGATTCGAGCGCCCGCTGCTCCTCGGCCGTCACGCCGGTGAACGTGATGCCGAAGGAGTGGCTCTCCCCCGTCGCAGCCGCCGGCCGGATCCACTTGACCTCGGCCGCGAGGCGAGAGTGACGCAGCTGGCGACCGAAGCGGATCTCGAGGACGACGGGCGTGCCCGGATCGGGGGGCGGGACGTCGGCGGAGATGCGGGCCCCCATGGTGCTGAGGTCCGTCACGTACCCGGGGATCCGGCGCTCGCTCTCCACGACACGGCAGGGCGCCACGTAGGGCTGGATCCGCGGCGCCTGGCGCTTCTCCTTCATCGGGTCGCTAGTCCTCGGCGAGAACGAACCCCAGCCCCTCGTCCTCCACGGGGGGCTTGGGCGCCGCCGGAGCGGCGTCCACACGCGAGAGGACCCCGATGACGCGGAAGGCCCACACGGTGCGGCAGACCTCGAAGTCCGGCAGGCTCGAATCGGCGCAGATCGCCTCGACGGTCCGCGGCTCGTTGAGGGCGGTGAGCAGCGAGAGCTTCTCGAAGGACAGGGTCATCTGGGCGAGGATCTTCTCGTAGTCCGCCGACCGCGCGTACACCGCCAGGAGCCCGCCGACGCCGCGATCGACGCGGCTCCACGCATCGATCCGGCGGATCCCCTCGAGGATCAGGTCCGGCGTGCTCATCTTGAGGGTGATGGACTCGGCGGAGTCGAGGCCCGGCTTGAGGCGGTAGTGCCCCTCGGTCCAGAGGAAGGCCCCGTAGATGATCTCCTGGGTGTGGTCCACCACCGCCTTCACCAGGTCCTTCGGGCCGAGCACGCCCTGCTCCACGAGGATCGCACCGAGCCTCTTGCCCGGGACGACGGCCTTCCCTGCCTCGACGTACTGTTTGAAGGAGATCCTGCCCTGCCGGAGGAGCAACTCGCCCAGCCGGTCGTCGGGGCTCGTCGAAGAAGCGAAGACGAGGCGCCCGTCCTGCACCGTGATGGTCTTGCCGATGCCGGCGTGGGAGAGAGTCATGAGGCCCGTCCACCGCCGCTCGTGGAGCAACTGGACGAGCTCGGGGACGTCGCGTTCGGCGAGGCTGCCTTCGAGCTTCAGGACGCCCACCCACCCCCCTTTTTGCGGCGACGCTCGCCGGTCGGGCGGCGCCTCGGGGTCCGTCGGACTCCCGTCATCTTCCCGTCGCTCTGAACGTTACTGTAACTCCCCGCGTGCGGCGGGTCCAGGGCGCTCAGGACCCCGACGACGAGGGCGTCTGGGTGGGAGCTTCTTCCGGCGCGGGGCTCCCGTTGAGCAGCGCCTTCAACTCCTTGCCCATCTTGAAGTAGGGGATCTTCTTGGGCGGGACGTCCACCTTCTCGCCGGTCTTGGGGTTGCGCCCCTTGCGCGGTGCGCGGTTTCGGAAGCGGAAGCTGCCGAAGCCACGGATCTCGACTTCCTGGCTGTTCTGGAGCGCCGTCACGATGCTCCGGAGGGCGGCTTCGACGATGATCCCCGACTGGACCTGGGTGATGTCCAGTCGCTTCGCCACGATGTTGATCAGGTCGGCCTTGGTCATGGCGTTCGACGCTCCCTCGACGCGTGGCGCCGGACGGGGCCAGAAGGACCGGGGTGAAACGCTCCGGAAATGCTAGCCGGACAGTCCCTAGAAGTCAAGGAAACATTGGGACATCCGGCGTCGGAGGGACTGGCGAGAGGGCCGGTTCCGATGCCCGGCCCTCCCGCCGGGACTCGCGGACTAGGCGTCCGAGGGACGTCGGTGGGCGCCGACGGGCTTCTGGACCGGCTTCTTGCCGGCCTTGGGCTCGACGCTCATGGTCTTGGCCAGGGCCTTGTCCACTCGCTCCTCGATCGCGGTCGCAGGCTTGCCCTCGACCTCGGCGATCTCGCTCACGAGCAGGAACTTGGCCCGGTCGAGCATGCGCTTCTCCCGGAAGGAGAGACTCTTCTTCCGAGAGAGGAACGTCAGGCCCTTGAGGACGATGGCCACCTCGTAGAGGCTTCCCGTCCTCATCTTGTCCGAGTTCTCCTTGAAGCGCCCCTTCCAGTTGGGGTGCTGGTCGATGTTTCCGTCCGACAACAGGTTGAAGATCCTGCGGACGTCGGCAGCCGTGATCACGTGGCGGAGACCGACGTCGGCGGCGTTCTGCTGGGGCACCCAGACGCGCGAATCGTTCGAGAGGATGCGGAGCTTGTAAAGGCTGATCTTACCGGTGGGCGTGGGGCGGGTCTGGATGCTCTCCACGACACCGATGCCATGGTTCGGGTAGATGACCTTCTCACCGACCTGGAAATCCACGCGGGCCTCTCTTTCTTACCGGTCTTCGGGTGGATTGCTGTGCGGGCACCAGAGGTTCTGCCGACGAGAAAGCCCAGTGTACCAAAGAGAGCGCTCCGGAGCAAGCCTGGAGCGGCCCGCGGGGACCTGGTCAGGGCCCTGAAACGAGCCCGCGACGGTACTCGAGGAGGCCCTCGATGCAGGCGTCCACGTCGGACTCGTCGTTGTAGAAGTGGGTCGAGATCCGGACGCCCTCGGGCTTCTGGGTCACGAGGACGCCGCGGTGGCGCAGGAAGGCGGCGGCCCGGCCGGGCTCGGGGAGCTCCACGAGCGTGATCCCCGAGCGGCTGTCGCCGGCCGGCGAGAGCACCGTGAAGCCGTCGCGCTCGAGGCGCATCGTCAGGTACACGTTGAGGGTGAGGACCCGCTCCGCGATGGCCTCGATGCCGATCCCCATGAGGTACTCGACCGCGGCCCCGAGGGCGAAGATGCCCGCGAAGGACGGACAGCCCATCTCGACGCGCCGCGCGTCGGGGAGCACCGTGTAGCGCGCATTGTCGAAGACGAACGGGTTCTCGACGCTCAGCCAGCCCAGGGTTCGCGGTGGGTGCCGGTCGAGCAGCTCGCGGGCGACGTAGAGAAAGCCGGCGCCGTAGCCGGCGCAGAGCCACTTGTGTCCGGTCGTCGCCAGTGCGTCCACGTGGGAGACCTTGACGTCGACGGGGAAGGCGCCGACGCTCTGGCTCCCCGAGACCACGAGCCGTCGGCCGGACTTGCTGGCCCCGAAGGACTCGAGGTCGAGGCGGCAGCCGTTGGAGAACTGCACGTGGCTGATCGCGATCGTCGCGGCGCGCGGCGCGTCCGCGGCGGAGAACGACTCGATGCGCGGGATCCCCTCGACGGCCGGGACGAAGTGGACCTGCGTGCCGCGGTGGATCCACGGGAGCGTTACCGTGGGAAACTCCAGCTCGTCGGTGAGCATCGGCCCCTCGCTCGCCAGGAGATCCGCGATGAAGTTGATCCCCGTCGAGGTGTTGGGGACGAAGGCGATCTCCCCGGGCTCGGCGTTCACGAGCGACGCGACCCGCGCCCGGATCTCCTCGCGCCGGTCGATCCAGGCGTTCCAGTGGTGATCGCCGCCCTCCTCGTAGTCGCGGAGGAAGGCGCTCACGGCCTCGCGCACTGGCCGGGGCGTGGGGCTCCCGGCCGCAGCATTCAGGTAGACGTACCGCTCGAGCGCCGGGAAGTCGGACCGGAGGTCCGCGAAGGAGGAAGGCACCGGGGAAGGATACTACGAGGTGAAGCGACGACTCGCCTGTCGTAGACTGGTGGTCTCTTCGCCGGGGTGGCGAAACTGGCAGACGCCATGGGCTCAAAATCCATTGGGCCGCAAGGCCCGTGCGGGTTCGAATCCCGCCCCCGGCACCAGCCGCTTCCGACGGCGATCGTGGCGATGCTCCTCGGGGCCTTCGCGGGGTGCGACTGGAGCTCCACGTCGTCGCCGACCGCCGCGCCGCCGACCCCGACGCCCGCGCCTTCGGCAGCCCCCGTCAGTCCCCCCCCGCCGACGGCGCCCGCACCACAACCCTCGCCCGTCGCCAACCGCAGGCCCGTCGGTGACTTCAAGTTCACGCCGGCGCCCGACGCCGACGGCTTCCTGTCCATCGACGTCGCGACGAGCGTGAGGGTCAACGGCTCGGAGTTCCACGATCCTGACGGAGACCGGCTCTACCTCACGGTGGACTGGGGCGACGGGGACGGGAACCACATCCAGTGCGGGACGTGCCGGCTCCAGCACGAGTACCGGAAGCTCGGCAGGTTCGTGCTCGTGGCTTCGATCAGCGACCTTCGGGCCACCGTCCGCCGGACGGTGAAGGTCCGCGTGCGCTAGCGTCCGGGAGCGGGGCAGAGCGTCTCCGCCGCACTACTTCCCTTCCGCGCCCGTCCAGCGATCCAGCCACGCGAGCACGGTGTCGTGCCACAGGATGCTGTTCTGGGGCTTCAGCACCCAGTGGTTCTCGTCGGGGAAGTGGAGGAGCTGGCTCGGGATCCCCCGCCGCTGGAGCGCCGTGAAGGTCGAGAGCCCCTGGGCGTCCACCACGCGGTAGTCCCTGGCGCCGTGGACGACCAGCATGGGCGTCTTCCACTTCGCGACGTGGTCGATGGGGTTGTGCTTCGCGTAGCCGGCAGGGGCGTCCCACGGCGTGCCCCCGTGCTCCCACTCGGGGAACCACAGCTCCTCGGTGTCGAAGTACGCCATGCGCTCGTCGAGGTTCCCGTCGTGGCTCACGAGGCAGCGGAAACGGTCGGTCCAGTTCCCGGCGATCCAGTTGATCATGAAGCCGCCGTAGGACGCTCCGAGGGCGCACACGCGGCCCTCGTCCATCCACGGCGAGCGCTGGAGCGCGGCCTCGAGGCCCTTCTGGAGGTCCTCGAGGGGCCGGTCGCCCCAGTGGCCGGTGATCGCGTCGGTGAACGCCTGCCCGTAGCCCGTGGAGCCGTGGAAGTCCACCATCACCGCGGCGTAGCCGGCGCCGGCGTAGGTCTGCGGGTTCCACCGGTAGTGGAAGTGGTTGCCCATGGAGCCCTGAGGGCCGCCGTGGACGAGGAACGCCACCGGGTACTTCTTCGAGGGATCGAAGGCGGCAGGCTTGACGATCCACCCGTGGACGGTCTCGCCGTTCCAGCCGGCGAAAGTGAACGGCTCCGGCTCGCCCAGGGCCACGGCCGCGAGCCTCTCAGCGTTGGCGCTCGTGATCGCCCGGAGCCCCGTCCCGTCGGCCTTCACCGAGTGGAGGTCCACGGGCGAGCGGAGGTGGTCCAGGCCGAACACGATGCGGTCGCCGGTGGGCTGCACACCCGCGACGGTCCCGTCCTTCACCACGGTCCGCACCGCGCCGGTCACGACGTCCACGGCGAAGAGCGATTTGTGGCCGAGGTTGTCCGCGACGGCAAAGAGCGTCCTGCCGTCGGACGACCAGGCGATCTCGTCGGGCGACCGGTCCCACGCCTCGGTCAGCACCCGCTCCTTCCCGTCGGGCCAAGGCCGGACCACGATGCGGTAACGGTCGGACTCGAAGCCGGGCCGCACCATGGCGCGGTAGGCGAGCGTCCGGCCGTCGGGCGAGAAGACCGGGCCGGTGTCCCAGGCCCTGTTGGCCGCAGTGAGGTTGCGGGGCGGCGCCGAGGCGTCCACGGGGGCGAGGAAGAGGTCGAAGTTCGTGGACCAGGCCTCCTCCCTTCCCGCGTCGCGGGCCGCGAAGACGAGGGCGCGTCCGTCCGGGGTGAACGCGAACTCTTCGGCGCCGCCAAAGGGCTTCGACGGCGCGTCGGCGTCCATGCCCTTCATGAGATCCACCGCCTCCCCGCCCGAGGCGGGCACGGCGAACAGGTGCGAGCGCCGGCCGTCCTGCCACGTGTCCCAGTGGCGGACGAACAGACGATCGTAGAGCCGGCCGCTGGCCTTCCGCCCTTCGGCTTCGGCGAGGCGCTTCGTCGTGCAGCCGAGCTCGCCGCACTCCGGAAAGACCTCGAGGCTCACGGCCAGCAGGCTCCCGTCGGGAGAGAGCCGGAAGCTGCCGACGTCGAGGGGCAGCCGCGTCACGGCCTCGGCTTCGCCGCCGTCGGCGGGGATGCGGAAGACCTGGGACGAGCCAGACCGGGTCGAGAGGAAGTAGACCCATCGGCCGTCGGGGCTCCAGGCCGCGGAGGCGTCGCTGGCCTCGTGGGCGGTGAGCCGCCGCGCACCCGCGCCGTCGCTGCCGACGATCCACAGGTCGGTGCGTCGCCGGTTGGCGTCGAGGTCGACGCGGCTCGAGGTGAACGCGACGCGCCGGGCGTCGGGCGATACGGCCGGCTCGGAGATCCGGTCGAGGGCGACGAGATCGCGGACGCCGAAGGGGTGGCGCTCCGCGGGCCGGGCGAGGGACGGCACGATCGCGAGCAGCCCCGTGAGGACGACGGCGCGACGCATGGACACCTCCTGGACCGAGCCGCCCGGACGGCGGCGGACCCCACATGCTATCCGCGAAGCCTGCCCCGGGGAACGGGCCGAAGGGACCAGGAGGTAGAATCCCCGCACTCATGACCGGCCGGCCCCTTCCGCCCGGGCTCCCTCTGGCCCTGACCCTGGCCACGGCCGCCGCATCCTACGTCCTCTGGGACACGCCCGTCGTCTATCCGCTCAAGATCTTCGTCGTCTTCCTCCACGAGATCTCCCACGGCCTCGCCGCCGTGGCGACGGGCGGCACGATCGAGCGGATCGAGATCAACGCCAACCAGGGGGGCGTCTGCTGGACGCGCGGCGGGTCGCGGTTCTGGACGGCCAGCGCGGGGTACCTGGGCAGCCTCCTCTGGGGCGCGCTGCTGCTCGTGGCGGGAGCTCGGACCCGTCTCGACCGTCCCATCGTGGCGTGCGTCGGACTCTTCGTCCTGGGCGTGACGCTGCTCTACGTCCGGACGGGATTCGGCCTCGCCTACGGCATCGGGGCCGGGGCCGTTCTCCTGGGCGTCGCGACGACGCTCCCCCCGGGCGTTTCCGACGCCCTCCTGCGGATCCTCGGGACCGTGAGCTGTCTCTATGCCCCCTGGGACGTCGCCTCCGACGTCCTGCTGCGCGACGTCCCCGGGAGCGACGCCCACGCCCTCGCGGCGCTCACCGGCCTCCCTGCGGTCGCGTGGGGGACGGTGTGGATCGTGGTCGCCGTGGTCGTCGCCCTCTGGGCTCTCTCGCTGACCTCGCCCCGGCGCGTCCCGTGATCGCGCACCGCCATCACACCTCGATCATGCCCTCGAGGTACTTCACCGCGTGGCCGGCGATGAGGACCCGCTCGCCGCGACGCTCGCAGAAGAGCTCGCCGCCTCGGGCCGAAACCTGGCGGGCGCGGAGGCGGGCCTTCCCCAGGCGCCTGGCCCAGTACGGCACGAGGGTGCAGTGAGCCGAGCCCGTCACGGGGTCCTCGGGGACGCCGGCGGCCGGCGCGAAGAAGCGCGAGACGAAGTCGGCGTCCTTCCCCGGCGCGGTGGCGATGACCGCGAAGCGATCGAGGCCGGCGACCTTGGCCATGTCGGGCCGCAGCGTGCGCACCTCCTCCTCCGTGTCGTAAACAGCCATGTAGTCTCGTGACGCCCACAGCTCCCGCGGGGGGCGGCCGAGGGCCTCGGCAATGGCGGCGGCGCTCTCGCACCGCGCCGGCTCGCGGGCCGGGAAGTCCAGGCACAGGCGGTCCCCGTCTCGGGTGACCGCGAGGGGCCCGCCCTTGGAGGAGAAGCGGACCGCGGTGGCCCCCGGCTCGACGACGCCCAGGATCACGAACGCCGAGGCCAGCGTCGCGTGGCCGCAGAGATCCACCTCGGTCGCCGGGGTGAACCACCGGATGTGGTACTCGCCCGCGCGACCCACGAAGAACGCCGTCTCGGCGAGGTTGTTCTCGGCGGCGATCGCTTGCATCGTGGCGTCGGGCAGCCACGCCTCGAGGGGACAGACGGCCGCAGGGTTCCCCGCGAAGACGCGGCTCGTGAACGCGTCCACCTGATGGATCGGGGATCTTCACAGCGTCAGCTCCAGGAAGCGCGCCCCCGGTACGGGATTATGCCGGCAGGAGGGGATGTCACGGAAGCCCAGGCCCTCGTAGAGATACGCCGCAGCGCCACGCACCCCGCCGGCGCCGCTTCGTCGAGGCCCAGCAGGACGATGCCTCCGGGAGGGCCGTAGTCGCCCGGCAGCCGGGCCAGCTCGTCCTCGAAGCCCTGGAACGAGAGATCGATCCCGAGGCCCGCGGCGTACTCGCGCAGGAGGTCACGGACGATTCCGCCGTCGTCGGGAAAGCGGGCGGGCGTCACGAGCACGAGGAGGCTCCAGCCCCTCATTGTGCTCTATCATTCGGCCATGAGCCAGCCCCTCGCTTCCGACGCCGCGGCGCGCTTCGGCGCGTTCGTCGAGCTCATCGCCCGCCTGCGCGGTCCCGGAGGATGTCCATGGGACCGCGAGCAGACCCACGCCAGCCTCAAGGCCATGACCCTCGAGGAGGCCTACGAGGTGGTCGAGGCCATCGACGACGGCGACGACGACCACCTCGCCGGCGAGCTCGGGGACCTGCTGCTCCAGGTCGTCTTCCACGCCCAGATGGCCACCGACCGCGGGCGGTTCACCGTCGCCGACGTGATCGCCAAGGTCAACGAGAAGATGGTGCGACGCCATCCCCACGTCTTCGCCGACCACCCCGCGTCGACGCCCGGCGACGTGTTGCGCAACTGGGAGGCTCTCAAGGAGGCCGAGCTGGCGGAGAAGGGGGCCGCGGACGACTCGATGCTCGACAGCGTTTCGACGCGCCTGCCTGCCGTCATGGAAGCCTTCCAGATGACGACGAAGGTCTCCCGCGTCGGCTTCGACTGGCCGGACGCCGCCGCGGCCATGGGCAAGCTCGACGAGGAGGCCGCCGAGCTAGAGGCCGCCGTGGCCCGGCCGGCACCCGACCGCCAGGAGGTCGAGGAGGAGGTCGGCGACCTCCTGTTCATCTCCGTCAACGTGGCCCGGCTGCTGGGTGTGGATCCCGAGAGCGCCCTCAAAGCCGCCAACCGCAAGTTCCGGCGCCGGTTCCGCTACATCGAAGAGCGGCTTCGTGACCGGGGGCGCCGGCCGGCGGAGTCCGACCTCGAGGAGATGGAGACGCTCTGGCAGGACGCCAAGGCCCGGGAGAAGGGGCAGGGCTGAAAAAGGGGCTGGAATTCGGAGTGCTTTCGGGCGTACAGTAGGCCAGCACAGGGTCCAACGGGTCAGGAGCATCGAGGAGGTCGTGATGGCTGTGCATATCCTCTGGAACACGCTCAGGGATCCCGTCAAGAACGAGAACGCCCGGACGGCGATCCTCGACGTCCTGGGCAAGCGCCCCGAGCAGGAGCACTGGGACGTCAAGCTCACGGAGTCGCCGGCCATCCCGGGCTGGGTCGCCGTGATCCAATGCCCCAACCACAAGAAAGTGGCGTGGCACTTCCACGGCTACCTCGAAGAGGACTCGCCCGACGCGGTGCGCCAGAGGATCGACGAGCTGCTACGGGCGGTGGGCTTCTAGAGCGGTTATCATAGCCCTCGGCCCGCGCTCCGCACGCGCGGCGACGCGGCCTTCGCGGCGAGGGCACCACGCAGAAGATCGGGAAGTTCGAGATCCTGGCCGAGCTGGGCCAGGGGGCGATGGGTACGGTCTACCGTGCCCGTGACCCGGTCCTCGACCGCCAGGTCGCCCTCAAGACCGTGAAGCCGGGGCTGCTCTCGAAGCGGGAGACCTTCCAGCGCTTCGAGAGGGAGGCGCGGGCGGCTGCGAGGCTGCAGCACGCCAACATCGTCACGATCTACGAGCTGGGCGAGATGGCGGGGACGCTCTACATCGCCATGGAGCTCCTGGAGGGGATGGACCTGGCGCAGGCCATGGTCCCCCACGACCGCCTGAGCCTCCCCCAGAAGGTCAGGATCGTCGTGGACGTCTGCCGGGGCCTCGACTTCGCCCACAAGCGCGGCGTCGTCCACCGCGACGTGAAGCCGGCCAACGTCCGCGTTCTCCTCGACGGCGCGGTCAAGCTGGTGGACTTCGGCATCGCCCGCCTCGAGGACTCCTCGATGACCCAGACGGGGCTGATCCTCGGGACGCCCAGTTACATCGCCCCCGAGGTGCTCAAGGGCGGCCGCGTGGACCATCGCGCCGACATCTGGGCCGTCGGCGTCGTGCTCTACGAGATGCTCGCCGGCCGCCTGCCCTACGAGGGCACCACCGTGGCGGCCCTCGTGTACAAGATCGTCCACGAGCCCCCCCCGCCCCTGGACGCGGCGCGCCTCGGCCTGCCGCCCTCCCTCGGCAACGTCGTCGAGCGCGCCCTCGCCAAGGACCCCGCCCAGCGCTACCAGGACATGGCCGAGATGGCGGCGGAGCTTCAGGCGCTCCTCGGGATCGCCGCCGCCGCCGAGACGCCGCTCTTCGGCCGCGCGAGGGAGCAGGCGTACCAGCGGGACGTGCGCGAGGCCCAGCGCCTCTTCGCCGACAACGACCTCGAGCGCGCCCTGGAGGCGGCGCGGCGCGCCCGGGCCCTGGCGCCGGGCCGGACCGAGGTCGTACAGCTCGTCGAGATGATCGAGACGGCGCTGGCGGAGGCCCCGACACTCGTCACGCCGCCGCGCCGGCCGGCGCAGACCCTGGACCTCGACCTCACGCCCCTCGACTCGGGGACCCACGCCCTGCCGCCGCCCGGGACGACTCCCGCCGCCACGGCGCCGCCCAGGCGCCTCCCGACGGCCGTCCTCGTGGAGTTGCGCGCTCGGGGAGCCTCGGTCTTCCGGGAGCTGGCCACGTTCGGCGAGCCCCCGGCTACCTCGTCGGCGTGCCTCTCGCCCGTGCGCGACCTCCTGGCCACGTCGGGGGCCGACGGCGCGATCCGGATCTGGGACCTCCACAACCGCACGCGGGTGCTGACCCTGCGGAGCGAGATGCACCAGCGCTCGGGCCACGACGCCATGGCCACGGCGCTCTCGTTCTCCCGCGACGGGGCGCTGATGGCCTCGGGCCACGTCGACGGCAGCGTCCACCTGTGGAACATGGCCACGGGGGACGAGGTGCCCGTGAAGCTGCGTCACGACGCGTCGGTCGGGGCGGTCGGCTTCTCCCCGGACGCCGCGGTCCTCGCCACCGGGGGCATGGATGCCACACTGAAGCTGTGGGACGTCCACGCCGCCATGGCCGGCGAGGCCGTGCGCCAGCTCCACCGGCAGCCTTCTCCGGTCACGGCGCTCACGTACGCGGGCGCGGGCGCCTGGATCGTCACCGGCCACGTCAACCGGATCCTCCGCGTCCTCGACGCCGGGAGCGGGCGCCTCAAGGCCACCCTCCGGGGCCCCGAGGCCCTCGTGAGCCTCCTTTGCCCGGCCCCCGACGAGCGCCGGCTGGTCGTGGCGAGCCACGACCGCACCCTCCGGGTCTTCGATCTCGTCTCGCAGAACCAGCTCTGCGTCATGAGCGGGCACAAGAAGCCGCCGACGTCGCTCTCCTTCTTCGCCGACGGCCGGCACCTGGCCACGGTGGCCCAGGACAACGCGGTCCAGCTCTGGGACCTGGAGACGCGCTCGACCCTCGCCGCGCTGTGGGGGCCGGCCCAGGAGAGCTTCACCGGCGTCGCGCTCTTCGGCGGCGGCGACCACATCGCCGTCGCGCTGTCCGACGGCCGCATCCGGCTGTGGGGGCCCGCTTCTTGAACGCCGCGGGCCCCGCGCTGCTGGCGGCGGTCCTCGCCCCGTCGCCCACCGCCGCCACGGAGCCCTCCGTCACCGTCACGCCCTCGCCCCTGGGCCCCGTGCACCACGCCGCGCTCGCGAACGGCCTGACGGTGCTCGTGCTCCCCGATCGCTCGTCGCCCCTCGTGTCCGTGGCCGTGATGTACAGCGTGGGGGCGCGGAACGAGGCCGCGGGGACCACCGGGCTCGCCCACTACGTGGAGCACATGAACTTCCGGGCGACGCGACGGTTCCCCGGGAGCGAGGCCACCGAGTGCATCACCCGCATCGGCGGCCGGTGGAACGGCTACACCTGGATCGACCAGACGCACTACGCCGAGACCGTCCCTCGTGAGGCCCTCGACCTCATGCTGGACCTCGAGGCGGACCGGATGACGGCGGCCCTCCACGACCCGGCGGAGTTCGCGAGGGAGCGGTCGAGCGTCCTCGCCGAGCTGCGCTCGTACGACGACCCGCAGTCGGTGCTCTACGACGCGGTCCTCGCCTCCTCCTTCGAGATCCACCCGTACCGCAACAACACCATCGGCTGGCCGATCGACGTCCTCGGCGTGACGCGCGACGAAGCCTACGGGTTCTACCGGCGCTTCTACCGTCCGCGGAACGCCGTCCTCGTCGTCGTCGGGGACATGGACCCCGCCGCGACCCTCGCGAAGGTCCGCGAGCGCTTCGAAGCGATCCCGGCGGGCGGCGAGCCGACCGACGTCCGGACCGTGGAGCCCGTGCAAACCGGCCAGCGGCGCGTCGCGGTGCGCCGACCGGGCCCGCACGCACGCATCCTCGTGGCCTATCGCGCCCCTGCGCTCACCGACGCCGACTTTCCCGCCCTCGTGCTCCTCGACGCGCTGCTCGCGGGCGGCAAGGGGTTCCGCTTCACGCGGGACTATCCGGCGCCGGCGCGAACGCCGCTGTCGGGGGCCGTCTCGAGCCTCGCGACCGAAGCGGCGACCGACTGGCAGGCGTCGCGCTATCCCTACGTCTACACCCTCACCGCCGCCGCGCCCGAGGCAACCGCCTTGCCGGGCCTCGAAGCCGCGCTCTTCCGCGCCGTGGCCGACGCGGCCGTCCGGCGGTGGACGGCCGAGGAGATCCAGGCGGCGCTGCGGCAGGTCCGCGCCGGCTGGGCGGCGGACCTCGAGGACCAGGCGGGGCGCGCGCATCAGCTCGCCTTCTTCGAGGTCTCCGGCGGCTTCGGCCACCTGCTCGACATGCCCGAGCGGCTGGCCCGCGTCACCGCCGACGATCTCGCGCGGCTCGCCGCCGAGCGACTGCAGCCCCACCAGGCCACGGTGGGATGGTTCCTGCCGACGCCCCCGGAGGCGGCCGCCGCGACGCCGGCGCCTCGCGGGGGCGAACCGGCCGCGGCAACCCGAGAACCGACGCGGCCCCCGCCGCTCGCGCTCGGCACGGGTCCGGTGCCGGCGACACTTCCGCGACGCGACGTGCTGCCCCACGGCCTCACCCTCGTCCTCGCCCCGCTGTCGTCCTCGATGCTCGTCACGGTGCGGGGGCGCATCGACGCTGGAGGGCTCCACGACACGGCCCCCGGCCTCTCGGCCCTGGCGGTCGAGCTCCTCGCGCAGCCGGCCCCGGGCGAGAGGACCGACACCCCCGGCCTCGCTTGGACCCTCCACGCCGATCCCGCCGCGGCCGCCTCGCGGCGCTTCATCGAATTCGCGGGCTCGGGAATGCCGGAGGACCTGCCGGTCCTCGCCGAAGTCTTGGCCGGCCGTCTGGCCCGGTCCGCGGCGCCCGTAGCGGTGGAGAGTCTCGGTGATCTCGCGCGGGCCGCCGCGCAACGCGCGCGGGAGCGGGACGCGACCGGGGAAACGGCCCTGCTTCGGGAGGCCCTCGTCCGTCTCTACCCGAAGGGCTCGCCTGCGGCCGTGCCGCCGTGGGGCTCGCCCTCCGCCCTCGAGGCCGTGACCGCCGGTGCCCTCGAGCTGTTCCTGCGCCGTCACGTCACGCCGTCGCGCACGACCATGGTCGTCACCGGAACGTTCGACCCCGCCATCGCGCGGCCGGTCCTCGAAGCCGCCCTCGGGCGCATCCCGTCGGGGATCGCCACCGCCCCGGCGCAGTGGCCCGTTGCGGCGGGCCCCGCTCGTTTCGCGGAAGCCCGCTTCGCTGCGTCCGGGAAGGCGCAGTCCGACATCCTCGTGGTGTGGCCGGGGGACCGCTCCCGCCTTTGGGACCCGGCGGCGACGCGTGCCCTGCTCTACCTGCTGGGCGAGACGGGCTACGCGGGGCGACTCGGTCGCTCGCTCGTCGAGCCGGGCCTCGTGTACTCCGTCAATGCATCCCTCGAGGAGGATGGCGCGCCAGGCTTCCTCCAGATCCGCACCGCCGCCGCGTCCCAGGACGTCGCCGAGGCGATGCGCCGCATCCGCTCGATCCTGGAGGATGCCGCACGCGGGCCCTTCTCGCAGGCCGACCTCGACGAGGCCAAGACGTACCTTCGGGGCAAGGCGGCACGCGAGCGCGACGGGGCCGTCGCCGCGGCCGAGACGCTCCTGCGCGAGGCCCTCGCTCCGGCGACGCTCCCCGCAGACGCCCTGACCCTCGCACAGCTCAACGACACGGCGTCGCGCCTCTTCCGCAACGGCGCTCCCTTGGCGCTGATCAGGGGACCGGAGGACTGAGCGGGCCCGTCTCGCCCGCGAGGACGAGGCACGAGTCCCCGAACTCGTGGACGAGGTAGCCCTCCGCCTCTTCGTGGCGCGAGGCGGCGGCGAGGAGGGGCTCGGGGACGAAGGCCCGGACGAGGTCGTAGTGGCTGGTCCCCGGCTCGTGGATCCCGGTGAGGAGGCCGTCCACGACTTCGGGTCGAAACTCCGGGCCGAGGCGGACGTCGGTGACGCCGCTCCCGGACGTCAGCGTCCCGCGGTGAAGACGCGCCGCCCCTTCCAGGCACCGCACCACCGTCGTGCCCACCGCTACGACGCGCCCGCCCGCCGGACGCGGGCGTCGGAGAAGAGTCCGGCTCGCGGGTCGATGCGGAGCAGGCGCTCGTCGAGGGCGTCCTCGCGCGGAGCGACGGCCGGCCTCACGGGTTACTCCGTCGTCGTCCTCGCACGGGTCACCTGAGCGAGCGGATCTCGTCGTCCTTCCGCCACAGCCCCATGCGGTGGAAAGCGAAGTCGTACTTCACGGGATCGGCCGGATCGAACCGCCGGAGACGGCGGGTGACGTCCACCGCCATGGCCCAGCCCGGCGACTTGTACCGGGTGAGCCGCACACGGCGCGCGAGGGCGTACACGTGGGCGTCGAGTGGGATGACGAGGCGCGCCGGGTCCACGGTGCGCCAGACGCCCAGGTCCACGCCGTCCCGCCGCACCATCCAGCGCAGATAGAGGTTCAGGCGCTTGCACGCGCTTCCGTCCTCCGGGCTCGGGAAGAAGAAGCGCACGCCGGCGTGCGGCGGGAGGCGCCGGCCGCGGTACAGCCCACCGGGGTCGAGGGCCAGGGCCCGGGTCGAGAACGACACCAGGGCCGGGCCCACGTCGGCGGCCGTCGGGTCGTCGCCCCGTGTGAAGAAGGCCTCGACCGATCCCGCCCCCTCGAGCATCTGGCGCAGGAAGAACAGGAGGCAAGCTACGTCGCGCCCGTCGTTGAAGCGATGGCGGAAGCCGTCCAGGCGACGGGCCGCCTCGCGAGGATCGAGCCTCCGCACCGTGTCGGCGGGGCGCGGCCCGAGGAGCGCGAGCACGGCGGCGACGCTGCGCTTGATCTGGACCACGTTGCCGTACGCGAGGGCGGAGGCCACGAGACCCACGACCTCGCGGTCGGGGGTCGTCTCCTGCCGCCGGACGAACTCCAGCGGGTCGGGGTCCACGAACCGGCCGTCGTAGCGACGGTACAGTTCCTCCAGGCGGGTCTTCAGCCGTTGGTCGGACACACACCGATTCTACAGGCCGGTGGTTGCGCGGCCCGTCACCGGCGCATAACATCCCGGCCGGAGGAGAGATGAAGAAGGCCCGGCATCTCCACGACGGACGGCGCGACGGCCTCGTCCCCCTGGAGAGCCTCGACCTGGACAAGGTGACCTCGTTCGCCGGGCTGCTGCGCGGAATGGCGAGGACCGCGTTCAGCGGCCGCTCGCTCGGCGAGGCGCTCGAGGTGACCCTGGCCATGGTGCGGGACCCGGACTGCAAGGTCGTCCTGACCCTGTCGGGGGCCATGACCATCGCCAAGATGGGCAAGGTCATCGGCAAGATGATCGACACCGGCATGGTGCAGGCCGTGGTCTCCACCGGCGCCCTGATGGCCCACGGCCTCTCCGAGGCCGTGGGGATGGTCCACTACCGCCACGACCCGCGGATGAGCGACGAGGAGCTGTTCGAGAAGGGCTACAACCGGGTCTACGACACCCTCGAGATGGAGGCGAACCTCAACTACGTCGAGGAGTTCTCCTCGAAGGCCCTGGACGCCGTCGCGGCCGAGCCGGCTCTCTCGAGCGAGATCGTCTGTCGCGCCCTCGGCAAGGTCCTCGCCGAGGACCCGCAGGGCCAGGGCGTGCTTCGCAGCGCGTATCTCGAGAAGGTGCCGATCTTCGTCCCGGCCTTCACGGACTCGGAGCTGGGCCTCGACCTCTCCACCTGGGCCATGAAGCGGGCCCACGCGCGCGGCGCGACGGACCCGGCGGAGTTGCTGAGGGTCGTCCCGTCCTACAACCCCTACCTCGACCTGCAGAGCTTCGCGCGCTTCTGCCTGAGCGCGAAGAGGCTCGGCATCTTCACCATCGGAGGCGGGGTTCCGCGCAACTGGGCCCAGGAGGTGGGCCCGTACGTGGACATCACCAACCACCGCCTCGGCCTCGAGCTCACCCCGCCCCGGTACCAGTACGCGGTGCGGATCTGCCCCGAGCCCACGCACTGGGGAGGGCTCTCCGGCTGCACGTACTCCGAAGGCGTGTCCTGGGGGAAGTTCGTTCCGGAGGCCGAAGGGGGCCGCTTCGCCGAGGTCTTCGCAGATGCGACGACGGTCTGGCCCCTCCTGATCAAGGGCGTCCTCGAAGAGCTCGGGACGGCCTGAGATGGCCACGCGCTACGACGTGGTGGTCGTCGGTGGGGGCCACAACGGCCTCGTGAGCGCGGCCTACCTGGCCAAGGCCGGCCGCCGGGTCCTCGTCCTGGAGAGGCGCCACCTGGTCGGAGGCGCCGCGGTCACCGAGGAGATCTTCCCCGGGTTCAAGTACTCCGTCTGCTCGTACGTCGTCTCGCTCCTGCGCCCCGAGATCATCCGGGAGCTGGACCTGCCGCGGCATGGCCTGGAGATCCTCCCCCTCGACGGCACGTTCACGCCGATGCCCGACGGCGACCATCTCTGGAGGATGAGCGACCACGGCCGGACACGGCGCGAGATCTACCGCCACTCGCCCACCGACGCCGAGGCCTACGACGACTACGCGAAGGCCATGGTGGAGATGGCGCGCTTCGTGAAGCCCATCCTCGCCATGGTCCCCCCGGACCCGCTCTCCCTCGACATCCTGGGCCTCGCGCGCCTCGCCGGCCTCGGCCGCCGCTTCCAGCGGCTCCCCCGCCGGGACCAGCACAACCTGATCCAGCTCATGACCATGAGCGCCGCCGACATGCTGGACCAGTGGTTCGAGACCGACGTGCTCAAGGCCACGATGTCGGCGAGCGGCATCATCGGCACGTTCCTGGGCGTGCGCTCGCCGGGCACCGCCTACGTGCTCCTGCACCACTACATGGGGGAGATCGACGGCGTCTTCCGCTCCTGGGGACTCTCCCGGGGCGGAACCGGGGCCATCAGCGAGGCGATCGCCGGCGCGGCTCGCGAGGCGGGGGTCGAGATCCGGACGAAGGCCGCCATCGAGCGGATCAAGGTCCGCGACGAGCGCGCGACGGGCGTCGTCCTCGAGGGCGGCGAGGAGATCGACGCGACCGTGGTGGTGTCGAGCGTCGACCCCCACCGCACCTTCCTCAAGATGGTCGAGCCGGGGGCGTTGGACGAGAGCTTCCTCGGCGAGGTGCGGCGGTACAAGCTGAGGGGCTCGTCGGGGAAGGTGAACCTGGCCCTGGACGGCCTTCCCGACTTCACGTGTCTTCCCGGCCCGGGGCCCCACCTGCGCGGCGCGATCTCCATCTCGCCGAGCGTCGAGTACATGGAGCGAGCCTACGACGACGCCAAGTACGGCGACTTCTCGCGCCGGCCCTACATGGACGTCGTGATCCCGTCGCTCACGGACCCGAGCGTCGCCCCCCCGGGCAAGCACGTGATGTCGTGCTTCGTGCAGTACGCCCCCTACAAGCTGCGGGAAGGGAACTGGGACCAGAAGCGCGACGCCTTCGGCGACGCGGTGATCGACACCCTCTCGGAGTTCGCCCCGAACCTGAAGAGCCTCGTCCTCCACCGCCAAGTGCTCACGCCCCTGGACCTCGAGAGGGAATGGGGCCTCACAGAGGGCAACATCTTCCAGGGCGAGCTGAGCCTCGAGCAGCTCTTCTTCCTCCGGCCCGTGCCGGGCTGGGCCCGCTACCGGACGCCGGTGCGCAGCCTGTACATGTGCGGGTCGGCCACGCACCCCGGCGGCGGGATCATGGGGGCCCCGGGACGGCTCGCGGCCTTCGAGATCCTGCGCGACTGGGATCGCGGGAGGATCCGGTGAGACCCGACGTCGTCGTCATCGGCGGAGGCGTGAACGGCCTCGTGACGTCGGCGCTGCTCGCGAAGGGCGGGCTCAGGACGCTGCTCCTCGAGCGGCGCGACCGCGTCGGCGGCGCCGCCGTCACCGAGGAGTTCGCCCCCGGCTTCCGCGTGTCGAGCCTCGCCCACACGGCCGGTCCACTCCGCGCCGCTGTCGTCCGCGAGCTGGGGCTCGCGGTGGAGACGGTCGAGCCCGAGCCCCGGTTCTTCGCGCCGCTCCCGGACGGGCGGGGCCTGGCGCTCTTCGGCGACCCGGTGCGTTGTGCCGCGGAGATCCGGCCGTTCTCGACGCGCGACGCCGACCGCTACGCGGCCTTCCACCTCTCCCTGACACGCATCGCACGGATGCTCGCCCGCGTCCTCGAGATGACGCCGCCGGACCTGGACGCGCCGGGCCCGCGCGACCTGTGGGGGCTCCTCGGGGCGGGCCTCGCCTTCCGCGGCCTCGGGCGCGAGGACGCCCAGCGGCTGCTACGCTGGGGGCCCATGGCGGTCGCGGACTTCGCCGCCGAGTGGTTCGAGACCGAGCTGCTCCGCGCGATGGTCTGCGCTCGCGGAATCTCGGGCGTCTTCGCGGGGCCCTGGTCCGCCGGCACGACGGCGAACCTGCTCCTCTCGGCTGCCGCCGGAGACGGCAACGGCGCCGGATCCACCGTCCTCGTGAAAGGCGGCCTGGGCGCTCTCTCCGAAGCCCTGGCGGGCGCCGCACGTCGCCTGGGGGTCGAGGTCCGCACGGGAGCCGAGGTTGCGCGCATCACGGCCTCGGACGGACGCGCTACCGGGGTCGTCCTCGCGGGCGGGGAGGAGGTCGTGGCTCGCGCCGTCGTCTCGGGCGCCGACCCGTGCCGGACGGTCCTGGGCCTCCTGGATCCGGCGCTCCTCGATCCCGAGGAGCTGCGACGAGTGCGGGGCTACCAAGCCCAAGGGATGGCGTCCAAGGTCCACCTCGCGCTCTCGGCGCTCCCCGCATTCGAGGGCCTCGACGGGCGAGACCCGGCCGCGACGCTCGCAGGACGGATCCACGTGGGGCCGGGCGTGGACGCCCTCGAGCGCGCCTACGACGACGCCAAGTACGGCGGGATCTCGCGACTTCCGTACCTCGACGTCACGATCCCCACCCTGACCGACCCGAGCCTCGCACCCAGCGGCCGTCACGTGATGTCGGTGTACGTCCAGTACACGCCCTACCGCCTGCGCGAGGGAAGCTGGGACGCGCGTCGCGACGAGGTGGGCGACGCCGTGTTGCGGACGCTCGAGGCGTACGCCCCCGGCCTCGCCGGCCTCGTCCTCGACCGTCACGTCCTCACGCCCCTCGACCTCGAGCGCACCTACGCCCTCACCGGCGGTCACCCCTCTCACGGGGAGCCGTCCCTCGGTCAGCTCTTCGCCATGCGCCCCCTCCTGGGCTGGGGACGCTACCGGACGCCCGTCGAGGGGCTCTACCTCTGCGGCGCCGGGACGCATCCCGGCGGCGGCGTCACGGGGGGCCCGGGCGCCAACGCCGCGCGGGAGATCCTCAGGGACCTGTCCTGATCGGGACGCACCGACCGGCAACACGCCGGCGCGCCGAGGCGACGGGTCGCACCCAGCCGAAGGCGATGAGGCTGCCAAGGGCTCTGTGGCAGCGTGCCTCGATGGCCTCACCGGGCGCTCCCACGTCGAGCCGCAGGCCGAAGCCGAGGGCGCCGCGGCTGTGGAGCAGGTCCAGGTAGCGATCGAGGGTCGCCGGGGGGAGGTGCTCGCTGCCGCGAAGCGCCTCGAGCAGCGCCACCGGGGAATCAGCCTCGACCTCGCGGCCGTCGATGAACACGAAGCGGCGCGGGCGGCTCACGACCGGTCTCCCGGCTCCGACGCCGCAGGGGCGCCTTCCGCGCCGCTGGCCTCCTCTCGTCCGTCCGCGGTCGGCTCCGGCCCCTCGTCCCAGGTCCACCCTGTTCGCGCCGTGAGCCCGCCCGCGACCTCGCCGAAGCTCAAGTTCCCGCCGTGTCGGTCCATGCGTCCCTCCGCCACCCTCTGAGGCAACGGGCGTGCCGTGCGCCGGAGGCTGCAAGTCGTTGATCCGTCGTTCGCACGTGCGGTGAGCTCGGGAAGGCTTCCGCCGCGGTTCGGGAAGGGCTCCGCTGGCCCGAGGGGGCCCGGATTGACAGGGCCGCTCCAGGCCTCTAAAATCCGGAGTTCCGTTCGCCACCGTTCCGTGCCGGAGTGGTGGAATTGGCAGACACGCACGTTTGAGGGGCGTGTGGGGAAACCCATGCGGGTTCGAGTCCCGCCTCCGGCACCACACACTTGCGGGCCATCGGCCCGCGGCCCAGATGACCGTAAACGGAGCTCAGGAATCCCCTGACCTCGTCGGTCGAACGAGGGGAGAGGACATCGGCTCCGCCAGAACCGTTCGCGGAGGTCAGTCCGCGCTGGCGACAGCCAGCAGGGCGAGCGGCACGGCGAGGTCGTGGGGCGAGCTCCAGGGCGCGAGGACCGCGCCCGCCACGAGCGCCGCGGCCCCCACAGCCGCCGCCGCTCTGACCTCGGCCCTCCGGCCGCGACCCATCGCGAAGGCGACGAGGGCCACGACCGCCGCCCCGAGGGCGAGCGTCGCCAGGCGCAGGGAGGCGTCTCCGGCCCCGAAGTAGAGGAGGAGGTTCCCTAGTCCGGAGCCGGGCCCCGCGAGCGTCCACCCGTCCGCGAAGCCCTCCGGGTCGAGGAGCAGCGCCGCTCCCGTGATGATCGCGGCACCGAGAGCGAGACCACCGAGGGCACGCCGGGCGAACAGACGGTCCGGTGACAGCACGAGCGGCGAGAGCAGAACGGCGAGAGGCGCGAGGGGGATTACGCAGCCCAGGACGACCCCCGAGGCCAGGGATCGACCGCGGGCGCGCAGGAGGAGCGCGCCGAGGGCCGCCGCAAGGACCAGGACGTCGCCGGAGCCGAACGCGACGCCGACGGCTGCCGGCGGAGCGAGGAGCGCGATCCCCGACACGAGGGGGACAGCCGGCTGCGGAACCAGAACGACGAGCAGCATCAGGGAGACGGCCAACGCCACCAGCGCCAGGGGCCGCGGGTCGCGCAGCCCGAGGGCCCGCAACAGGCGGCCCAGCGCCGGCGCCGCGGGAGACGGCACGTCGGCCTCGAGCCGCCGGGGCGGGTCCCTCCGGAAGCTCGCGCTCCACGCCTCCCGCACCGGCGGCGCGTCGGAGGCGCGCATCCCCGCCAGCACCGACGCCGCGAAGGACGCCTGGACGCGGGGAGTCCCCGTGGCCTCGCCGATGCGCACGAGCGCGCGCGTGGGGAGCGCCACGACGAGCAGCGCCCCTGCCACGACCACGGCGACGCGCGCGCGGACCGACGCACCGAGGATTCCGGCCACGACGTACGCGACGCCCAGCCCCGCGGCCGTGGCGCTCACGAGCAGGCCCAGAGGGTCCTGGGTGAGGTCGGGGCCGGCCCGCGGAGCCAGCGTCGCCGCGAGCCCCTCGAGGTAGCGCGGCAGGCGCGCGTTCACCGCGTCCTCCCACGCTGCACGGAACAGCTCGCCCTCGGCCACCTCTACGGCGAGGGCGAGGAGCAGCAGCGGCACGGCGGCCACGTCGGCGGACCGGCGCTCCCCCATGAGGAATCCCAGCGGAAGGAGGATCGCGGGCAGCACCAGGTAGTTGGCGTGGACCACCCGGGAGAAGTACAGCGACGCCAGCAGCGCCGCGCTCCCCGTGACCAGCACCGTCGCCGCGGCGCCGCTGCGCATCTGGTGGCGCAGCAGCAGGAGCCCCACGGGCACCAGGAGGAGGTAGAAGCCGGCCAGGGGAGCGTGTTCCTGCAGGCTCGCCACCGTGCCGAAGTAGACGAGGTAGTTGGCGAAGCCGAAGCCCGGCGTTCCGCCGAGAGGATAGTTGTCCGCGCCGGGAAGCCCGACGTTGTAGACGACGATGTCGCCCCAGAACCGGGCGAGGTCCAGCGCCGCCACGGGAGCGACGATCGCGGCGAAGACTCCCGTCGCGACGAGGGACGGCCCCGCGAGCCGGCGGAGGGCGGTGCGGCCGGCGAGCTCGCCGAAGGTGCCCGCACCGGAGAGG
Source organism: Acidobacteriota bacterium (assembly GCA_016199625.1). GTDB lineage: Bacteria > Acidobacteriota > Vicinamibacteria > Fen-336 > Fen-336 > JACQGI01. The sequence continues at coordinate 60,687 of JACQGI010000039.1, read as the reverse complement.
TGGACCAGAAGGAAGGGCGCGAACGGCCAGGCGAGCTGCTTGGTGGCGCACGCGAGGCCGAGCAACGCCCCCGAGGCGAGGGGGCGTCCTGCCGTGGCGAGCCGGACCGCCGCCAGCACCATGGCCACGACCAGCAGGTCGTTGGCACCGAAGATCTGGTGCCAGTAGACGAGCGGGTTCAGGGCGACGACTGCCGCAGCGGCGAGCCGCGCGGAGACGTGTTCGACGAGGCGCACGGCGAGGCCGACCGCAAGGAGCCACCCGAGGAGCGTGACGGCCCGAGGGTCGAAAGAGGCCCCCAGCGCACGCGCGTACAGGTAGAAAGGCATCATCGCAAGGTGGGTCCCCGGCAGGTAGGCGTGGTGCCGCAGGATCGGGTTGCCGCCGTGGGCGCTCCAGAAGTCCGAGGCCCGCGCCTCCTTGCCGAGGATGCTGTCGGAGTAGTCGGCGCCGTACGGGCTCTCGCCGGCGAGGAGCCTGTCGAGGGCCAGGGGAAGCTGCACGACGCCGCCGTCCTGCCCGAACGGCCGATCCGTCGCGATGCCGAGGCCGACGAAGGCCGCCGTCGGGAGGACGACGAGCGTAGCGGCCGACGCGGCCACGAGCGCCGCGCGCAGGACGACCCGCGCGCCGCGCAGCGCGGCGAAAAGATAGGCGGCGGCGAAGCCGATGGCGAGGGCCCCGAGGAGAAGCGCGACGGGGTCGGCATCCAGCTCGGGGCGGGGTCGCGGCAGGAGCGGCGCGAGCCAGGCCGGCAGGCTCGAGAGGCGCGGGTCGTGGAGAGCTCGCCACGCGAGCACTCGCGGCGGGTCGTGCACGAGGAGGTCGCGCGCGACGAGGAGGAGGAGGCCCGGCACGACCGCCGCGTCGAGGGTGAGCCGCGCCGGTCGGTCCAGCTACTTCCCCGAGGGGGTGGCCGGGATGCGCGCGCCGCAGGCGCACACGATGCTCCGCGTCGCCCACTCGATCTTCAGGAGCTTCCCGCAGGCCGCGCAGCGCAGGTACGTCCCCGGTCGGTATGGCGAGCTCGTCGGGCGCGGGGTGAGGGCACCGGCCGGGTGCTTCATTTCTCTCTCCGACGTCCCGACGCAGGACGCAGGACCTGAGGCCAGCTTACGCCGCGCCCGCCGCGCGGGTCAAGGAACGATTTCGCAGGAGCGATTTCGCCGCCGCGCGTCACGCCAAACGGAGGCGCGCGCTGCGCGCGAAGAGGGTGGCGGAGAGGACGACGAGGAGAGCCGAGAACGAGCCGATCACCGCCGGCGCGCCGAAGGGACCCACGAGGAAGCCGGCTACCAGGCTGCCCAGCGGCATCCCGCCGCGGAAGGCGAGGCCGTAGATGCTCACGACGCGCCCCCGCAGTTCGTCGGGCGCGTTCTCCTGGACGAGGGAGTTCACGATGGAGAAGGCGCACACCAGGAAGAAGCCCGCGGCGCAGAGCAGCGCCATCGAGAGGCCCTGCCGGCGCGACACCATCGCGCCGAGGGTCGCCAGACCGTAGAGAACGAAGGCGCCGTTCAGGATGCGGCCGCGGCCCGGCACGTGACCGCGCTGCGCCGTGACCACTGCGCCCACGATGGCGCCGACGCCGAAGCTCGAGAGGAGCTGGCTGTAGCCTGCCGCGCCCGTGCGCAGGACGTCGCCGGCGATCACGGGCAGGAACGTGAGGAGCGGATACGCGAGGAAGCTCCCGGCGGCCGCCAGGGCGACGAGGACGGCGAGCACGTGGTTCTCCCTGACGTGCCTCAGGCCGGCGGCCAGGCTCCGGGCCAGGCTCTCCTTGCCTCCGAGGCCCGGGGACGCGATCTCGATCCGCCAGAGCGCCACGATCACCGCCAGGAACGACCCCGCGTTCACGGCGAAGCACCAGCCGGTGCCCGCACCCGCGAGCAGCAGTGCCGCGATCACGGGACCGATGGCCCGCGACAGGTTGAACTGCAGCGAGTTCAGCGCCACGGCGCTCTGGATCTGCGGGGGCGGCACGAGGCTCGTGATCACGGCCTGGTACGTGGGTGCCGACTGCGACTGCGCCAGGCCCGTGAGGATGGCCAGGCCCAGTATCGCGGCGACGCCCAGGTGGCCCGTGACGTAGAGCAGGCCGAGGGTGGCGGCGAAGGACATCTGCAGCACCTGGGAGACCAGGAGGATCCGGCGGCGGTCGGTCCGGTCGGCCGCGGCGCCGCCCAGCAGCATGAACGCGATGAGGGGCAGCTCCGCGGCGAAGGAGCGATAGCCCAGGTAGCGCGGATCGACGAAGCGGGTGTGGATGAGCCAGTTGAGCGCGACGTCCTGGGTCCAGCTCCCGACGCTGCTCAGGAAGGCTCCGATCCAGAGGAGCCGGTAGTTGCGGGAGGCGAACGCCCCCAGAAACCCGGGGAGCGCTCGACGACCGCTCACGGCGCCACGAGAGCCTCCTCGAGGACCCGCCCGTCGGCCCGCAGGAGCTTCGGCGTGAGCCCGAGGAGGCGCAGCACGGTCGGCGCGACGTCCACGAGGCTCGCCTTGCCAAGGACCTTCCCCTGGGCCACGCCGGCTCCGGAGAGGACGAGGGGGATGTTCATGTCCTCGTCGCGCAGGCTGCCGTGCTGGCCGGCCTGGGCGTAGTTGAGGGCGTAGTCGTCGTCGAGGTCCACCATGAGGTCGGGGGAGCGCCCCGGGAAGTAGGCGCGGAGCGAGCGCAGGCTGCGGTCGCAGCCCGCCTTGGGGTCCTCGCAGTAGAGAGAGGCGCACCACGTCTCGCCGCGCAGGGCGCTCGCCGCCTCGACGAGGCGGGCGCGGTCCCGGACGTAGACCCCCATGGCGGCACCGCCGGCGTTGGTGACGAAGTGCTCGATGCCCCGTGCGGCGAGGACCTCGAGACGATGGCCGTCGTGATCGGACTTCGGGGCTACCACCCGCCGGCCGTCCACCTGCGTGAAGCCGTGGTCGGCGGAGATCACGAAGACCGAGCGGTCCCGGATCCCGAGTGCCTCCACGGCCTTCACGAGGTCGCCCAGGAGGGCGTCGCCGTACTCGAGGGCGCGCAGGTAGCGCGGGTCGTCGGGGCCGAAGGAGTGGGCGGCGTAGTCCCCCGACCCGAGGTTGACGACGACCAGGCTCGGGCGCTCGCGACGGACGATCTCGAGGGTCTGGTCCAGGAGCTGACGGCCGAGGAGCAGCTTGTAGCCCAGGGCGAGATCGGCGCTCCCGGCCACCTCGGCCTGGTAGCGTGTCGCGTAGGCCGTGGCATCCAGCGTGTTCTTGCCGTTGATGGTCCACGTCGCGCCGCGCGCCCCCACGAGCTCGTAGCCCTTCATGGCTGCGTAGAGGGAGGTGAGGCCCGCGGCGGTCAGCTCCTCGAACATCGTGGGCCGACGGACGAGGGCTTGGGCGGGGACGGGGTCTCCGGTCGCCCCCAGGGACTGTGTGTTCCACGACTCGTCCTTGTACTCGTCGCCGCCGACGATGCCGTGGCCGTCGGGGTAGGACCCCGTGGGCAGCGTCACGAAGGAGACGCGCGTCTGGGAGGGATACTGCGTGCGGGCCTGCAGGTAGGTCACGCCGGCGGCGGCCAGGCCCTGGAGGGCCGGTGCCTGGGCGCGGCGCAAGGCATCGGGCCGCGTCCCGTCCAGCATGACCACGAAGACGTGCCGGCTTCCTCCGCGCGCCGAGAGCGCCCGGTCGCGCTCCTCGAGGATGGGGCCACCGGCCGCAGGGGCGGACAGCAGCAGCGTGGCGGACAACCAAGCGTGGGCTCGCATACGGAGCCGGATCCTACCACGCCACGCCGGCACTATACTCCGGGGGTGCCGTTCGCCTGCCCGGGCTGTGGCGCCGTGCTGGATCGCAGCCTCGAGGTCGCCCTCACGCGGTGCCCCGCGTGCGCCGCGATCGTGCGCAGCCGGCCGCTGGAGGGACGGGGCGGCGCGGCGGCCTACGAGGTGGAGATCGCGGGTCGGCCCGAGACGCGACGCCGTGTCGAGGTACCCTGGGACGAGACCCAGCAGCGCCGGCTCACGGCCTGGCTGGCCTGGTCGAGCCTCCTGACCGTGGGTCTCGTGTTCGTCCTGTACGCCCTCGCCCGGTGGTTCCGGGGCGGAACACCCTAGTCTTCGCCGTCTTCCGCACCTTCGGGGGCGACGCCTGCGGCCTTGCGGGTCTCCGCGATCCTCCGGCGGATGATCCTCAGATACGCCCGGGGGACCTTCTGCACGTCGACCATGAGGTCCCCGAGGTTGGCCTTGACGTTCCCCGTGGCGCCGGCGTCGCCGTAGACCAGATTCACCACCCGCCCCTTCACGGCGAGGGGGAAGAGCGCGGCGTTGGTCGTGGGCCGCTTGCCCACGGCCTTCAGGAAGCGCTGGTTCTCCTCCTCGGGGCCGAAGCGTCCCACGAACACGGTCTTGTCCCGCGTGACCGTCTGGAAGACCGACGGCTGGTCCAGGGGGATGCGGAGGCTCGACGCCAGGGCCCGGTCCATGCCCTCGCCGGCGCCGCTCCAGCCGATGACCCAGGGCTCACGCACGATGAAAAAGACGACCCGCCGGAACGTCCGGGCGCAGAGGGCCAGCAGCGCCTCCACGACCTCGTCGCGGGTCGTGGCGGATTCGATCCGTGCCGCTGCACTCTCCGGCGCCAACGCCTCGAGGGGCGCCGCGGCTGGCGCGGCGGGCCGGTGGGTGTCGCTGAACCGCCAGCGCTCGTCCACGCCGTAGTAGTCCTTGAGGAGCTGGATCATCCGAAACTCGGGGACGACCAGCGGCCGGACGATGTAGCCGATGGAGTAGCCCACCTTGGCGACGGTGGCGTGGTCCTGCGGGTCCACCATCAGCAGGTCGAGGGTCTTGCCGCGGATGCGGTATGGGAAGACCTTGTGCTTGGCCGCCAGCACCTTGGGGACCAGGGCCACGGCCTCCTGCTGCACCTCCCGCAGGTCCACGGCGGTCGTGGGCACGCCGTGGACGCGTCCCAGGGCTTCCTGCAGGCGCTCTTCGGTGATGAAGCCCAGCTCGTAGAGGCTGGTCCCCAGGCGGCCCCCGTAGAGCACCTGGTGCTGGATCGCCTCCTCGAGCTGCCTCTCGGTGACGATGCCCCGGTCCTTGAGGAACCGGGCCAGGATGGGCAAGGGCGAACCTCCGCGGGGCTGGTATTCTAGCCGGTGCCGGGGGTTTGTGCGGCACCGGGGAACCGGCTATCATCCGAGTCGCCTCGGCCACCCGCCTTCGGATCCGGAGAATTGGGGGGGCGCGCGCGCCGGTGGTTCAAGGCTGGCCATGGCCCTCAGGCTCAACAGCCTCAAGACGCGCACGGCGCTCGCCATCGCGTCGGTAATCGTCGTCATCCTGGTGGCCAACGCCGTCTACCTGATCCTCACCAAGCGGAAGGAGCTGCGCCGGGACATCGAGAACCGGGCCTACCTCTTCGCGCTGCTCACCCGCACCCCCATCTGCGTCGGCTACGAGACCTACTACGCCTCGGGCTTCTACAAGTTCCGGGAGCTCATGCGGGACCATCTCCGTCTCGAAGAGGACGTGGAGCGGATCCTCATCATCAACGTGAACGGGAAGATCCTCTTCGACTCCACGGAGCTCGACGAGGCCAGCCCCCACGGCGAGGGGGCCGCAGCCGAGCGGTGGGTGGAGGACGCCGAGCGCCTGGAGGCCATCAAGCGCCTCGAGCCCACGACGATCCGGGGACGGGACCCGGCCGGGACCGAGACCCTCGAGATCATCGCCCCCTACATCGAGGATTGGGGACGCCACCGGCTCTCGGTCTCGTACCACGTCTCCTACAAGAACCTCCGCCCCAACATCGAGAAGCTGATCTACGCCACCGGGGGCCTGACCCTCCTCTCGATCCTGGCCTCGGTGCTGGTGGCGGTGGCTCTGGCCACGCGCATCACGCGGCCCCTCGAGGAGCTCACCCGGGGCGCCCAGTCCATCGCCGAGGGCCACTTCGACCGACGGCTCTCCATCCGCTCTGGAGACGAGCTGCAGATCCTCGCCGAGGCCTTCAACTACATGACCGAGCGGCTCAAAGAGAACGTCGAGCAGCTCGAGGAATCCAACAAGAAGCTGGCCATGGTCAACGAGGAACTGAAGGAGCTCGACCGGATGAAGTCCGACCTCCTCGCCAACGTCAGCCACGAGCTGCGCACGCCCCTCACCGCCATCAAGGGGTACACGGACTACATCCTGGACCGCAAGCTCGGCGTCATCACCGATAAGCAGGAGAAGGGCCTCGTGGTCGTGCAGAGGAACCTCGAGCGCCTCTCGAAGTCCATCAACGCGCTCCTCGACTTCTCGCGGATGGACGTGGGGCGCATCGTCCTCAACATCCAGCCCTTCTCCCTCGCCCAACTCGTGGACCAGATCCTCACGACGCTGAGGTCCGAGCTGGAGAAGAAGGGCTTGACGTTCCGGTCGCAGATCGCGGCCGACTTGCCCCCGGTCATCGCGGATCGGGAGAAGATCTCCCAGGTCATCGAGAACCTGGTCATCAACGCCCTCAAGTTCACACCGGAAGGGGGCCACATCACTGTCTCGGCGCAGCGAGTCGTGGCCACCGGGCGGGCTTCCGCCGCGATCAGCGTGGTGGACACGGGTATCGGGATCCCCCGCGACCAGATCGGGAAGATCTTCAACCGTTTCCACCAGGTGGACGGCTCGACCACGAGGCGTTTCGGCGGCGTCGGGCTGGGCCTCGCGATCGTCAAGAGCATCCTCGACGCCCACGGGAGCGCCATCGCCGTGGAGAGCGAGGAGGGACGCGGGACAGCTTTCCACTTCCCCCTGCCCGTCCAGGAGAAGGGCCAGGCCGTGAGCCGCGAAGAGCGCAGCCACGGCAAGGGACCCCAGGGCGTCGTCCTCGTCGTGGACGACGAGCCCGATTTCCTCCGGGTGATGAGGACCTACCTCGAGGAGGAGGGCTTTTCGGTCCTCACGGCCATGACGGCCGGCGAGGGGGCCGAGATCGCGTCCCGCCGGCACCCCGACGTCATCCTCCTCGACCTGCTCCTCCCCGACCGCAGCGGCCTCGACCTCCTCCGCTCGCTGAAGGAGGATCCGGGCACCCGCGGCATCCCCGTCCTCGTGGTCTCCATCGCCAACGACAGTCCGAAAGCCCTCTCCCTCGGCGCAGCGGAGTGCCTCATGAAGCCGGTGGACCGCCTCTCGATCGTCTCGAGGGTGAAGCGTCTCTTGAACGGCTCCGCCGGCCGCGAGCCGACGGTCCTCGTGGTGGACGACGAGACCGACACCGTGGACTTCATCCGGGACACGCTGCGCACCGAGGGGTTCCGGGTCCTCGTGGCCTACGACGGCCGGCAGGCCCTGGACGTCATGGCACGGCAGCGTCCCGACCTCATCCTTCTGGACATCATGATGCCGGAGCTGTCGGGGTTCGAGGTTCTGGAGGCCATGGGCCGCAACGAGGCCACCGCGGGGATCCCCGTGGTGGTCCTGACGGCGCGCGGCGACGACGTGGACGCGCAGAAGGGGCTGGCGCTCGGGGCCCGGAAGTACATGAGCAAGCCCTTCGAGGTCCGAGCCCTCATCACCGAGGTCCGACGCCACATCGGCGCAACTGCGGAGGGAACGGGGCCGGCGGCACTATGAAGAAGAAGATCCTGGTCGTTGACGACGAAGACGACATCCTCCACTTCCTGGAGCTGGTGCTGCGCGAGAAGGGCTACGAGGTCGTCACGGCCTCCGGGGGTCACGAGGCGCTCACGCGGGCGCAGCTCGAGAGACCGGACCTCGTGCTCCTGGACATCATGATGCCCCAGATGGACGGCTGGGAGGTCCTGAAGCTCCTCCGCGTGGACGAGGAGACCGCCCACATCCCCGTGGCGATGCTCTCGGCCCGCACCGAGGCCAAGGACCGCGTCCAGGGGCTCCAGGAAGGAGCCATCGACTACATCTGCAAGCCGTTCTCCCTCCAGGAGCTGCTCGGCAAGATCGAGGCGATCTTCGCCCAGATGGACGCGGGCGGCAAGACGGCCTCGTGAGCATGGCCATGGCGCGCACCGGCCCGGAGGAGCAGGAATACTTCAGGCTCCGCGGCGAGTGGCTGCGCTTCAAGAACCACGTCTTCGACACCAACACGGAGCTTCCGACCCTGGCCGCCGTCCTCGACGACGTCCGGCGCCTGGTCGAGGAGCGGGGCACCCTCGGCCTCGTGTACCTCGACCTCGGGGCCAACGCGCCCATCGAGTCCCTACACGGCTGGCACGCCTACGACGAGGTCGTGCGGGGCTTCTCGCAGGCCCTGGGTGCCCTGCGCCCCGAAGGCCTGCTCGGCCCCCGTGACATCATCGCCGTCCTCGCGGTGCGGGGCGACAAGTTCCTGCTCTGCGCCGGAGGCCCCGGCCCCGCCGCCCTGGACCGCCCCGGCGTGGACGCCCTCGCCGCGCGGCTCCGCGAGCGCCTCGACACGCTGCTGCCCCGCCACCTCCCCGACGGCATCCCGGTGCCGCTGCTCTTCCACGAGGGCCACGCTCTCCTCTACCGCGACCCGATGCTCCGCGCGGAGCGATCGGTGCACCGCGCGCTGGACGAGGCCATGTTCATGTGCCTCAAGGATCGGAGCCGCGAGGAGGACCGGCGGGCCCAGAGCCTGGACGACCTGATCCGGAGCCGACAGGTGGTCACCCTGTACCAGCCCATCCTCGACCTCCGGAACCTCACGGTCCTGGGCCACGAGGTGTTCACCCGCGGCCCCGCGGGGAGCGCCTTCGAGGACGCCGAGGGCCTGTTCGTCCTCGCGGAGCGCACCGGCCGGCTGGTGGACTTCGAGCGCCTCTGCCGGAGCCGGGCCCTCGCCTCGGCTCGCCGGCACCTCCGGAGGGGCAACAAACTCTTCCTGAACACCTCTGCGGGGGCTTTGCGGGACCCCGAGGTCGCCGGCCCGGGGTTCATCGAGGAGGTCGAGCGCCAGGGGCTCGACCACGCCGACGTGATCCTCGAGATCACCGAACGCGTGGCCGTCGGGGAGCGCCAGGCGTACCAGGAGGTCCTGCGCACCCTCAAGGCCGAGGGCTTCGGCATCGCCATCGACGACATGGGGGCCGGTTATTCGAGCCTGCAGGCGGTGGTCGAGATCGAGCCCGACTACCTCAAGTTCGACATCTCGCTCGTGCGGAACATCGATCGCAGCCTCATCAAGCGCAGCCTCCTCGAGACCCTCGTGGAGCTCTCGGAGAAGATCGGCGCAGAGGTCATCGCCGAGGGGATCGAGGCCGAGTCCGAGTTCAGGACCCTCCGCGACATGGGAGTGAAGCTGGGGCAGGGGCGGTACCTCGCCCCGCCGGTGCTCGTGCCCGTGGACGGGGCCGCATGACCGAGCCGGTCCCCACCTACCATGAGCGCGTCCCGGAGCTCCAGGCGCAGCTCGCCGAGCGGGGCAACCTCGGGCTCGTCATCATGGACGCGTCGTCCCTCGGAATAGTAGAGTCCACGTACGGGTCCGAGGCCTACGAGGAGGTGCGCCAGCGCCTCTTCAAGCTGCTCCGGGAACAGCGCGGCAAGGACTTCCGCGGCGGAGACATCCTCGCCCTCGACGAGCCCCGTGGGCTCCGGCTCCTGATCTTCCTCGAGCGCAAGCGCCGGAAGAACCTCTCGCTGTCCCTCACCGACCTCAGGGCCGTCTGGACGCGCCTGCTGACGTCCCTCGCGCCGAACGTGGCGCGCACGGCGTTCCCCTACCTCAAGACGCCGCCGCGGATCGACCTCGGCTACGCCATCGCCCTCTACAACCCCCTGGTCGGGACGGACCGCATCGTGAGCCAGGCCTTCCGGAGCGCACTGGACCAGGCCGGCCATCACCGGAAGACCGAGGAGATCCAGGTCCGGGAGCGGCTGCAGGACCTCATCGTGCGGGAGCGTGTGGTGACGGCTTACCAGCCCATCCTCCTCATGAAGGACCGCACCGTGCTGGGCTTCGAGGCCCTGTCCCGTGGGGCGCGCGGCACGGGCCTCGAGACGGCCGATGGGCTCTTCGGAGCCGCCGAAGAGCACGGCCTCATGGTGGAGCTGGACCGGCTCTGCCGCGCTCGAGCCCTGCTCTCGTCGGGACGGGTGCCTTCGAACGCGCGACTCTTCGTGAACACGCTGCCGGCCACGATCCGCGATCCGCAGTTCCGGGGCCGGCCCCTCATCGAGTTCCTCGACCGGGCCCAGGTCTCCCCCGACAGGATCGTCATCGAGATCACCGAGAAGCTCGTCATCGAGAACTACGGCCTCTTCCGCGAGACCATGGCCTACTTCACCGACCTCGGGATGTCCTTCGCCGTCGACGACGTGGGCGCGGGTTACTCCGGCCTCGAGGCCATCGCGCGGCTCAAGCCCCATTTCCTCAAGATCGACACCTCGCTCATCCGGGACGTGCACTCGAGCGTGGTCAACCGGGAGATGGTCAAGGCCATCATCTCCCTCGGCCACGGCATCGGCGCCACGGTCATCGCCGAGGGGATCCAGACCGAGGAGGAGTGCCGGGCGCTGCAGTCCATGGGGGTCGACTATGGCCAGGGCTTCTATCTGGCGCGGCCCGACCCCGGCCCCGAGTGAAGCCGGGCCGTCCCTCGCGAACCGACGGGCTCTACCCCGCTTGCGTCGCCCTCGCCGGCGTCTCCCTGGCGGCCCTGTACTACGCCGATGCACCGTTGCGCGCCGGGCTCGGAACCGACGCCATGCACCACATGGCCGCGGTTCGCGAGCTGGCCAAAGGCGAGTTCCCTCCGAAACACAACCTCGTCGTGCACGAGGGGCTCCCCCAGGGTCACTACGGCCCCTACCTCGTCCTCCTGGGGGCCATGGCGCGCCTCACGGGGACGGATCCCCTCCATCTGCTCTACGCTGCGGGCCTCGCCAACCTCCTGGCGTTCGCCCTCGCGCTGCGCGCCACGACGGCGCGACTCGCCGGCGAGGGAGCGGCTCAATGGTCCCTGCTCGCGGCGGTGCTGCTCTGGGGACCGTGGCCCGGAGCCACGATCTCGTGGCCGTCCTGGCGATGGCCGGGGACGACGTCCCTCGCCGACGCCCAGAACTTCTTCTACCCGCACCAGGCCGGCCTGGTGCTGTTCCTCCTCGTGCTGCGCCTCGTCCTCCCTCCGCCCGGAGGCGAGCGGGGCCTGCCGCGACCGCACGCCCTCGCGGCCGCCGTGGCGCTCACGGCGGCCCTCGTGGCCACGCACCCCTTGACGGCTCTCGCCCTGGCGGCGGCCCTGGTCACACTCGGGGGGGTCGGCCTCGCCCGGCGCACCGCGAGCGCGCCGCGGACCGCCTTCCTCGTCGGGTTGCCCGTGGCCGGCCTGGCCCTCGCGGCGCTGTGGCCGTATTACCCTGTCCTGGGCCTGCTCGAGGCCGCGGCCCACCCCGGCCTGCGCCAGACCGCCCCCGGAGGCCTCGTGAGCGTGCCGCCGGCAGGCGGGGCCGCCCTCGTCAGCAGCGCCGCCCTAGCCCTCGATCCCGCGGCGTTCGTGGTCCCGCTCGTGGCCGTCCTGGGGCCGGCCGTCTTCGGCCTGGTGGGAGCGGTGCTGGTATCGGGGTCCGGACGCGCCTTCCTCGTCGCCTGGTTCGCCGTGGACGTCGCGCTGGCCCTCTGCCCGGTGCTCCCGCTGCGGGAGCGCTTCGTCTTCTTCGCGGCGCTCCCGCTGCAGATCGGCGCCGCGGTCCTCCTCGACCTCGCGTGGGCGCGGGGCCGGTGGGGGCGTGCTCTGGCCGTGGGACTCCTCGCCGCCGGCGCCCTCTCGATGGGGGCACGTGTGCGCTGGCTCCTCGGCCAGGAGAGGCCCGACCTGGCCTTCGTGGCACGCCTCACCCCGGAGGATGCCGTGGTCCTCGCGGACCGCGACACGGCCAACGGCGTCGCGGGACTCGCCGGGCGCAAGGTCGTCGCACCCCAGCACCCCGACCTCTTCCTGGTGGCGGCGGGTGGCTGGCAGCGCGTGCTGGACGTCGATCGCTTCCTGGACCCGCGCGCGGATCTCGCGACGCGGGGGGCCATCCTGCAGCGCTGGCGCGTCACCCACGTGCTCGTCGACCGCGCCCGCACGCCACGCCTGGAGCTTCCTTACCCCGTGGCCCACGATCGCGGCGACTACGTCCTCTACGACGTCCGCCCGCAGCCCCGCGCAGCGGGACCCTGAGCTACACCCCTCCGGCGACGGGATCGGCGCCCGCTGCGGCGAGGAAGGTGCACCGCGCGCGGGCGAAGCGCACCTCGTCCCCGTGTCGCAGCGCGCGCTCGGAGACCACCTCGCCGTTCACGCGGGTGTAGTTGGTCGAGCCCAGGTCGAGGACCACCCAGGCCTCGCCCCGGCGCTCGAGGCGCGCGTGGTTCCGGGAGACGAGGGGTTCGTCGACGCGGATGTCCGCCTCCTCGTCGCGCCCCACGACCAGCACGTCGGCGGTCAGGGGGAACTCGACCCGGGAGCCGTCGCCTCGCTCCCAGACCAGGCGCGCGGCGGGCACTCCTACGACCCCACCCGGCGGGCGGCGAGAGGCGCCACGGCCGGCCCGTCGTTGTCGAAGAGCGTGGCGTCCTTGAAGCCCGCCGCGGCGCGATAGGCGTCTCCGGCCTCCTTGCGGTACTTGTCCCCGAGGCGCTCGAAGGCCACGCCCAGGTAGTACAGGGCCGTGCCCTGCGAGAGGCCGGGCCGGTTGGGCAGCTCAGCCCGGGCCTTGAGCAGATGTTCGTGGGCGGCGGCATAGTCGCCGAAGTGCATGGCGCACAGGGCGAGGTTGAGCCTCGCGAAGGCCGCCGACTCCGTGCCGGGGTATCCCTCGACCTCCTGGCGCAGGTCCACCATGATCTTGTTGTAGAGCAGCGTCGGGTCGTTCAGGGGGATCTCCTGGGGGGTCTGCGCGAGGGTGACCTCCACGGCGCGATCTCCCGAAGCTCCCCTGAGGTGGAGCGCGACCTTTTCCTTCGGCCGCTTGGCGTCCACGATGGCCAGCAGGTCGGCCGTGCGCTTGACGGGCCGGCCGTCGGCGGCGTAGAGGACCTCGCCGGGCTGTATCCCCGCAACGGCGGCCGGGCTCCCGGGCGCCGCCCGCAGCACGGGGACGCCGTCGTGGAGGTGCGTGTCCACCGTCACGAGACCGGTCCAGGGGCGGTAGAGCGGCACCCTCTGGTCCACTGCGGAGAGGAAGCGAAGGTACGACGCGGCCTCGCCGAAAGTGACGTCCCAGCGATCCGTCACCGTGTTCCCCGCCGCCAGGAGATGCAGGATCGCCGTCCGCTGGAGCCGCTCTTCGGGGAGCAGCGCGATCAGGAAGCCCTGGACCTCGAGGGTCGAGGCCAGCTTCTCGGTGACCTTCCGGACCAGGTCGGGGTCCGTCCCCGCGCCGGGGATGAGCCCACCGCGCGTGAGCTTCTCTCCCTCGAGGATGCGGTCGACCGTCTCCCTGGGCGCCGGGACGAAGTTCAGCGTCGTGATCCGCGACAGGTTCTGGAGGAGCTTCTCCTCCGCGTCGGCAGCGACGCGCTCCGCACCGGCGCTCTCGGCCACCACGCCGAGGAATGCGAGGCTCGGACGGATCGGGCACTTGAGCGAGAGGGCCTCGTCCTTGGCCAGAACCACGTCCTGGATGAACTTGCCCGAGGCGTGCTTCACCTCGATCCGGTGCCGGCCCGAGCACAGGTTGTCGAGCTCTTTCGGCGTCAGCCCCATGGACTCGCCGTCGATGAGGATCCGCGCTCCGGGCGGATCCGACTCGAGCCGGAGCGAGGCCAGCGACTCCTCCATCCGCATCGGCTCGGCGTTGTAGTCCCTGGGCTCCGCGGCGTCCAGTGTGAGCTTGACCGGCTCGTGGCACTTCTTCCGCAGCTCGACCATGTGCGTTCCCAGGGAGAGGTTCGCCACTTCGGTCCAGGTCGACGACCGCGCCGGGTCGACGCCCCTGCCGCGCACCTCCTCGGCCTGGTCCGGAGCGAGTGCTCCCGAGGTGGTCGTCTTCAGCTCCCCGTCCACCCAGACCTCGACGCCGGCGGGCTCGGTGAGGAAGAAGTAGCTCGCCGAGACCCGCGTGAGGGGTACGTCGAGAGCCTCCGTGGCCCGGGGCGCGATGCTGACCGTGCGCGCCTCGCTCCGGTAGCCCTCACGGGAGACCTCGACGGCGTAGTCCCCCGCGAGGACCTCCAGGGGAAAGAAGTCGGTGACGCTCAGGAACTCGCCGTTCAACGTGACCCTGGCGCCGGCGGGCTTCGAGGAGACGGCGAGGTAGCCCACCAGGCCCTTCTTCACCGACGCGTAGAACTCCACGATCTTCGGGGAGACCTTCTCCTTCGAGAGCGCGTACTGGGGCTGGAGCTGGACCAGGGAGCGGAAGCTGTCCGAGGCCTTCTCCTGCAAACCGATGTTGAAGTACGCCCGGCCGCGCATCTCGTAGGCCTGGGCCAGCATCTCGCGCCCGCGGGGCGCCAGGCTCTCCATCCTCCGCAGGGTCTCGAGCCGCGTGATGATCTCATCGAGGAGGACGATCGAACGGCTCTGCTGTGCCCCTTCGAAGTCGGCCGTGGCCCTGCCGAGGAGATCCTGGACGGCCTGCAGCTCCTTCTGGGCGGGGTCCGCGGGCGGCGTCGTCTGCTGCGCGGCGGCGGGCGGTGCCGCGAGGAGGGCCAGGCCGAGGAGCCACACCTTCATCGCATGCTCACTTGAAGCGGATCACCCTCTGGGCCTTGTCGTCGTACACGAGCACGGCCCCCGAGGGATCCAGGGTCAGGGCCCGGGGCCGCCGCACCTCGTCGCTGGCCAGGGAGCCGAGGAGCCTTCCGTCCGGGGAAAAGATCCGCACCGGGCCCTCCTCCTCGGCGACGTACAGGTTGCGGGCGGCGTCCACGGCCACGTCCACGGGCTTGCGGAACTCGGACGCCGTACCCCTGCCCCCCAACGAGCGCAGGAGCCGCCCCGACTCGTCGTAGACCTGCACGGTCTTGTCCTTGGCGTCGAGGAGGACGACGGCCCCTTCACCGTCGAGGACGAGGCGTCGCACCTCGCGCTCCTTCCCGTCGGGCCAGGTGCCCAGGAACTGGAACTGCCGGTCGTACCGGTAGACGCGGTTCCTCTTCCCGTCGGCGATCAGCATGTTGCCGCCGGCGGTGATGACGGCGGCCCCGATGTCCTCCAGGGGCTCCGGCACGCCCGGCTTGTCCGTCGGAACGGCGAAGGACTTGATGTCCTTCGGGCCGATGCGGACGGCGGACCTCGCCGCGACGAGGAGCTCCCCCTTGGCGGAGAACGACAGCGCCCGGATGTTCTCGGCGGGGATGCTCGAGCCGATCTTGCCCTCGGCGTCGAAGGGAACCACGCTGCGGGTCTTGTCGGAGGCCACCCAGAGCGTGCGATCGGGCGTCATGAGGATCGCGCGGACGTCCCGCAGCACGTCCCCGGCCCCGAAGGACACGGACGGGTCGGGGGCGAAGGTCGGGCTCGCGGTTGCGTAGAGCCGGTAGAGCGTCGTGGTGCGGTCGAGGGCCCGGGCGGCCCACTCGCTCTCGGGGAACCGGTTGCGGACGCGTTGGTACTCCTCCATGGCGACGCCGTGCTCGCCCATGAGGGCGAGGCAGTGTCCGATCTGGAACTGGGCCGCGGGAGCGGCCTCGCTCGTGGGGTACTCGAGGGCCACGCGGCGCTCCGCCTCCACCGCTTCGGCAAAGCGGCCCGCCTTGCGGTGGACGAGGCCCGAGGCGTAGAAGGCCCGGGCGACCCAGTCGCTCCGCGGGTAGAGGGTCCGGATCCGGTCGAATTGCGCCAGAGCGTCGTCGAGCTCCGCCGCACCGGCCGCGCGCGTCATGGTGAGCCAGCCGAGGTAGTAGTAGGCGCCGGGGGCGCCGTCGCTCTGGGGGTACCGCTGGGCGACCTGCTCGAATGAGGCGCGGGCCTTCTCCACGTCGCCGTCCACCTCGAGGTGATATCGGCCGATCTCGAGGAGCGCGTCGTCCACGGAATCGGTGGCCGAGAAGCCCGTCGCGATGGTGTTGAAGTTGTCGAGGGCCTGCTTGTATTGCCCCTTGCCAAAGTATTGCTTCCCGTCCTCGAGGAGCCTCCGGGCCTGCTCATCGGGGGAGGACTGGGCCGAAGCGGATCCCGCGAGGAGCAGCATCGCACAGGCGGCGTACGCCGCGGCCCGCCTCATGGGTCCCTCCGCCCCACGACGAAGGCGGGGCGTCCCGCCACCACCTCGACGGCGTCCTCGCTGCGGCCGCCGTCGGGCCAACGGAAGAGCACGGCGTGACGACCGGCGCTGACGGGCCTGTCGAGGATCGGGAGGTAGCCCACCGAGGCGCCGTCGACGAACACCTCGCAGTTGTCGGGCGTCGCGCGGATGTTCAGCGTGCCCAGGGGAGGGGCCGCCACGGCCGTCTCGCGGCGGACTTCCACCGTGACGTTGGCACGGAGGAACACGCCGGGAGAGAGCAGGGTCAGCACTTGGCGCCCTTGGGGGACGCTCACGCGCGGCGCAGTCTGGCCCCTCGCGAGAATCCGCCCGCGCCAGACGACGTCCACAGGGTAGCTCGCAGTGACGGTGACCGAGCCCATGGGACCCGACGGCGACAGCCCCACGCGGACCTGGGGCGGGACGCGGCCGGCCGCGAGGCGCACCTCCTGGGACGCGTGGCCGTCGAGGGCGAGGGTCAGGCGATGCTCTGCCGAGGGGTCGACGCGGAGGTCGAGGGGCGTCGTGCCTGGGACGCGCTGGCCGTCGAGGGTGACGCTGGCGCCGGGCGGATCGGTGACCACTGCGACGGCGGCGGGCGCAGGGCCGAGGGTGACGGACACGACCTCGCCGTCGGGCAGCGGCAGCGCGATGGTCCGCGTCTCCTCCCGGAACCCGTCCTTGCGGAACGTCAGACGGACGAGGCCGCGCCGAGGCTCGGGGAGCAACACCTCGCCGTCGGTGACGACGCCGGTCTCCTTGCCGTCCAGCAGCACCACGGCACCCGGCGGCCGAGAGCGGACGGCAACCTTCACGGGCCCCCCCACGACGTCCTCCCCCGGACCCCCACGCAGCAGGACCGCGAGGCCCCCCCCCACGACGAGTGCCGCACCCACACCGACGGCGATCCACACTCCGATCCGCGGCGGGCCGACCGCCGAGTGGCGCGCCGCCAGCTCCGTCGGCTGCAGCACCGTCGCCGTTTCGGGGCTCATCTGCGTCGGGGGCGCCTGGAAAGTCGCATCGAGCTCCGGGAACTCCTCCGCGGCGGGCTCGGCGGCCCGTTGGCGCCGCTGGGTCTCGCGGGTGGCCGCGCGGAGCGCGCGGCGCAGGTCCAGGGAGTCCGGGCGCCTCTCGGCCAGCTCGCGGAGGTGCCGCAGGCTCTCCTCGGCACGGCCCTCCTTGAGGAGCCGCCGTGCGGCGGCGACGGCCTCCTGCTCCTGCGCCGGGTCGGCGCCGGGGCGCCGGTGAGCAAGGAGGACCCCTGCGACGGCGTCGGCCATCTCCGTCGCGCTCGAGAAGCGCTGGTCGGGCTCCTTGGCCAGGGCGCGGTCCACGATCTCCTGGAGCCGCGGTCCGGCGGACCCGAGATCCTCGGGCAGCGGAAGCGGCGCCGCAGGCTCATGGACGATCCGGTAGAGCACTTCCGTAGCCGTCTCCCCCGAGAAGGGGCGCCGGCCTGCGAGGATCTCGTAGAGGATCACTCCGACGGAGAAGACGTCGCTGCGTCCGTCCAGGCTCTTGCCGCGGATCTGCTCCGGGCTCATGTAGTGGACCGTCCCCACCATCATCCCGGCCTTGGTGACGCCGGTCCCCTGGAGCTTGGCGATACCGAAGTCCATGATCTTGACGCTGCCGTCGTCCAGGATCCGGATGTTCGAGGGCTTGATGTCGCGGTGGACGATCCGATGCTCGTGGGCGTAGGCGAGGCCGCGGCAGACCTGCACGACCACGTCCAGCCTCTCCTGGAGCAGGATCTCCTCCGCCGACCGCAGGAGCGCCTCGAGGTCGATGCCGGGCAGGAGCTCCATGGCGATGAAGGGGACGCCGCGGTCCTCTCCCAGCTCGAACACCGTGAGGATGTTGGGGTGCTGCAGCCGGGCAGCGGCCTTCGCCTCGATCTCGAATCGCTTGCGGCTCTCCTCGTCGAGGGTCCCCTCGACGGTGAGGGTCTTGACGGCCACTTCGCGCTCGAGGACCTCGTCCCAGGCCCGGTAGACCATCCCCATCCCGCCGCGGCCGATGCGCCCGGTCACCAGATACTTGCCGATGCGCTTGCGCGGGCGGGCGGCGGTCTCGCCGGCGGGAACCACGGGGCTACTCCTGGAAGCGGATGAGCAGGACGGTGATGTTGTCCTCGCCGCCCCGGGCGTTGGCCTCGGCCACCAGGTTCTTGGCGCCGGCCTCCACGTCGAGGGCCGCCTCGGAGACGACCCGTGCGATCTCCTCGTCGGAGACCATGGTGGTGAGGCCGTCGGAGCAGAGCAGGAGGAGGTCGTCCGCCTGCATCTTGTGGGACTGCATGTCCACCTGCAGATCGGGCTTCCCCCCGAGGGCGCGGGTCACGACGTTGCGGAGCGGATGGGTGCGGGCCTGGTCGGCGGAGATGATGCCGCTCTGGATCTGCTCGTTGACCCACGAGTGGTCGCTGGTGAGCTGGCTGAGGGCGCCGTCACGGAATAGGTACACACGGCTGTCTCCCACGTGGGCCAGATTGGCCGTGTCGGCGTCCACGAGCACGGCGGCGACCGTCGTGGCCATCCCCTCGTACTCGGTCCGCTCCTTCATCGCCTCGAGGACTTTTCGGTTTGCGTAGCGGACGGCCGTCTTGAGGCGGTTTCCGTCGTAGGAGATGTTCTCGTCCAGCCCGAAGGGCCAGGTGATCTCCTCGTCCCCGCTCGTGAGGCAGACGAACTCGTTGATGGACTCCACGGCGACCTTGGAGGCCACCTCCCCCGCGGCATGGCCGCCCATGCCGTCGGCCACGACGAAGAGGTTCTGCTCGGGGTTGACGAAGAGGCTGTCCTCGTTCCCCTTGCGCTTCCTGCCGACGTCGGTGAGCGCCTGGTAGGTGATCTTCATCGTCCTCGGAACCGTTGGGGGGCCGCGGCCACTGAGTAGACACCGAAAGGCGGCCCCAGGCAAGCCCCGCGGCTCACCGCCGGTCCGCCTCGCCGGCGTCCTCGCCGAGGAGCGCCGAGACGCGACGGACCTCCGGATCGTCGGTAGAGAGCTCCGCGGCCCTCTCGAGGGCCTTCCGCGCCCTGAGACGCAGCCCCTGGCCGTGGAACATCTCGGCGAGCTGCGCGTGGTAGGGCGCCTGCAGCGGAGCGATCTCGATGGCTTTCTCCATCTCGTGGATGGCGTCGCGGACCCAGTGGGGGTTCCGCACGAGGGCCTGGGCGAGGGCGGCGCGGTAGCGGGCGTCGTCGGCCACGTGGTGGACCGCGTTGCGGAGCAGCTCGACGGCGGACTGGTAGTCGCGGGCCTGGAGGCTCTGCAGCCCGCGGGCGTAAGCGTCCCTGGCGATCTCCTCCGGGGTCGTCAGCTTCGGCCGCGCCAGCTCCGCGTCGTACTCCCGCCGGCTCCGCTCGTTCGACAGGGTGTTGAAGGCGGCCGTCGCGTCCTGGAAGAGGCTCTGCGCCTTCTCCTTCTCGCCCGGGTCGGCGAAGCGGTCCGGGTGCTTCTCGCGGGCCAGGCGCAGGTAGGCCTGGCGGATCTCGCCGCTGCTCGCCCCGCGCGACACGCCGAGGATGTCGTAGTAGTCCGCCATGGATCAGTGCTTGTTCCTCTCGCCCGGACCGCTCTGCGCCGCCCGGATGAAGCGCTGGGCCTGCTTGCGGATCGCCTCGGGGACGTTGCGGTCCACGGCGATGCTCTTGATGTCCCTGGGGTTGAGGCGCGGAACCATGCCCAGGGAAATGGCCAGGGGCGTCCGGGGGTTCTTCACGAGGCTGGCCACCACGCCGTACCGCTTGGTCCAGTCGCGATTGGTCCCGATCTGGCGGAGGATCGCGTCGGAGACGTTCTTCATCGAGGCGAAGCTCTCGATCTCGGCCTCGGTGATCCTGGGACTCCCGAGCACCGCGGTGGCCACGATCCGGTTCGGGTCGCGCACGAGGATGGCCCGCTCCTCGCGGGTGCCCTTGAGGGCGGTGATGACCTTCTCGGCGGTGTTGAGACGGTAGAGCTTCTGGACGGCGCCCACCTTCTCGGTCTGCTGGCGCTCCTCCTCGGAGAGGTAGCGGACCACGGCCTCCTCCTCCGAGAGCGGCAGCTCCTCGAAGGTCTCCTCGGCCGGCGCCTCCTCCGGCGCAGCCTCGGCGGGCGCGGGGGGGGCTTGCGGGACGGCGGCCGCCGGCTCCGCCTCCTCACCGATGCGGAAGGTCTCGCGCAGCTCCCGCAGGCGGCGGCGCTGGTCGTTGTTGAGCTCGGGGTTGGACTCGATGGCCTCGAGGAGGGACGTCCGCCGGAGCAGGCGCACCTGGTTGATCACCACCAGCTCGGCCAGGGCCTCGGGGAGCGAGGGTGCCGTGGCCTCGACGGCCTCGTCGGGCGTCGAAGTGTTCTGGAGGGCGACCTCGCGCAGCTCGCGCTCGACGCGGTGGGCGAGTCCCCAGGAGAGCACCGCGGGCGGCGTCGCGCGGTCCCGCAGGATCGGGAGCATCTCGTCCACCGGGAAGGCCATCAGGCTGCCTTCCGCGGCCTGCCGGATGCTCTCGTCGGGATCCCCGAGGAGGTGGTGGAGCAGGTCGACCAGGTCTTCGGGCTTGAGAGGCAGCGCCCCCTGGGCGGCCATCACACGAAGCTCCTTCGGGACGCCGCCCTTGCGAAACTCGTCGACCAGGGGGTTGGCGGCCCGGGGCTCGGCCATGGGGGATCAGCTGCTGTGGGAAGCCTGGGGCGACGGAGAGTCCTGCACGAGGGACGGGAGGCTCTGGGGCGTGATCACGATGTTGCGCCGCACCTCGCCGCTGCGCCCCAGAGGGACACCCGGCTTGTCGTTGACGCTGAACGTCAGCCCGCCGGCGTTGCCCACCGAGAGGACGATCTCCCCCGCGGCCTCCAGTGTCTCCGTCTCGCCCTCGTTCATCACGCGGTTCAGCACGGTCGCGCCGTCCACCTGCGCCGCGACCCAACAGCTCTGCCGCGCGCTCAGGGTGAGCACGAGGCCCTCCGGTTCCTCGGGCTCGGGCTGGGACGACGGAGGGGGGTACACGCGGTCGTCGGCATGGGCCACGGGGGCCACGGGGGTCGCCGCCCCGGCCTCGGGGACCGGCGCGTCGCGGCGCCCGAGGAGAGCCAGGATCACGGTACCGGCGAGGAGAAGGCCCACGACGACCAGTCCGCCCCGTCGTCCCGGCGGCTTGGGGTCGGCCTCGGGCGGCTTCGGGGCGGGCTCCTCGCCGTGCGCGTAGAGGAACTCCGCCACGATGCGCTCGGCGTCCAGGCCCACGTAACGCGCGTACTGGCGCACGAAAGCGCGACGGAAGATGCCGCCGGGCAGGACGTCGACGCGGTCCTGCTCGAGAGCCTGGAGGAAACGGATGCTGATCTTGGTGGCGTCGGCGATGTCACGCAGGCCGATCCCCCGAAGCTCGCGTTCCCTGCGGAGATTTTCACCGAAGGAGGCCATGGGTGCCCCGAGGCTCGCCTGCGTTCACCGTTTCAGGAGTCCGCGGACGGAGGAACAGGCGGATTCTATCGGACCGCCACGAAACGTGTCAAATCTTTGTGGCTCAGGCGGCTGGCCCCCGGTCTCCGCCTCCCCGCTCCTGGGCCACGCGGACCGCCGCGGCCTGGAGGAGAGGAATGAGGTCGGGGGTTTGCGCGATGCGGAGCAGATCGCGCCCGACGAGCGACGTGAGCTGCGCGAGGGCGATGGGCAGCGGCGTCCGCCGCTGCAGCACCAGAGCCAGGCGCACCGCATAGCACGCCAGCCAGCGCCGCGACCCGGCGATTTCCCTGAGAAGCGCGAGGCCGGGCGGCACCGTGTCTCGCCGCAGGACCAGGAGCAGGTCCTCTTCGCGCAGCCTGGGGTTGTCGAGGGCCGCCCTCACCACCATGGGCTCCGCGTCCTCGAGCAGGAGGCGCAGGACCACCGGGGTGGCCATCCGGCCCAGGGCGATCCGCTCGCCCAGGCGCAGCTCCGGGAGCATGTCCTGCAGGAGCGCCTCTGCGCGCACGCGAATGGCGCTCGGAACACGGGGGCTCGCGGCCACTTCTGCGAGGTCGTGCCAGTAGAGGCCCGGAAGGAGGCGCAGCGCCAGGGTGCGCGGCGTTCGCGGGTTCAGGACCAGGACGCCGAGGACGCGCGGGCGATCGGACCACGGGGGTGCCGAGGCCACGCGCTCCAGAAAGCGGACCGGCACGGGCTTGCGCAGCAGGGCCACCATCGCTGCGTCGTCCAGGTCGTGACCCGCCAGGAACCCCGCGATCCCCGTTGCGCTCTCGCCCGCGCGCAGGAGCTCGGCGAAGAGCGCGTCGGTCCCGGCCTCACGCTCGGCTGCCATGGATCCTTCGCCCGCCCGTCGCGGCCTCTCAGAGGCCGAAGTAGCTCCGGATGCGGTCCAATATCCGCTGCTTCAGCTCGCCGCTCGACGCAGCGGGCTCGAAGCGCGCCGTGATGTCGTGGGTGGCCTGGGACAGGGCCTCGCGCCGCTCCGCGAGGATCGTGGAGATGTCCACGGTGACTGCGGGGTTGGCCACGAGTATCCGCTCGAAGCCCGCCTTGTCGATGGTGTGCACGTCCACGTCGGTCACGGCGACCACCGTCGCGCTCCGCTGCTCTCCCGTGAGCAGGGCCATCTCCCCGAAGAACTGCCCCTCCATGAGCCGCGCCAGCGGGCGGCGCGTGCCCCCGATGACTTTCGACACCTCGACGTCGCCCCGGTCGATGACGAAGAAGCTGTCGCCGGGCGCGCCTTCCTCGATGATCTTCTCGCCGGCGGCATAGTGGAGCAGGCGGAACGAGGCCGCTGCGGTCCGCAGCTCGTCGTCGGACAGGGGGCGGAAGAGGTCGATGGCCCGCAGCGCCCGCTCGAGGCGCGACAGCCCCGCAGGCGCGGCGTCGGCAGCCTTCTCGACCGGGTGCAGGTAGACGTTCCGGATCGGGAACGGGATCTCGATGCCGTGACGACGGAAGTGGTACCAGATGAGACGGAAGACCTCTCCCTCGGCCGTCCGGTAGTCCTCGTACGACCGGATGAAGTAGCGGACCTCGTACTGGATCACGAAGTCCGCGTATCCGATGACGCGGACGACCGGCGGGGGGTCCTGGACGACGGCCTTCACCTCGTCCAGGAGGCTCCGCAGCACCGAGATCACCGTGTTGGGGGGCGTGTTGTAGTTGACCCCCATCACCAGCACTCGCGAGTGGGGGGAGCCCGGAAGGCTGTAGTTGAGGATCGCGTGCCGCGAGACGTCGTTGTTCGGGATCGTGAGGGTGTCGCCATCCCACGTGCGGAGGCGCATGGCCCGCCACGAGACCTGCTCCACTCGCCCGTCCCGGTCTCCGATCCGCACCCAGTCTCCGACGCGGAACGGCGATTCGGTGTGGAGGGCGATCCCGGAGAAGAGGTTCCCGAGGGTCTCCTGCAGCGCCAGGCCGACCACGGCCCCGACGACCGCCGACGTCGCGAGGAACGGGGTCAACTCCACGCCGAACCAGTGGTGTGCGATCATCCCGGTCCCGACGCCGTAGAGGAGCACCGAGACGACGCTCTCGAGGAGAGCGGGCGCCCGCTGCCGGTTGCGCCGCTCGAAGAGCCACTGGAAGGCGAGCACCGTCACCCGCACGAGCAGGATCAGGAGGGGGACCAGGAAGACGAGAGCCGCCCAGCCCTCGGCGGGAAGGGGGCGCCCCGTGATCAGATCCCAGCCCACGACCGCGGCCGACGTCAAGGCGAACGGGGCCAGCAACGGACGGAACGCGGGTCGCAGCCGCGCGAGGCGTGCGAGGGCGAGGAGTGAGGCCAGTGTGACCGGGACGAGCAGCCAGGTGTTGGCCATCACTCAGGGTTCCGCCGGATCGTCCGCCGGCGGGCTCGCGCTGCGGGGCCTCCGTGACCGCCGCTCAGGCGTGGTCACCACGCCCCGCCAGGTGTTCGCGCGTCTCGGAGAGGGCCAGGAGGATGTTGACGAGCCCGAGGCCCGTCACGGCGCCGCGGGTGAAGGCGTTGAGCACCAGAGAGCGGACGGCCGGGTGCAGGAGGTAGTTGGCGTCCCACCAGTCGGTCCAGGGCGCCACGACGAGGATCAGCCCCACGAGGAGGGTGCTGAGCACGGACAGGAAAACGGCCACGGGCGCGTGAGGCCCTCAGCGCAGGGCCGCCTTCAACTCCCGCACCTTCGTGGCCACGTCGCGGAAGTTGGCGTCCTGGCCGTAGAGCTCGGTGAAGATCGAAAGGGCCTTGTCGGCTTCCCCCGCGGCCTCGAGGGCCATGGCGAGGTCGTAGCGCAGGCCCTGATACTCCTCCTCGGAGCGCCCCGGCGCCTTCAGCCCCTTCTCGAACCACTTCACGGCCAGCTTCGGCATACCCTTTTCCACGAAGCAGATGCCGAGCATGCTGGCGCACTCGAGGAGCCGGCCTTCGTCCTTCGCGGCGAGCTGGAACTCGGCGATGGCCTCGTCGATGAGGCCCATCTCCTTGTAGGCGATGCCGAGGTTGTAGCGTGTGTCGTAGTCCTCCTTGCCGAGCTGCTTGTCGACGCCTTTCTTGAACTCCTTGAAGATCTCCGCGAGGCCCGCGTCGCCCAGCTCCGTGGAGGCCGCCTCGGCGGCGGGCTCCTCGACGGCGGCTTGGGCGCCGAACAGCTCGCCCAGCTCGGCGCCCAGGTCGACACCACCCGTCTCCCCGCCGACCGGCTCCTGGAGGAACGGCTCGGGCGGCGGCGGCGCCTCGGGCTCGGGCAGGTCCAGGTCCCCGAGCGCCTCGTCGAGAGGCGAGGGTTCTTCCGCGGCGGGCGGCGGGGGCAGCTCTTCCTCTGCGCCGAGACCGAAGGGCTCCTCGACCGCCGGAGCCTCCTCCTCCACGACCTCCTGGTCGAAGCCGAGCTCTCCGATCTTCTCGAGGATGGCCGGGTGGCCGGGGTAGCGCGTTCCCACCTCCCGCAGAGCCTCCTTGGCGTCGTCCACGAAGCCCAGGGAGACGTACGAGTCCACCTCGTCGAGGACCTTCCGCAGGTCGTGCGGGAGCGACGGAGCGACGGGGGCGGCGGGAGCCGGCCGCGCGGGCGCCTGGGCGAGCGGCGGCCTAGGGGCCACGGCCTTGAGAGGCGCGGGGGGTGGCGGCGGGGCTGGCTCCTCGAGGGGGAACTCCTCGCCCCCGAGATCGAGGGGCACCTCCTCGACGGGAGGGGGCGGCGGCGCGGGCTTCCGAGGGGGCGCCGGCTTCGCGGAAGGCACCGGCTTCGGCGGCGGCACGGCGCGCACCGGCGGAGGGGGCGGCGCGGCCGGCTCCTCGGTGCCCAGGTCGAACTCCTCTGCGGCGGGCTCCTCCTCGACGAAGTGGGCCGGCAGCTCGCCGGGAGCCTCGGCCCCGATCTCCTCCCCAAGGTCGAGGGACGGCAGCTCCGCCGCGCCCTCGGATCCCGCATCGAGGGACTCGCTCTCGAGGCCCGCCTCCTCCACTTCGAGAGGGATCTCCTCGTCGGCCTCGGGAAGCGCGATCTCTTCTTCGGCCGCCTCCACGGGCGCCGGAGGCGGAGGAGCGGGCCTGGGCGGCGCCGGCTTCGGCGCCGGCGCGACCTTGGAGGCCGCCGGACGGGCCGGGGCCGCTTCCGGGGCGAGGCTGCGCGCCTCGGCCTCGAAGGCCTCCGCTTGAGCCTCGTCGCCCTTGAGGCGGAGGATCTCGGCGAGGGCCAGGCACTGCTCCGCCGCCTTGGCGTTCTGCCCCTTCTCCTTGTAGACGTCCCGGAGCTCCTGCCGAGCGTCGGCGTGATCGGGGAAGCGGGCAAGGATCGACTCGAACTGGTCCGCTGCCTTGTCTACCAGACCGTACTTGCGGAACACGCGCCCCTCGGCGAGATGCTCCTCGATGAACTCCCTGTCCTCCTCCGACAGCGGACCCGTCACCTCGATCTGCGGCCGCGCCACGGCTGCCGACGCCGGCGCGGGGCCGCGCGGCATCGATAGCGCCGGCGTCGCGGGCGCCTCGAAGTCCGCGAAGGCCGGCGCCTCGGAGGGGGTCGTGAGGTCGAACTCCTCTTCCTCGATTTCGGGCGCCGTGGCCGACGGAGCGGGGCGCGGGACCGGTGCTGCCGGTCCGCCCGACAGCTTCCCCTTCACGAACTGGAGCTTCGTCTTGTGCTGTTGGTTCTGGGGCTCCATGGACACGAGGACCTCGAGGACCCCCGCGGCCTGGGCCATCTGCCCCTGGTTGATGTAGGCCTCGGTGAGCTGGGAATACGAGCTGACCACAGCCGCGTCGTTCTGGAGGACGCGGTAGATCTCCACGAGCTTGAGGAGCGTCGGCACGTGCGAGGGGTCCGCCTGGACGAGCTGCTGGAGGACGCCGGCGGCCTTGTCGGCGTCCTTGCGCTCGATCATCCTGTCGACGAGGGGGACCAGCTTCTCGAAGGCCCGGTCGAGCTGGCCCTGCAAGGTGTATACCCGGGCCATCTGCACGCGGCTGTCCTGGTCGTTGGGGTCCAGCTCGAGCAGGCGCTTGAAGATGGCCTCGGCCTCCTCGATCTTCTTCCCGCCGAGGTAGGCCTCGCCGAGGCGCCCGAGGGCCTGCGTGTCGCTGGGCGCGCGCTGGACCGCTTCCTCGAGGTAGTAGGAGGCCTTCTCCCAATTCTTCTGGACCAGGTGGATTCGCGCCAGCTCGAGGCGGATCCGGTTGCTCTTCGCGTCGAGCTTCAGGCCCTTCTCGAGGACCTGCAGGGCCTCGGCCAGGTGGCCCTTCTTCGTGAGCTCGTCGGCGATCGCGACGTGCTCCTCAACCGCCTTGGCGGCGTTGCCGTCGCGTGTGTAGAGGTCGGCGAGCTTGCTGCGGACCTTGAGGTCGCCGGGGTCGATCTCCGCCATCTTCTTCAGGACGTCCCCGGCGTCCCGCATCTTGCCGCGCTTGATGTACTCGTCGACGACGATCTGGTACTGGCTCTTGGCCTCCATCATGAGGCCCTGCTTCGCGTACAGGTCGGCCAGGTTGAGGTAGGGTTCGAGTGCCGACGCGTCGAGCTTGTTGATCTTCTTCCAGATGGCGATCGCCTTGAGGAGGAACCCGTCCTTCGCGTAGAAGTCGGCGACCTTGGCGTACTCGAGGGAAGCCTCGCGGAACTTGTTCAGCTTCGCGTAGAGGTCGCCGATCTTGTTGATGGTGTTCCAGTCGCGGGGGTTGTCGTCGACGATCTGGCGGTACAACCCGATGGCCTGGTCGACCTTCCCGGCCTTCTCGGCCTTGTCGGCCTCCTGCTTGACTTTGATCGGGTTGATCTTGGCCACCGCTACCCCTCGACCCCTAGAATAACCACGCCTGGGTGCCCTGGAAAGAACGACGGTGGATGACGGACGGGCCCAGGCGGCGGAGCGCTTCGCGGTGGTCCCGACTGCCGTAACCCATGTTCCGGGCGAGGTCGTAGCCGGGGTAGCGCCGATCCCATTCCTCCATCATCTCGTCCCGGGCGACCTTGGCCACGATGGAGGCCGCGGCGATGGAGATCGACAGGGCGTCGCCCTTGACGATGGGCTGCTGCTCGACGGCGACCCCCGGAACCGTCAGGGCGTCCACGAGCAGGAGGTCCGGGGCGAGGACGAGACCCTCGACGGCCCGCCGCATCGCCAGCTGCGTCGCCCTCAGGATGTTGATGCGGTCGATCTCCTCGGGGCCGGCCGCGCCTATGGCCCAGGCGCAGGCGTCGTGGCGGATGCGCTCGGCGAGGCGCTCGCGCTGGCGGTGGGTCAGCCGTTTCGAGTCGTCGACCCCCTCGGAGTGGAAGCCGGCGCCGAGGATCACCGCCGCGGCCACCACGGGCCCGCAGAGGGCCCCGCGGCCCACCTCGTCCACCCCCGCGACGGCGGCGAATCCTCGGGCCCGGGCCTCTTCCTCGAACGCAGCTGTGCAACGCAGCTCGCGCCCCCGGTGCACCAGAGGACGACGGTTCCGACCGGCCCTCGCACTGCGTGGCGCCATGGACCTCCAGGAATCCGCCTCGCGGATCCCGAAGACGAGAGACGACGAGCCCTTCCCTGGGCGCTGTGCGCCGCCCTAGGCTCCGCGCAGCGGCGCCTCGGCCCGCTTCTCCTTCATGCGACCCGCCTTGCCCTTCCGCTCGCGGAGGTAGTACAGCTTCGCCCGACGCACCTTCGCGTGCTTGACCACCTCGATCTTCTCGATGGTCCGCGCATGGAGCGGGAAGATCCTCTCGACGCCCGTGCCGAAGGAGATCTTCCGCACGGTCATGGTGCTGCGGGCACCCGTGCCGCGGAGCCCGATGACCACCCCCTCGAAGACCTGGACACGCTCGCGTTCGGTCTCCTTGGGCTTGCCCTTGATCTCCTCCTTGACGGCGGTCTCCTTCACACGGACGTGGACGCGGACGGTGTCGCCCGCCGTGATCCGCGGCAGGCCCTTCTTCAGATCCGATGCCTCGATCGTCTCGATGGGATTCATGGTTCCATTCCTATCTGTGAACAAGTGCGGTTTCGTCTTCGATCTCGCGCAGCAGGGCCTCGTCCTCGGCGGTGAGCCGCGCCGAAGCGAGGAGGTCCGGGCGGCGCTGACGGGTGGCGCGGAGGGCCTCCTTCCGCCGCCAGCGGCGGACTCTCCCATGGTCCCCCGAGAGCAGGACCTCAGGAACCGCGAGGCCGCGCACCGCGGCCGGGCGCGTGTAATGGGGGAAGTCCAGGAGGCCATCGGCGAAGGAGTCCGCCCCGGCGGACTCCTCGTCGCCCAGAGCTCCCGGGAGGAGCCGGACCGTGGCCTCGGCCACGGCGAGCGCGGCCACCTCGCCTCCGGTCAGGACGAAGTCCCCGAGGCTGACCTCCTCGGTAGCGGCCGCCGCCTGCACCCGCTCGTCGATCCCCTCGTATCGACCGCAGAGGAGCACCAGGCGATCGCCGCCTGCGTAGCGCGCCGCCGCCGCCTGGTCGAACCGCCGACCCCGGGGTGACAACAGCACGACGGCGTCGCGCGGGCCCGCGCCGCCGGGAAGGACCGCCTGCACGGCGCGCAGGAAAGGCTCGGCCTTCATGACCATTCCAGGCCCGCCACCGAAGGGCGAGTCGTCCACGCTGCGATGCCGGTCGTCGGTGAAATCGCGCAGGTCGTGGACGCGGATCCCGACGATCCCGCGTTCCGCGGCGCGGCGGACGATGCCCTCGGCGAGGGGAGCCTCGACCATTCGCGGGAAGATCGTGACGACGTCGATCCTCAGCATTCCACCGCCTCGGCGGCTCGCACGAGGAGACGGCCGCCGGCGAGATCCACTGCCCTGACGAAGGCTTCGGCGAGGGGAATGAGAGTCTCCCCCGCCGCTCCGCGTACGACCAGCACCGGGGCGCTACCCCCCGTGTCGAGAACGTCCGCCACCGCCCCGAGCACGCGCCCCTTGGGGTCCTCGACCCGAAGCCCCCGGAGCTGGTGGTGATAGTAGGATCCGGCGGGCAGCGTCTCGAGCTCCTCTTCACCGATCCGCAGCTCCACGCCACGATAGGGCTCTGCCGCGTCGATGGAATCGGAGCCCTCGAGCTTCAGGACCCAGCGGCCCTTGTGGGGCCAGCAGGCGGTGACCGCCACCTCGCGCGCGCCGCCACCGGGCGCCGGCACGAACGCCCGGCGCAGGCTCGGGAAGCGGTCGGGGCGGTCGGAGAGGGGCTCGACGAGCAGCTCACCCTTCCGCCCCTGCGGCTTGACCACGCGACCGATCGCCACGAGGTCCGCGAAAGCCCTCAATCCAGGATCTCCATCCGGCAGCGCAGGCCCCGGCGGCGAGCCACCGCGTCGAGGACGACGCGGAGCGCGTCGGCCGTGCGCCCGCCCTTGCCGATCACCTTGCCCCGGTCCGTGGGCGCCACCTCGAGCTCCAGGCGGGTCCCCTCGTCCTCGGGGTGCTCGCTCACCCGCACACGGTCGGGCTGCTCCACGAGCGCCCGGGCCAGCGTGGCGAGGAGTTCCCTCACACCGAGGTCCCTGCGAGCTTCTTGAGCAGGCTCCGGACCGTGTCGGAGGGCCGCGCCCCCTTCTTGATCCAGTACTGCGCCCGCTCGGCGTCGATCTTCACCACCACGGGGTCCTTGCGGGGGTCGTAGGAGCCCAGGACCTCCACGAAGCGCCCGTCACGCCACGCGCGGGAGTCGGCTACGACCACGCGGTAGTGGGGCTTCTTGGTGGTCCCGGCCCGTCTCAGTCGAATCGAAAGCATGTCTCGTCCTTGTCTCTCTCGAAAACTCGCCACGTCTGCGTCTCTCCGTGGCTACTCTTCATCGGAATTGCGGGAGCCGCGCGGCCAGGCGCTTCATGGCCCTGCCGCCGCCCCCACCCATGTTCTTCATGAGCTTCCGCGTCTGCGCGAACTGCTTGAGCAGGCGGTTGACGTCCTCGACGGTGGTCCCGCTGCCC
Organism: Acidobacteriota bacterium; assembly: GCA_016199625.1. GTDB lineage: Bacteria > Acidobacteriota > Vicinamibacteria > Fen-336 > Fen-336 > JACQGI01. Next base: position 30,209 of record JACQGI010000039.1, on the reverse strand, counting down.
TGGGCGATCCTCTTCCGCCGGCTGCCGTTGATCACCGACGGCTCCCGCCGCTCGAGAGGCGTCATGGAGTCGATGATGGCCGCCGAGCGTTTCATCTCGCGCTCCCCCGCCTCGGTGTCGACCCCCTTCAGGGAGCCCATGCCGGGGAGCATGCCGAGGATCTGGTCCAGGGGACCCATCTTGCGGAGCTGGCGCATCTGCTCCCGGAAGTCCTCCAGGGTGAACTCGCTCCTGCGGAGCCTCCGGACCATCTCCTCGGCCTTCTCGTGGTCGACGGCCTCCTCGACGCGCTCGATGAGCGAGAGCACGTCGCCCATGCCCAGGATCCGCGAGACCATCCGCTCGGCCTGGAAGGGCTCGAGGTCGTCCACCTTCTCGCCCACGCCGGCGAACTTCACCGGGCGGCCCGTCACGGCGGCGGCGGAGAGGGCCGCGCCGCCTCTGGCGTCGCCGTCCAGCTTGGTGAGGACGAGGCCCGTGAGTCCCACGCGTTTGTGGAACTCGTCGGCGCTCTTCACGGCGTCCTGTCCCGTCATCGCGTCGGCCACGTAGAGGATCTCCGTCGGCGCTGCGACACCCTTGAGCCGGGCCAGCTCCGCCATGAGCTCGTCGTCGACGTGGAGCCGCCCGGCCGTGTCCACGAGGAGCACGTCGTGCCCCACCGCCCGGGCCTCGGAGAGGGCCGAGCGCAGGATCGCCTCCGGGTCGTCGCCCTCGGGATGGTGGACCTCGAGGCCCGCCTTGCCGGCCAGGCTCCGGAGCTGCTCGCGCGCGGCGGGTCTATGGACGTCCGTCGAGACCAGGAGGGGGTGGTGTCCCCGGTTCACCAGCCAGCGGCCCAGCTTCGCGGCCGAGGTCGTCTTGCCCGACCCCTGGAGCCCGGTGATCAGGACTACCGACGGAGGCCGCGAGCCCGTCTCGAGGCGCACGACGCCCTCGCCTCCCAGCAGGGAGACCATCTCGTCCCGGACGACCCGAAGGACCGCCTGGTCCGGCGTCAAGCTCCTGAGGACGTCTTCGCCGGTCGCCCGGACACGGACCCTCTCGAGGAAGTCCTTTACGACTCGAAAGTGGACGTCCGCCTCGAGGAGGGCGAGCCGGATCTCGCGCAAGGCGCCCTCGACGTGACCGGGCGTGAGCGTGCCTTGGCCCCGGAGGGAGCGGAAGGCCCCTTGGAGCTTTTCGGTGAGAGTCTCGAACATGAGGCCAGACCCCAAGCGTCGCGCGGCGTGGCCGAGGGCCGCCGACGTCCGCGCAGGGCAAACCAAAGTAACGGTTGATTTTAGGGCAACGGGCCCGGTCTTGTCAAACCTCGGGTTCCGTGGGGGTTAGGCGCCCTCAGAACACCCGGGAGATGGCGAACAGGGTCGCCATCTTGTGGTTCGTATCCCGAAGCCGGGCGGCCAGCGTCCGGCCGAACGCCCACAGGAACTTGGCGGCCAGCTCCGGCCGGCGGCCCATGAGCTCCGCGATCTCCGTGTGCGGCAACGCCAGCACCTCGCAATCCGTGTGGGCGATGGCGTGGGCGGAGGACGGAGCCCCGTCGAAGAACTCCACCTCGCCGAAAAAGTCCCCGCCGTGCAGGATCGTGAGGGCCTCCTCTCCGATCCCGGGGACGACCTTGCTGATCCGGACCTGCCCTCGTGGATCACGTGGAGCTGGCCGCCGGGGGTCCCCTCGGTGAGGATCGTCGCCCCTTCCCGATGACGCCGGACGATCCCGACCATCAGCACCTGGGCCAGCTCTTCGTCGTCCATGTCGCGAAACAGCGGAACGCTCCGCAGGAACTCCTCGATCACGCTCTCGCTCCGCTGACCTGCCTAGACGCTCCGCAACAGGTGCCCGAGCTTCTCCTTCTTCGTCTTGAGGTAGCGCCGGCTGGCGTCGCTGGCGGGCACCTCGATGGGGATCCGCTCGACGATCTCCAGGCCGTAGCCCTCGAGGCCCACGAACTTCCGAGGGTTGTTCGTGAGCAGGCGCATCCTGTGGACGCCGAGCTCCGCCAGGATCTGGGCGCCGATCCCGTAATCCCTCTGGTCGGCCTTGAACCCGAGCGCCTCGTTGGCCTCCACGGTGTCCTTGCCCTGGTCCTGGAGCTGGTACGCCATGATCTTGTGGACGAGTCCGATGCCGCGCCCCTCCTGGCGAAGGTACAGGAGGACGCCCTTCCCCTCCTTGCCGATCACCTCGAGGGCCGTGTGGAGCTGGTCGCCGCAGTCGCAGCGCGTCGAGCTGAAGATGTCGCCGGTGAGGCACTGGGAGTGGACGCGCACCATCACGCGATCCTGGCGCCTGATCTCGCCCATGACCAGGGCCACGTCGTGCCGGCCGTCGGTGAGGCTCTCGTAGGCGTGGATGCGGAAGGGCCCGTAGCGGGTCGGCAGGTTGGCCTCGGCGATCTTCCGGATGAGCCGCTCGGTCCTCATCCGGTGCTGGATGAGATCCTTGATGGTGATCATCCGGAGACCGTGGGTCCGGCAGTAGTCCTCGAGCTGCGGGACCCGGGCCATCGTCCCGTCCTCGTGCATGATCTCGCAGATGACTCCGGCGGGATGGAGCCCCGCCAGCCTCGCGAGATCGACCGCCGCCTCGGTCTGGCCGGCCCTCTGGAGCACGCCCCCGGGCATCGCGCGGAGGGGGAACATGTGGCCGGGGCGCGCCAGGTCCGACGGCTTCGTCGCCGGGTCGACCGCCGCGAGGACCGTGCGGGCGCGATCGGCCGCCGAGATCCCCGTGGTGGTGCCCTGTTTGGCCTCGATGGGGACGCAGAAGGCGGTCCCGAACTTGGCGTCGTTCTGCTCGTCGCGCACCATGAGGGGGATGCGCAGCTCGTCGAGTCGCTCGCCGGTCATGGGCAGGCAGATCAGGCCGCGGCCGTGGCGCGCCATGAAGTTGACGGCCTCGGGGGTCGCCTTCTCCGCGGCGATGGTGAGGTCGCCTTCGTTCTCCCGGTCCTCGTCGTCGACCACGATGACCATCCGGCCGGCCCGGATGTCCTCGATGGCTTCCGGAATGCTGCTGAACGGCATCGAGTGCTCTCTCTACCGGTGACGGTGGGGGGCGAGGAGCCTCTCCACGTATTTGGCCACGACGTCCGCCTCGAGGTTCACGCGGTCACCGGGGCGCGCGTCCCCCAGGCTCGTATGGTCCAGTGTATACGGGATCAGGGCGACGGTGAAGGCGCCCGGGGCCAGGACGGCCACGGTGAGGGAGACGCCGTCCACCGCCACGGAGCCCTTGGGCACGAGGTAAGGCTCGAGGTCTTCGCCGATCGCTACCGACATCTCGGCCGAAGTGCCGAGCCGCCGCATCTCGAGGATGCGGCCCACGCCGTCGACGTGCCCCTGGACGATGTGGCCGTCGAAGCGTCCGTCGGCGCGGAGCGGGCGCTCGAGGTTCACGCGGACGCCGGGTCGAAGGCGCTCCTCGAAGGCCGTCCTGCGCAGGGTCTCTTCGGTCAGCTCGCACACGAAGCCGCGCCGGTCCACCTCGACCGCGGTGAGGCAGCAGCCGTCGACGGCGATGGAGCCTCCGAGGGGGAGGTCGCCCAGGATGCGCTGGGCGGCGACGCGCAAGGCCAGGATGCCGCCCCGCCGCACCGCAGCATCCACGGTTCCGGTCTCCTCGACGATCCCGGTGAACACGAGCCCAGTTCACCACAAAGGCGGGGAGGACACAAAGGGCGAGGCCGCGCGGCGGACCCTATCCCCGGTTGCGTCCCGCGCGTCTCCCGGCTGAGGAGCCGACGGGCTCCCAGAGCTCGTAGTGATCGCCCGGGCTCGGCACCCGATGCAGGGGCAAGGCGTCGCCGAGGCGGGGGGGATCCGGGCCACCGAAAGCCGGGCGCCCTCCGCGGCCGCCGAGGAGCAGCGGGGCACGGAAGAGAGCGACCTGGTCCACGAGGCGCGCGCCCAGGAAAGAGCCCAAGAGCTCCGACCCGCCCTCCACCATCAGGCTCCCGATGCCGCGCTCCCGCAGCGCGTCGAGGGCCCGCGACAGGGAGACACGGCCGTCCCGTCCGGGGCACGGCACCACCGTCACGCCCCGGGCCTCGAGGGCGCGTCGCCGTGCCGGCGAGGCGCTGTGGCACAGGAGCAGGACCGGCGCGCGACGGGCCGTTCGTACCAGGCGCGAGCGCAGCGGCAGGCGGAGGCGCGAGTCGAAGACGACTCGATGGAAGGGCCGTGCGACGGCCGGCCGGGGCAGCAGCAGCGGGTCGTCCGCGAGGACCGTGCCGATCCCCACCGCCACGGCGTCATGGAGCCGACGGAGGGATCGCGCGGCACGCCGCTGCGCCGCGCTCGTGATCCACTTGGATTCCCCCCGTGCGGTGGCGATCCGGCCGTCCAGGGTGATCGCCGCCTTGAGGAGCACGAAAGGCCGGCGGGCGCGCGCGGCGGTGAGGAAACGCACGTTCAGGCGCTCCGCCTCCGCGGCGAGGACGCCGTGGGAGACCTCGAGACCCCGGCGCCTCACCAGACCGAGGCCACGGCCGTTCACGAGGGGGTTCGGGTCGCGAACGGCTGCGACCACGCGACGGACCCCCGCGGCTGCGACGAGCGGCGCGCAGGGCGCCGTCCGCCCCTGGTGGGCGCAGGGCTCGAGGGTCACGTACAGGGTCGCGCCGCGAGCACGGGCTCCGGCCCGCCGCAGCGCCGTGACCTCGGCATGTGGGCCGCCGGCGCGCCGGTGCCAGCCCTCGCCCACGACGCGCCCGCTTCGAACGACGACGCAGCCCACCATGGGATTGGGGTTGGTCTCTCCTGCGCCGCGAGCCGCCAGCTCCAACGCCCGCCGCATCCAGCGTTCGTCGTCGGGTTTCATGAGAATAGCGATTCGGCGAAGGCGGCGGCGTCGAAGGGAAGCAGGTCCTCGGCGGATTCGCCGACTCCCACGTAGCGGATGGGCACGCCCAGCTCCCGCACCACCGCCACGGCGACGCCCCCCTTGGCCGTTCCGTCGAGCTTCGTGAGCACGAGGCCGGTGAGGCCTCCGGCGCGGGAGAACTCCCGCGCCTGGGCCAGGCCGTTGCTTCCGGTGGTGGCGTCCAGGACCAGGAGGGTCTCGTGGGGCGCGCCCGGGACCTCCTTGCCCGCCACCCGCGACATCTTGGCCAGCTCGGCCATGAGGTTGCCCTTGGTGTGGAGCCGTCCGGCCGTGTCCACGAGCGCCGCGTCGTAGCCGCGAGCCCGCGCCGCCCGCAGGCCGTCGGTGAGAACGGCCGAGGGGTCGGCGCCTTCCGCTCCCCTGTGGAACGGGCTGCCGGTCCGCTCGGCCCACACGGCGAGCTGCTCGGCGGCCGCCGCACGGAACGTATCGGCAGCGAGGAGGAGCACGGACTTTCCTTCGGCTGACCAGGCTCTCGCGAGCTTCCCGATCGTCGTGGTCTTGCCCGCGCCGTTCACCCCCACGACGAACGCGACCCAGGGTCGGGCCGAGAACTGCTGGACGGGCGCGGGTCGCTCGACGGCCCGCCGAATCTCGTCCCGGAGCGCCGCCCGCATCGCCGGAAGACCGCCGGCGGCGAGCTCGCCGCTCCGCTCTCGAAGGACCTTCATGGCCTCCGCGACCGCGGGGAGCCCCAGATCGGCGGCGAGAAGGGCCTCCTCCACGGCATCGAGGTCCGCGGAATCGAGGGGGCGGCGGCCGCGGACCAGGTCCTCGATGGGCATCTCGAGGACGTTGCGGGTGCGCGTGAGACCCTTGCGGAGCCGTTCCAGGACCGACGGGCCGCTCATCGTTCCGCGCCTCGCCCCCTCAGATGGCGCCGTCCATGCGCTCCTGGGTGAGCGCCGAGCGGTGGACGCCCTCGCCGACGTTGGCTTCGGGAGCGAGGGACACGACGAGGTAGTAGCCGTCCTTCAGGGGACGGAGGATGACGTGACCCCATGCGTAGCGGCAGAGGATGTAGTGCACGTCTCCGACTTCGTAGCGCGCGGAGGTCTTCCGCGCCGAAGCCAACGCGATCCCCTGGTAGGCGCCGATGAGCCGGTGCCGCTCGTCGCGGGCCCCGGACTCCACCACGACCTCGCCCAAGGCGTCCAGGAGGAGCGCTCCCTGAGCTCCGTCGACGGAGCGCACCAGCTCATCGAGTATCGACTGGTAGGGCACGGGGAGCGGCCTACTTGGGGAAGTTCTCGAGCAGCTCCGCGGCTCTGCGGCCGTGAGGCCCAGCGGGGTCCTTGCCCGCCACCTGCTCGAGCGTCCCGCGAGCGTCGTTGAACCGGCCGGCACGGTAGTACGCCTCACCCAGGGCCAGTGTCACCGCCAGCTCGTCGGGCATCGCCTTGTGGGCGGCTTCGAGCTGCGCGACGGCGTCGTCCATCTGGCCCAGGACCACCAGGGTGTCGGCGAGACGGATCGGGCAGTCGGGGTAGAACTTGTTCCGCGCCATGCACGTCCGGAACCAGTTGAGGGCCTCGGGATAGTTCTTCTCGTCGAAGTAGGCGTGGCCGAGGTTCCGGGCGGTGAGCTCGGGCGTGGGGTTCATCGGGTCGTTGAAGGCCGTGAGGTACTCCCTCTTGCCCTCCTCGCGCTTCCCCTGGAGAAGGAGCGTGGTGCCGAGGTCGTTGTGGACGTCCACGTAGTAGGGGTTCAGCTCGAGGGCCCTGCGAAACGCCTTCTCGGCGTCGCCCAGCTTGTTGAGGCTGAGACAGGCCTGGCCGAGCCCTTTCTGGAAGTACGGGTTCTTCGGATCCTGCTTGACCGCCTTCCTGAGCTCCTCGAGGGCCAGCTGCCAGCGCCCTTCCCGGAGGTGGGTGAGCCCCACGCTGAAGGCGATCTCCGGGTCGGCGGCCGGCCCCGCCTGGGCCAGGGCGGGAACCGGGCCGACGAGGGCGAGGGCGAGGGACGAGGCTCTGATCATGGTCTTCCTTCTCATGACGAGGTCGGGACCGCCTGCTGGCGCGCCGCGACGGCGGCGCGGCGCGCCTTGGCCGGAGAGAGGTCCCCTGCCGCCGCGGCCTTCTCCATGGCCCCGACGCACGTGGCATCGAACTTCTTCCCCGCCAGGAACCGCAGGCGGGCGAGCGCTGCCTCGAAGGTCATGGCCTTCGAGTAGGGGCGATCCGTGGTCATGGCGTCGAACGCGTCCGCGACGCTCACGATCCGCCCGAGGAGTGGGATCGCGTCACCCTTGAGGCCGTCGGGGTAGCCGCTGCCGTCCACGTTCTCGTGGTGCATGAGCCCGGCGCCCGCCATCGCCTTGAGCATGGGGACGGCCTCGAGGATGTGCTCCCCCTTCTTGGGGTGCTGCTTCATGATCTCGTACTCTTCATCGGTGAGGGCTGCGGGCTTCCGCAGGATCTTGTCCTCGATGCCGATCTTCCCCACGTCGTGGATGATCCCGGAGAGGTAGACCCGCTCCACCTCGTCGGCGGGCATCCCCATGTGTTTGGAGATGACCATGGAGTAGTAGGCGACGCGTTCGGAGTGGCCACGGGTGTACACGTCCTTCTCGTCGATGGCGTTGGCCAGCATCTTGATGGAGCCCATGAAGAGCTCCTTGTTGACGGCGGCCTGCTCCCGGATCTTCTCGATGGCCTTCTGGATCTCCGACCCCATGTGGTTGAAGGCGTCGGCCAGCTCCCCGACCTCGTTGCCGCTGCGGATCTGGACCCTCGTGGCGTAGTCGCCGCCGGCGAGCCGGCGGGCGCCCCGGGCCAGCTCCTGGATGGGCCGGCTGATCTGGCCGGCGAAGAGCCTCCCGAGGAACACGCAGAGGACGGTCACGAGTGCCACACGGAGGAGGGACTCGTTCCTCATCTTGATGGCCGTGTAGTACGCCTTGTCCAGGTCCACCTGGACGATGACGCCCCAGCCCGAGTCCGGGACGCGGGTGTAAGTCCCCAGCATCTTGAGGACGCCGTCCTTGGTGGGCAGCGTGAACGGCTCGGTGGACGAGGCCCGGCCACGCGACTCGAGGAACTTCCGGACGATCTCGACGTTGGAGACGTCGAGGTCCGGCTCGCCTTCCTCGGGGCTGAGGCGGTGCGGGTCGGAGTGGGCCACGAGGTGCCCACGGCCGTCCACGACGTAGACGTCCACGAGGCCCTCCTGGGCCATCTGCTGGGTCATGGTCCAGAGGGGGCCTAGGGTCACCACCGCCAGGACTACACCCTCCACCTTCACACCCTCGCCGTCGCTGGCTTTCGGGTCCCGGAGCGTCACGGGCTCGGCGAGGATGATCACCGGCTCCTTGATCGAGAGGGCGATCACCGGGTGGCTCATCATCCGCTTGCCCTCGAGACCGCGGTGGAAGCCCTCCTCGAGGAGCTGCTGGATGGCCGGTTCCGGAAGCTGCACGCCCGAGCGGGCGCCGGAGCCCTTGGCGTCGACGACACTGATGTAGTTGAAGGGGCTCGTCCCCTCGACGTACCTCTTCAGGGCCTCCTGCTCCCGGATGCGGCCCACCCGCGAGGCGAACTGGCCGGGAGCAGCATCGACCTCGAGGGTGCGGGCGACCGCCGTGACCTGTGACTGGAGGCTGCGCACGTAGGTGGCCACCTGCTGGGAGAGGCTCCGGGCCTTGTCGAGCTGGATCCCCTTCTGGTAGAGCTCGAGGGTCTCGCGGGCACCCGACACCAGGGCGTAGGACGTCCACAGGAGGGGGACGACGCCGAGGGCGAAGAGGAGGAGTAGGAGCGCGTAGAGGATGCGGCCGCGCCGTCTCGCGACCGGGACGGGCACCGGGTCAGGCCTCCCGCGAGGCGGCGTCCGGGGCGGGGGCCGGGGTCGAGTCGCTGGCGCCCACGGGGGCCACGACCTCGTAGACCGCCACCTCCTTCTCCTTGCCCTTGAGCGTGGCCTTGCCCAGGCTCTTGCACTGGAAGAGCTGCTTGACGGCCTCGTAAGTGTTCTCACCCACCACGACCATCCCGGGCTTGGCCACGGAACTCTCGAGGCGGCTCGCCGTGTTCACCGTGTCGCCGAGAACGGTGTACTCCTTCTTGTTCACGCTGCCGATCTCGCCCGCCACGACCTTCCCGCTGTTGATCCCGATGCGAATCCGCAGGTGGGGGCCCTCCTTGCGCTCGGAGTTGAACTCGGCGAGGCGTTCCTGCATCTCCAGGGCGGCCCGGATCGCCCTCTCGGCGTGGTCGGGCATGTCGAGGGGCGCGCCGAACACCGCCATGATCGCGTCGCCGATGTACTTGTCCAGCGTCCCCTCGTACTTGAAGACGATGTCGGTCATCCGGGAAAGGTAGTCGCTGAGCAGCAGCGCCACGGCAGCCGGGCTCATCTTCTCCGACATGCTGGTGAAGCCCACGATGTCGGCGAACAGGATCGAGACGTGCTTTTCCTCCGGGACGCCCAGGGCCGCACCCTGGGAATCGGAGGTGGCGAGGATCCGGCTCGTGACCTGCGGGGACAGGAAGCGACCCAGGCGCTCGCGCTTCTTTTCTTCGGCGAGGATCTTCTGGTTGAGCCGCGCCCGCTCGACCGCCACGGCGGCGTAGTTTGCGAGGGCCGTGAGCAGATCCAAGTCGTTGAGGGTGAAACAGTTGGTCAGCATCGGCGAGTCCACGTGGATGATCCCGATGACCTGGTCCTTGTTCCAGAGCGGCGCGCACATGGCGCTCCGGATCCCGTGGAAGCGGATGGAGTCGCCGGCGCCGAAGCGCGGGTCCACCATGGCGTCCGAGGTGAGGATCGAGACACGGTCCTTCATCACGCGGTCGGCGATCGTCTTGGAGATGGTGATCTTCGCAGAGTCGGCGAGAGCGGGGTTCTTGTGTTTGATCACCATGGGGACGAGCTTCGTGTCACCCTCCTCGAGGAGCATGAGGAAGCCGCGGTCAGCCGGAACGTGGTCGAAGACGATGTCCATGACCTGCTGGAGAACCTCTTCGACCGGCCGCACGGCGATCAGGGTCTCGGCCACCTTGGTCAAGACCTTCAGGATCCGGTTGGACTTCTCGATCTCCTGGACGTCGGCCGGGGCTTTCTTGGCGTCGGCCGCGGCCTGAACGCCAGCGGAGGTGTCCGTGGCCGAGAGCAGCTTCGACAGCTCGCCGACGCTCCGGATGATGGTGCCCGCCTCCTCGGAGAGCGGCTTCGCCTCGTCGAGGACCACTTTCCCCTCGAGGCTCTTGCTGAAGGTGAGCTGGAACTTCCCCAGAAGTATGCGGTCGCCGTCCTTGAGAGGCGCCTCGACCACCGGCACGCCGTTGACCTGGGTGCCGTTCTTGGACTTGAGATCCATGATTCGCGCGCCGTCCTCGTCCACGACGACCTTGGCGTGCTGGCGCGAGATCCCGAAGTCCTTGAGGACGACCTGGCACTCGGGCGAGCGCCCGATCACCACCTCCCCCGACGTGAAGGTGTGGCTCTGGGGGCTCTCGCCGTCCTGGTAAATGAGGCGATACATGATTCGGGCAAACGGCCGCGGTCCCTTAGTTTACTCCCTTTTGAGGCTCCGCAACATCAATTCCTCCACGGCTTCCCGGGGACTCTTTCCGCCGTACAGGACCGCCTTCATCGCCAGCGAGATGGGCATGTCGACGCCGGCCCGCTCGGCCAGCGCGCAGGCGGCGAGGGTCGTCCGGACGCCCTCGGCGACCATCGCCGTCTCTTGCACGGCCTCTGCGAGGCTCCGGCCGCGGCCCAGGGCCTGGCCGAGGCGCCGGTTGCGCGAAAGCGCGCCGGTGCAGGTCAGGACCAGGTCCCCCAGGCCGGCGAGGCCGGCCAAGGTGTCGGCCCGTCCGCCGAGGGCCACCGCCAGGCGCGTCACCTCGGCGAGGCCCCGCGTGATGAGCGCGGCCACGGTGTTGTGGCCGTGGCCGAGGCCGTCGATGATCCCCGCCGCGATGGCGACGACGTTCTTGAGGGCTCCGGCCAGCTCGACGCCCACCACGTCGTCGGTCGAATAGGCGCGGAACGCACGGGTCGACAGGGCACGCTGCAGCGACTCGGCGAGGCCGATGTCGCGCGACGCCACGACGACGGCCGTCGGCTGCTCCCGGGCCACCTCGAGTGCGAACGAGGGGCCGGACAGCACGGCGAGCCGATGGCCGGGAGCCTCCGCGGCGGCGACCTCGGTCATGCGCGCGAGGGAGTCCGGCTCGATCCCCTTCGTGGCCGAGACCAGGGCGACGCCCGGAGCCACGAGCGGCCGAAGCGCCCGGTAGACGCCGCGACAGAACTCCGACGGGACCACCACCAGCACGGTCTCCGCGCCGTCCGCCGCTTCACGGAGGTCCGTCGTCGCCCCGAGCCCTGCCGGGAGCACGACGCCGGGCAGATAGCGAGGGTTCTCGCAGGCCTCGCGGATCCGCCGGGCGATCTCGGGCTCCCGGGCCCAGAGACGCACGCCGTTGCCGGCGCGCACGAGGTGGGCAGCGAGCGCGGTGCCCCAGGAGCCCCCGCCCAGGACTGCGACTTTCACGGCTGCCTCGGGGCGCCCAACCGGTTCTCCGTCCCCCGGAAGATCCGCTCGAGGTTGCCGCGATGCCTCCACACGATGAGGGCGCCGACGGCTGCGGCGGTCCAGGCGACGGGCGCCGGCGCACCGCGGAGGAACGCGACGGCGGCCAGGGCCACGGTGCCCGCCACGGAGCCGAGGGAGACGTAGCGCGTCGCGGCGGCGGTCAGGGCGAAGACGACGAGTGCGGCCGCGGTGGCCGCCGGCGCGAGGGGCAGGAAGGCCCCGGCCCCGGTGGCGACGCCCTTCCCGCCGCGGAAGCCCAGCCACACAGGGTACATGTGTCCCACGACGGCCGCAGCCGCTGCGAGAGCGTCCGCAGGCGCGACCGCTCCGAATGCCCGTGCGACGAGCACCGCGGCCGCCCCCTTGAGGGCGTCGAGGGCGAAAGCAAGCAGGCCGGCGACCTTGCCGGCGGAACGCAGGACGTTGGTGGCGCCGACGTTCCCGCTCCCGACCGAGCGCACGTCCTCGATCCCCCAGCGGCGCGCCACGAGGTAGCTGAAGGGAACCGATCCGAGGAGATAGGCGCCGAGGAGGACGAGGCCGAGAAGCATCGGCGACTACTCTACCCCGTGCCGAGGCGGAAGGTCTCGATCGGGGTGTAGACCGCACCCGTGGGCCGAAGCTCACTGCGGAACAAGACCACCGCATCGAGGGCAGTGACGCCGAGGTCGAGGCGGGGCAGGGTCGGGCGCTGTGCGCGGTCGCGCCAGCGACCCAGGGTCAGGTGGGATTGAAAGGGACGGTCTTCGCGGGGAAAGCCCGCGGCCACAGCCGCGCGTTCGCACTGCGCCTGCATCTCGAGCACGGAGGGCGGGAGGTCGAGGCCCAGCCAGAGCACCCGCGGGCTCCCGCGCTCGGGGAAGACCCCGAGCCCGGCGACGCGCGCCTCGGCCAGCGGGCACGCCGCGGCGACGGCCCGGAGGTCGCGAGCGACGCGGTCCAGCGCCTCGCGGGTGGATTCCCCCAGGAAGCGCAGCGTCACGTGGATCGCCTGCCTCGCCACCCATCGCACGCCGCGGATCTGCTCCCGGAGCTGCTCCATGCTCCCGGCGACGCGGGCCCTCATCGCGTCGTCCACCTCGAGGGCCACGAAGGCCCGGACCGTCGCGATCCCGGTCGCCCCGCGCGTCACGCCGGGGCGAGTCCCAGGAGGCCGCGGCGGATCATCTCGAGAGCCGCCTGGCTCGCCTGGTGGCGGACGCGCTCCCGGTCGCCGGGGAAAAGGGCCCGGCGCACCCGGTCGCCGGCCGCACCTTCGACGGCCAGGAACACGAGGCCCACCGGCTTCTCGGCCGTGCCGCCGTCGGGGCCGGCGATGCCGGTGATCGCCACCGCGATGTCGGTCCCCGCCGCGCGTCGCGCCCCGGCCGCCATCGCCCGCGCCACTTCCTCCGACACGGCGCCGGCGGAAGCGATCAGGTCCGCCGGAACGCCGAGGAGCTCGGTCTTGGACCGGTTGCTGTACGTGACGTAGGCACGTTCGAGGAAGGCGCTGGCCCCCGCGGTCGCCGTGAGGCGGGCGGACAGCAGGCCCCCGGTGCAGGATTCGGCGACGGACAGGGTCAGACCGCGGTCGCGGAGCAGCGCGGCCACCACCTCGGGCAGCTCGCGACCGTCCTCGCTGAAGATCCGGCCGGGGAGCACCGCGCGGATCCGCGCGGCCAGCTCCTCGAGACGGGCCTCCGCTGCCTCGCGCGACGCCGCCTCGGCCGTGAGATGCAGCTCCGTCTGGCCAGCGCCCCCGAGGATCGTGGTGCGCGGGTTCCCGTATTGCTTGTAGACTGGAGCCACGACCTGTTCCACGTCGCTCTCGCCCATGGACGCGATGCGCAGGACACGGGTGGCGAGCACCGTGCCCCCGGCGCGCGCGCGCAGCCGCGGCAGGGCGTGCTGGTCGAACATCGGCTCCATCTCCCGAGGCGGTCCGGGGAGGAGGATGAGGACGCGCCCGGCGACCTCGAGCCACAGGCCTGGAGCCGTCCCGCGCGCGTTGGGAAGGACCTCGGCCCCCTCGAGGACGTCGGCCTGCTTCTCGTTCACGGGCGCCATGACCCGTCCGTACCCCGCGAACCGAGCCCTCAGGGCTTCGAGAATGCCGGGGTCGCGCCGGAGCCGGAGCCCCAGTGCCGCGGCGGCGGCTTCGCGGGTGAGGTCGTCCTCGGTCGGGCCGAGCCCGCCGGTGGCCAGGACGACGTCTGCCCGGGCGAGGGCCGCGCGGAAGGCCGACTCGAGGAGGGCCGGCTCGTCGGCCGCGGTCACCCGTGCACCGACCGCGATGCCGACCTCGAGAAGCCTCCCCGTCAGGAAGACGGCGTTCGTCTCCGCGCGCCCCGGCATGAGCAGCTCGCTGCCGACGGCGAGGATCTCGGCGCGGAGCGCCCGTCCGCCAGCGTTCACGAGGCGGGCCACACGATGAGGCCGACCCGCACCAGCAGGTTCGCGTAGATCCCCGCGACCAGGTCGTCCGCCATGATGCCCCAGCCCCCGTGGAGCGCCTCGAGGTCCCGGGCGGGGTACGGCTTGATCACGTCCATGACGCGGAAGAGAAAGAACCCGGCGAGGGCGACTCCGGGCGTCCACGGCAGGAAGAGCAGCGTCACCCACTGCCCCACCACCTCGTCCACCACGACGCAGCCCGGGTCGTCGAGCCCGGCGCGGCGAGCCACGTGGGTCGAGGCGGCGACGCCCAGGAAGAAGACGACCGCGACGGCAACGACCTGTTGGGCGGGCGGGAGCGCCTGGAGGGGCCAGAACAAGAGCAGCCCCACCGCCGACCCCGCGGTGCCGGGGGCGAAGGGAGAGTAGCCGGACCCGAACCCCGTGGCGAGCGCCGTCGCCGCCGCGGAGAGGGGGCGCGGCGTGGCCGATGCCTCCGTGGTGGACATGGCCCGATGATAGCCCAGGGTCACCTCCGCCGGAGCCGACCCGCAGGGTCACGGGGGGCGACGCGCAGCGTGTCGGAGTGGCCCACGAGGACCCGCCCGGGGCCGCCCCTGGCGGGCCGCACGTGCTTGCGGCGCGCCACGTGCACGTCCACGCTCGCCTCCCCCCGCGCCTCGCTGTGGAACGCGGCCACCTCGGCCGCCTCCCGCACGTCGTCGGTGCCGGCGCGTCCCTCCTCGTCACGGAGGATCACGTGCGCTCCGGGGCGATCGCGGACGTGGAGCCAGAGGTCGTCGGGCCGGGCGACGCCGAAGGTCAGCTCGTGGTTCTCCCTGGCCCCTCGGCCCACGAGGACGGGCAGCCCGCGCGAGGTGAGATAGCGCAGCCGTCCGCCGCCCGCGCTCGCCCCCGGCCGCGCCGAGCGGCGACCCCGACTCTCCCCGGAACGGAGGGCCGGGAGATCCCGGGCCTCGAGGGCGCGCCTCTCGTGGGCATGGGCCGCCTCGAGAGCGCGGCGTGTCTCGTCGAGCCGATCCGCGATGCGGGCTCGCGCCCGATCGACGCGACGGGCCCTCTCGAACAGGCGGTCCGCGTTGGCCGGGGCGCTCAGCCGGGGGTCCAGGAAGATCTTCACCCGTCTGCTCGGCTCGTACGGGTCGCGCAGCTCCGCTTCAGGGACACCCGGAGCCAGCACGGCGAGCGACGCGAGGATCGCCTCACCCTGGCGCCTCAGGGCAGCCGCATCCGCCAATCCGGCCACGTCGCGGCCGAGGTGAGCCTCGAGCCGGACGAGGCGCCGGATCTCGCGCCGCGCCGACTCCAGTGCCGTGCGCCGCGCCCGCCCGAAGAGCTCCCCCCGGCGGCGCAGGCAGAGGAACGTCGCGGCGGCCTCGGTCCAGGAGGGCGGGTGGTGCGCCACACGGCCCTCGATCGGAATCGGCCCGAGATCGGCCGGGCCGTCGGCCAGGTCGGCGTCGTGGCAGTCCTGCAGCGGTCCCGGCAGCAGGACGGTCGGCCGCGGCGTGGCGAGGCGAGCGCGCAGGGCCGAGACGCTCGCAGGCGACTCGCCGACGAGGCCGGCCAGCAGCGGGCCGAAGGACGGACAGGCCGACAGCACGGCCCGTCGGCGCGTGTGCCCTTTCGCGGTGGCCGCCGCCGCCGCGGCGGCCACCGCTTCCGGGTCCACGCGGTCCCACTCCCGCTCCGGGGCCGGGGGGCGCGGCGGCCAGGCCGGTGGCCCGTCGCCCAGCGTCGCCACTGGAACCTCGGCGACGGCGAGCGTCAGGGCGGGCGCGGGGCCCGAGATCCGGAGGGAGAGCCGGACGTCGCCGGCCTCGACGAGGAGCGCGCGCTCTCCGGGCACACGCAGGACCTCCCGGATGCGGGTCCCGCCGACGTGCTTCCGTAGAAGGAGGATCGCCTGGCGCGTCCGGCCGGGCCAGCTCTCCTCGTCCGTGTCCTCGAGTGCGCGGACCTCGTCGCGGGAGAGCAGGTAGAGGCCCGCGGTGCCCCGCGACACGTCGAGCCAGAGCCGCCGGTCCCTGCTTCCCGAGATCTCGAAGGCTACCGCGTGGGGGCCGACGCCGCGCGGCCGGCCGAGATGGCGGCCGCAGAGAGCGGGTCGGAGTTCGGCGAGGAGCCGGTCGAGTGTGAGTGCGTCCACGTGGGGCGAGCGCGCCGAGTCGTCAGAACTTCACGACCCGGGTGCGGAGCAGCCGATCGTGAAGGGCCCGCCGGGCGGGGTCGACGAGCATGGGGAGGAGCCCGGCGCCAACCGTGAGGATCCCCAGCGCTGCCACGCCGGCACGGAGGAAAGCGCGGGCGTATCCGGGAGGTCGGCCTGCCGTGTCCACGACGCGCAGCCCGGTCACGATCTTGCCGAGCGTCTGACCCGTCGTCCCGGTGAAATACGCGGCGTAGACGAGGCCGAGGGTCGCGAGGTACGCGCCGAGGTACGGCCAGGCAGGGAGCAGCTCCTCGACGGGAACCTGGGCGGCACGACCGGCGAAGTAGACGACCACGGACCATAGGGCGACGAGCAACGCGAGATCCACGACGGCCGCCTGGAGCCGTTCGCCCGGATGAGCCGGCCGCTCGACGGGAGGCAACGCCGGCGCGACCTCGACTCCGCGTGGCCAGTCCGCCGCGGGTGAACGCCCGACGTCTCCTTCCTCGGCGGACCCGTCGCCGACGGCGTCCTCGTCCAGGGTGGGGCGCGGCTCCGGTCGGAGCGCGAGGTCGGCCACCATCTCGTCCAGCCGCTCGAGCTGGACGCGCTCGGTGACGGCATAGGGATCCGGGTGCGCCGACTCGCTCGGCCGGGGCCGAGGTGCGCCGGGCTCCTCGGGCGAGTCCTCGTCCTGGGTCTCGCGGAAAAGGGGGAGATCCTCCTCACCGGTGCGGGTTCGGCGACGCTGCCGGACCCGCTCACGCACCTCGTCCTTCCAGGTCTTCTCGCGCTTCCTGAGCCCCGGGATCTCCCGCAGGGGCTCGACCTTCTCGCGGGGAGGGGCGCCGGCCAGGGGATCGGGAGCGAGGGAGCCCTCGACGGGCGGCGAGACGATGGTGCCACACGCGGGGCAGCGGTCCTGGCCGCCTTTGAGTGCGCCGCCGCAGGCGGGGCAGCTCACCGGCGATCCCCTGCCTGGGACCTGGGGCCGGGCGTACGGACCAGGTTCTCCAGGAGCCGCTCCCAGCTCACCGCGATCCCGGCGGCGAGCAAGGCGAACAGACACGCCCAGGCCACGGCGAAGATCCGCCGCGACCGGGAGCGCGCGCGCCGCGCGGCCGGGACCGGCGAGGAAGCCGCAGCCTCACCGGCGGGCGGTCTGGCCTCGACCCGGCCGACGTGGTCCTCGAGGCGGTCGAGCAGTGCGAGAGCCCGGTCACGATCCCCGCCACGCACGATGACGTCTTCCAGGAGCTGGCGCGCCTGCCCCCGGTCGCCGGTGTCGGTGGCGCGGATCGCCTGGTCGAGGAGCTGGTCCAGCAGTCGGGCCTCTTCGGCTACCGCCGCGCGAGCATCGTCGAGGCCCCGTCGCGCCTCGGCGTCGGCGGGGTCCTGGAGCACGACGCGTCCGAAGGCGTCGGCAGCCTCCCGGCTCCGGCCCGCGTCGAGAAGAGTCCAGCCTTCGGTGCGCAGGTTCCGGATCCGGTCCTCCCGGCTCGCCTCCAAGCCTCCCCCGATCCTCCGTGCTCCGGGCCCATTATGGGGAAAAGCGCAGCTCCGTTTCAAGGCCGAAGTGCTTGAGGAGGCAGCACCTGAGCGAAGGACGCGCCAGGGGGGAGGTTCGCCCCGACGGGCGCAGGCGTCGTCAGGCGGACTCGAGGGCCTCTCCTCGCCGCGCAGGCAGGAGCCCGTAGGCCTTCATCTTCCTGTAGAGGTTCGAACGCTCCACTTGCAGCATTTCGGCGGTGCGGCTCATGTTGCCGCCGCACTCCTGGTACTTCTTCCAGATGTAGCGCTTCTCGAAATCCTCGCGGGCGGCGGCCAGCGACGGGAACTCGCCGAGGAGAGGTGGCGGGGAGCCTCCGGACGCCGACGGCTCTCCAGGCGGGGTCCCGGCGAGCAGTCCGCCGGGCAGGTGGCGGGCCTCGATCCGATCGCCGGGAGTCATGATGACGAGCCGCTCGATGATGTTCCGGAGCTCACGCACGTTGCCCGGCCAGTGATGGGCCAGAAGGACGTCGAGGGCTTCCGCGGCGAGGTCCTTCGGGCGCTTGCCGTACTCGGCCGAGAGCTCGGCGATGAAGTGGCGCGCGAGGAGCGGGACGTCCTCGCGGCGGTCCCGCAGGGGCGGCACCTGGAACGGGATGACGTTCAGGCGGAAGTAGAGGTCCTCGCGAAAGGCCGCCTTGCGGATCTCGTTCTCGAGGCGCTTGTTGGTGGCGGCGATGACGCGGACGTCGACGGTGATCGAGCTGGTCCCGCCCACCGGTTCCACCTTCTGCTCCTGGAGGACCCGCAGGACCTTGGCCTGGGTCTTGAGGCTCATGTCCCCCACCTCGTCGAGGAACAGAGTCCCCCCGTCGGCCAGCTCGAACTTCCCCTTCTTGGTCGTGAGGGCGCCGGTGAAAGCCCCGCGGGTGTGGCCGAACAGCTCGCTCTCGATGAGCTCCTCGGGGATCGCCGCACAGTTCACCTCGACGAAGGGGCCGTCGGCCCGGAGGCTCCCGACGTGGATGTTGCGCGCCACGAGCTCCTTGCCGGTGCCGTTCTCTCCGTAGATGAGGACGCGGCCGTTGGAGGGGGCCGCCTGTGCGATCTCCGCCCGGAGCGCCCGCAGCCCTGCGCTCTCGCCCACCATGACCCAGCGGTGCTCGACCTGCTGTTTGAGGGCGCGATTCTCGGCCTCGAGCTTCCGCTGTCGCAGGGCGTTCCTGACGACGAGGAGCGTCTTCTCGAGGGAGAGGGGCTTCTCGACGAAGTCCTGGGCCCCCATCCGCACGGCCTTGACTGCGGTCTCGATGCTCCCATGTCCCGAGATGACGACGACCGGGAGGTCCGGGTCGAGGGTCCGGATCCGCGAGAGGGTCGTCAGGCCGTCCATCTGGGGCAGCCACACGTCGAGGAGCACCAGATCGTACCGGCCCTTCTCGAGGGCCGCGAGGCACGCCTCACCGCTCTCCACGGCGTCGGCCTGGTACCCCTCGTCTCCGAGGATCCCCTGGAGCGAGGTCCGCACGCCCGTCTCGTCGTCGACGATCAGGATGGATTCACGCATGCACACTCCTCATGCCGGGAACTCCACGACGAACCGCGCCCCACGCGGCACGTTGTCCTCCAGGCGGATGACGCCGTGATGCTCCTGGACGATGCGGCTGACGATGGCCAGGCCCAGGCCGCTGCCCCGCTTCTTCGTGGAGAAGTGGGGGACGAAGAGCTTGTCGCGGTCCTCGGGGCGGATGCCGGGCCCGTCGTCGGCGACCCCCAGCCGCACGCGGCCCTGCTCCCGGTCGTACTCCGTGGAGATCACGACGCTCCCCTTCCTCCCCGTGGCCTCGATGGCGTTGTCCACGAGGTTGATGACGACGCGCTTCATCTGGTCCGCGTCGAGGCGCAGCGCCGGCAGGTCGGGGGCGTAGCGACGGTCGAACCGGACGTCGGCGAACAGGCCGTCATAGAGGGAGAGCGCCTGGTCCACCACGTCGTGAAGCGAGGACGGGACGAGGTTCGCCGCCGGCAGACGGGCGAACTGGGCGAACTCGTCCACGAGGTTCTTGAGGGCGTCCACCTCCTGCACGATCGAGGCGGTGCATTCGGCTACCACCTTCTCGAAGTCGGGGGCGGACTTCAGGTGGGCCTTGCGGATCCGTTGGGCCGAGAGCTGGATGGGCGTCAGGGGGTTCTTGATCTCGTGAGCCAGCTTGCGGGCCACCTCTCCCCAAGCGGCCACCTTCTGCGCTCGCATGAGAGGCGTGAGGTCGTCGAGGACGAGGACGGCCCCGGGCGGAGCCCCCGGCGGGCCCGGCAGCGGTACGACGGTCACCGCCAGGTGTCGGTCCCTCCCGCGGGACGGGAGCTGAACCTCTCGCTCCTGGCGGCCGGTGCGTCCCGACAGCAGGCGCTGGACGAGAGAGAGGATCTCGCCGCGCCCCGGTCCTGTCAGCGCCTCCTCGGCGCGGCGGCCGACGATCTCCGCGTCCACGCCGAGGAGCCGGCAGGCGGCCGCGTTGACCGCCGTCACGGTGGACTCGGCGTCCACGACCGCAACTCCCGTGCCGACGGTTTCGAGGACCGTCTCCATGAGACGCCGTCGTTCCTCGAGCTCCTCGTTCTTCCTCTGGAGACCGGCGCGGCTGTGCTCCACCTCCTCCTCGCTGCGCGCGAGGCGCTCCGACATCCGGTTGAAGGAGGCGATGAGGGCGGCGAACTCGTCGTTTCCCGCCGGGAAGTCCACCCGCACGCCGCGCTCGCCCGCGGCGATGCGCTCGGCCCCCTCAGCCACGAGCCTCAGGGGCACCGTGATCCTCCGGGCCAGGTAGAGCGACAGCCACACGGCTCCGAAGAGGATGAGCAGGGCCGGGAACAGGTACAGGGACAGGTACACCGCCTTGATGGGCTCGCGGAAGGCCTGTGCCTTGCGGAACTTGTCGTAACGCTCCTGCACCTCCCGCGCCTCCGCCGCGACCTCGGCGGGGAGCAGCATGGAGACCAGCACGGCGCCCCGAACCGTACCTGAGCCGTCCCGGACCGGCGCGCCCGCCCGCACGAGCTCCCCCGCCCCGCCGGGCATCGAGGCCGTGACCTCTCGTCCGGAGAGAGCGACCTCGACGACGGGGTCCCCCGAAGCGGTGTCCAGGGGCAGGCCCGAGAGCCGCGGGTCCACCACCGCCAGGAGCTCGCCGTCGCGAGAGACGACGTTGACCATGTCGATGTGCAGCTCGCGCCGGCGTACCTCGATCGTGCGCCGCAGGCGTCCCTGCCCCGCCGGCTCCAGCAGCCGCCGGGCTTCCACCTCGCGAGCCAGCACGCGCGCCAGCACGCGGCAGCGCTCCAGCGAGGTGTGCCGGAGGGCGGCTTCGAGGGCCTTCGAGGAGGAGAGCAGGCGCTCGGCGTCCACGTTGAACCATCGATCCACGGTCTGCTGGATGAGGTCGCTTCCGACGACGAGCAGCAGCAGCGACGGTCCGATGGCCATCAGCAGGAAGACCAGCATGAGGCGCATGCGGAATCGCGCCCCGAGAACGCCGCGTCGGCGCTCCATGAGCACACGGACGAGGTTCCGGCCGAGCACGAACAGAAGGACGAGGAGCAGCGTCAGGTTCAGGACCGTGAGCCCGTACAGGAGCACCGAGGCGAGAAAGTCCGGGGAGAAGTCGCGGCTCTTCCGGAGCAGGACCTCGACCAGGAGGAACACGCCGAGCGCCCCGAGTGTGGCGAGGAGAACCAGACGGGCGTTGTTCCGGAACGAAGGGCGCGAGGCCATCGGTGACGTGCGCCCGATCACTCACCCCGTCCTTGGAGCCGTGAGAACCTGGGGCCCTCCACGACCTCGGGCCGGGAACGGGCGAAGCGGTCCATTGTAGCTTGGCAGCCACACCTGCCCCAAGGACGCGGCGTTGACGCTGATGAGGGGGGCGTGCTAAGACACTGTAGTTCCGTGACATGCGCTGGGAGGCGGCACGAGCTGCGGCGAGGCGTCCTCCTCGGCCTGGCCCTCCTTGCCTTGAGCGCTTTCCCGGCGCCGAGCGACGAGGGGCCACCGGTCGTCGTCGGCCTCGTCCTCGACACCTCCGGCAGCTTGCGTCTCGAGGACCTCGAGCGGACGCGGGCTCTGGCGGCGGGGCTTCTCGAGAGCCTCCCCTCCGGGAGCGAGGTCGCCGTCTTCACCTTCGACGACGCGGCCCGCCTCGTGCTCCCTCGGACGTCGCGCGCCGAGGAGGTTCGCGCCGCGATCGAGCACGTCACGATCTCCGGGCGCTTCACGGCACTCCACGATGCCTTGTACGACGCGAGCCGCTACCTCCGCGACGCGCCCTCGCCGCGCCGGGCGATCCTCCTCGTCACCGACGGAAAGGACGAGAACAGCGCGCTCCAGCTCGAAGACGCCCTCGCCGTCGCCCAGCAGACGTCGATCCCGGTGTTCACCGTCGGCATCGGCCGCGTGCGCGAACGCGTGTTGCGGCGCATCGCCAAGCTCACGGCCGGGGAATACCTGCCGGGCCCGGAGGCCACGGGGGCGGTGCTGGCGGCGCGTCTGCTCGCGGCGCCCGAGTCCGCGGGCACCACGCCGGCCGACGGGCGGAGCGCGACCGCGCACGCGTCCGGAGCGGCCGAGCCGCACGCAGCGTCGGCGGGCGGGCCCGCCACCCCTCCGATCGGCGCCCGGCACCGGACGGCCTGGCCGTGGCTCGCCGTCGGGGTCGGGCTCGTGCTCGGCGTGGCCGCCGTCGGCGTCCTCGCCCTGCGACGCCGGCCGGCGCCTCCGTGCGCGACGTGCGGCCGCCCGCTCGCGGGCCCCCACGCCGCCTGTGCGTTCTGCTCGACGGGCGCCTCGGCGCCCGTCGATGGCCTCGGGGAGGGCCGCACACGCCGCGGGGACGAGATCCCCGACACGGTGCTCGCGCGGATGGACCTCACCGAGGAGTACCTCGAGAAAACGGTCACGCTGCGCGAGCAGCCGGTGCTGGCGGTCACCAGCGGGCCGGGATCGGGGATGGTGTTCAGCCTCAACCGCCAGAGCGCCACGTCACTGGGCCGCGCCAAGCTCAACGACATCGTCCTCGAGGACGTCTCGGTCTCGAGCGAGCACTGCCGCATCCGCCCCGAGGACGGGCGCTACGTGCTCCTGGATCTCAAGAGCACCAACGGCACGTTCGTGAACGAGCGTCGCGTGGCCAAGCACCCGCTGGCCGAGGGCGACGTGATCAAGGTCGGCGAGACGTACCTCCAGTTCCGCATGAACCAGAAGCGGGAATGAGGCGGGCGGCCGGGAAGCCCTACTCCCGGGTCTCCAGCAGCCCCTTCAGCGTGGCCATGAACTGGTCCACGTCCTTGAACTCGCGGTAGACGGAGGCGAACCGGACGAAGGCTACCTTGTCCAGCTCCCGGAGCTGCTCCATGAGAAACTCCCCCACCTCCGCCGTGGGGACCTCCCGGTCCGGGCTCTCCTGCACGCGGGCTTCCACGCGGTCGGCGATCGCCTCGAGGGCCTTGATGGGAACGGGGCGTTTCTCGCAGGCTTTGAGGAGTCCCGCGAGGACCTTCTCCCGGTCGAAGCGCTCCCGGCGGCCGTCCTTCTTGACGACCATGTGGGGGATCTGGTCGATCCGCTCGTAGGAGGTGAAGCGCTTGCCGCAGCCGAGGCACTCGCGCCGGCGACGGATGACCTCGCCCTCCTTGCTCTCCCGGGAGTCCACGACCTTGTCCTCGAGGTGGCCGCAGAAGGGGCACTTCATCGATCCGCTCCTCCGCTCGTATCTCCGAGGGCCGGGATGGAAGCCGAATGCTCGTGCCTTCCCGTGTGAGAGTCGTCGTGGTCCTTTCCCCTGTGCGCAGCGTCGTCGGCCATCTCCGCCACGCGGCCCATCGTGAGCCCCTCGCGACCGAGGAACCAGAGACCGAGAACGAGGACCGGGAGGTTCGTGAGGGCGTGACACGCGATCCCGGCGGCGGCCGCCACGTCCCGGTCGACACCGTAGGGCTTCGTGAGGGCGAGCTGGTAGGCCACGTGGAAGCCCCCCACCATCCCGGGCGTCGGGACGGCCACTCCGACGGTGAGGAACCCCAGCATCAGGAAAGTCGTGTGGAACGGCAGGTCCAGGCCGAAGGCCCGGTTGTTGGCCCAGATCCCGAGGGCGATGAGCAGCCAGACGAGCACCGACTGGGCGAAGATGCCGGCGAGGTGCCTCCCGGGCGCCTGGAGCACCGCGAGCCCCTCGCCGAAGGACCGCAGGGCGTGGTTCACGGGCGCGGCCAGCCGCTCCGGGAGGCGTCGCAGGATCCGGTCGACGACCGACAGGGCGCGCTCCGCGTGGACGTGGAAGGTCACGAGCACGGCGAGCACCGCGATGGCCGCGAGGGCGACGAGCACTCCCGCCCTCTTCAACTCCGTCGTCAACGCCCCCTCCTTCTGAACCCCCGGCGTGGGCAGAACGTAGAGGTAGAGACTGAACAGGACGAGGACGGTGATGAGGTCCACCAGGCGCTCGATGATGATCGATGCGAAGGCGGCGGACGCCTGGAGGGCGTGGCGGCGGGCGACCAGGTACGGCCGCACGACCTCACCGGCACGCGGCACGACCAGGCCGGTCATGAAGCCGACCACCGTCGCGGAGAACAGCCTGGGGAAGGGAACGCGCGCCAGAGGGGCGAGAAGGTACCCCCAGCGCCAGGCCCGCGCGGCGTACACGAGGATCGTCGACAGGACCACGGCCGCGAGCCAACCCGGGTGAGCGGTCCTCAGCGCCCGGACCAGCTCGTGCCAGTCGACGCCGCGGAAGAAGAGGCCCAGCAGGAGCAGCGCCAGGAGCCCGGCCGCCAGAAGGCGCCCGCGGCGGGACCCGCTCACCCTCGAGTCTCTCCGCGCAAAGCCTTTTTCTTCATGGATTTGATAGCCCCCGCTGCGCGAGGACGAGCAGGAGCGCACTGTACTACAGCCTCCGCCGGAGGGTCAAACACGGCTGAAACGTGGAGAATTCTGAACCCTGGGGCCCGCCGTCGCGTTCCCCCTGACGAACGACGGGCCGCCGGGAGAGACCGACCTCTTGACTGAGACCGACGGCGACCTCCTTCTCCGGTGTCGGAGGGGAGACGAGACGGCCTGGCGAGAGGTGGTGGCCCGCTACACCCGGCGCGTCTTCGCCGTGGCGTACCGGTTCACCGGGCGAGTGGACGCCGCCGAGGACCTGACGCAGGAGATCTTCGTCAAGGTGTATCAGAGCCTGGACGGCTTTCGTGAGTCGGGAGGCAGCTTCGGGGCGTGGCTGCTCACCGTCGCGCGCCATCAAGCCATCGACGACTACAGGCGGCGCAGAGAGGAGCTGAGGCGGCAGGTGGAAGACCCGGCGATGCTCGAGGGCCTGCGCGCTCCGGGCGACAGCCCGCTCCGGAGCCTGGAGCGGGACGAGCGCGTCCGCTTCGTTCACCGCGGCCTGCGGGCCCTGCCAGCGGAGCTCCGCGAGCCTGTCGTGCTCTGCGACCTCGAAGGGTTGTCGTACGACGAGATCGCGAAGACCCTCGGCCTCCCCCTCGGAACCGTCAAGAGCCGCATCAACCGCGGACGCCTCGAGCTGGCGAAGCGCCTGCTCGGACGCCAGGCCGACTATGCGTGACGCCACGATGGACTGTCGCAGGGTCGAGGAGTTGCTGTCGGATCACCGCGAGGGCCTCCTGGAAGAGCCCCTGTGCTCGGAGCTCGCGGGTCACCTCGTCTCCTGCGCGGCCTGTCGCGAGCTGTCGGAGGCCGTCGGCGAGGTCGTGGCCGCCCTGCGGGCACACCCGGTCCTCGAGCCCCCCGCCGGGCTGGCCGAGCGCGCGGCTGCGGCGGCTCTGGCGCGGTCCCGCCAGGGGGTCGCGTCCCGGGTCCGCCGCGTGTGGCGCCGGCCCGAGATCGCGTGGCGCTTCGCGCTCGTGCCGGCGCCGCTCCAGGCCGTGGCGGCGGCGGCCGCGTTCGCCCTGACGGGCCTCGTGCTCGCCGCGACGTCCGACGGAGCGACGCGGGCGGCGGATCGGCTCAAAGAGCGGACCGTCAACGCGACGGTGTACCTGGCCGAGCGGAGGGAGCGGCTCGTGGAGGACTTCCGCATCCTCCGCGTCGTGGTCGGGACCGCCTTCGGCAGCCGCCTCGATCGCGTCAACGACCGCGTGGAGGATTACCGCAGGCTCCTCGAGCGTCGCCGCGCCGCGGAGCAGGACTCGAAAAAGACCGGCCGCGAGCCGCACGGGGACCTCGGGACGCGGTCGGCCGCGGGCCCTTTTCCAGAACATCCCACCCACGGGACTCGTAGCTTGTGAAGACTCGTGAAGTCGAAGGAGCGTCCTCAATGACCGATGATCTCGTCGCCGCAGAGGAGAAGCCGCAGCCGATCCCACCCATGCCGCCGCTTCCTGCGCCGCCGGCCGGACCGTTCCCACCGACTCGAACGCAGAAGGCGCCGGGCCTCGCGCTGTTGCTCTCCGTGATCTTCCCGGGGATCGGACAGGTCTACAACGGCCAGCCGGCCAAGGCTCTCGTCTTCTTCTTCGGACTGGTGGGGAGCATCTACGCCACCGCCGAGATCGGCCCCTTTCCGTTCGCGTTCCTGATCCCGTTCCTCTATCTCTACAACATCCTCGACGCCTATCGCAGCGCCGACGTCCTGAACGCCCGCGCGGCAGGCGGGGCGGCCGTCGCGGAGGAGGACGCCCTGGAGTCGCCCGCGTGGGGCGGCGGCCTCGTGCTCCTCGGGCTGCTCCTGCTCCTGAACAACCTCGGATACCTCAATCTCGCCGCCCTGAGGGACTACTGGCCGGTGCTCCTCATCGTGACGGGCGGGGTCCTGCTCTACGGCTCGGTCCGGCGCCGGAAGGACGCGGGCGATGCCGGTCGTCCCTAGGCCCGAGAACGTCGTCATCGGCTCCGCCCTCGTCGCCCTGGGCGTGCTCTGGACGCTGGCCAACCTCGGGCGGATCGATCTCCTGGCGACGCTGAGGACCTGGTGGCCGACGACGCTCGTCCTCTGGGGCACGCTGGAGCTGTACAACACTCTGTCGCGGCGGGGGACGCGATGAGGGCCCGAAAGGTCGTCGTCCTCTTGCTGCTCCTCGCCTTCGGCGGCTTCCTCGAGGTGGCGTGGACCGTTCGGGGGGAGCTCCACCTGGGCGCCACCGGATGCCGCATCCTCGGCGGTCGCTTCTACGGCCCTTCGTACGCCTTCGAGACCGAGGGCCGCGTGGCGTCCCCCGAGGGCGCGTTGGTCGAGGTGACGAACGCCTTCGGGGCGGTCGAGGTCTGGGCGGGAGCGCCGGGCGAGGTTCGCACGCGCCTGCGCACCGTCGTATTCCTCCCGACGGAGGATGCGGCGCGCTCGTTCTCACGGCGCGTGCGTACGGTGGCGGCCGCCGATGCAGACACGGTGCGGGTTTCCACCAACAGGAAGGAGCTCGACGAGCGCGACGTGGGTCTCGAGACCCACCTCTCCGTGGCCGTGCCGCCGGGAACTGTCGTGCGGGTGCGCAACGAGCACGGACGCGTGGACGTTCGCGACGTGGCCTCGGCCGACCTGGAGAGCTCCTACGACTCCGTCACCGTCGACCGCGTGGCGGGTGACGCGCGGGCGAGCAACCGCCACGGGTCGATCGCCGCTTCGTCAGTAGGCGGGGCGCTCTCTCTCAGCAACCGGCACGGCGACGTGGAGGCGAAGGACGTCGGCGGC
This sequence comes from Acidobacteriota bacterium, assembly GCA_016199625.1. Taxonomy (GTDB): domain Bacteria; phylum Acidobacteriota; class Vicinamibacteria; order Fen-336; family Fen-336; genus JACQGI01. The sequence continues at coordinate 3,040 of JACQGI010000039.1, read as the reverse complement.
CGGACGGCCCTCGAGGTGTCCCACGGCGACGTCGCGGTCTCTCGTTCCGCCGCGCTCTCGGTCCAGGTCTCGTACGGTGACCTGGTCGCCGAGGAGGTGCGGGGCGACCTCGAGGTCGAGGGCCGCCACGCCGCCGTCCGGGCCGCCGACGTGGCCGGCCGCGCGCGGATCGCCACCGACTATCGCGACGTGCAAGTCACCCGCGTGAGCGGCGATGCGGAGCTCGCCGCGCAGCACGGCGAGGTCGCGGCGTCCGAGATCCAGGGCGCGGTCACCGCCCGGGCGAGCTTCAACGACGTGGTCCTCTCGTCGATCGGCGGGCCGGTGGACGTGAAGGTCGAGCACGGCGGCGTGCGGGGCCGGAACCTCCGCAGGGGGGCGCGGGTCGAGGCCGCGGGGGACGACGTCGTCCTCGAGGGATTTCAGGGCGCCGTGGTCGTCGAGAACCGGCGCGGCGGCGCGGAGCTCGTTCCCGAAGCTCCCCTCACCGATCCGCTGCAAGTGTCCTGCGTTCACGGAGCGATCCGCCTCGAGGTCCCCGGGGGAAGCCGCTTCGACTTGGTGGCCTCCGCCCGCCCCGGCGAGGTGCGAGTGGATCTGCCCGAGCTCTCGATCACCGAGTCGTCTCCCGACCGCGTGAGCGGTCGCGTGGGCGGCGGCGGCCCGCGGGTCATCCTCGCAGCGGACCACGGCGACGTGAGCGTGGAATCCCACGACTCGATGGCTTCGCGCGAGCGCTGACCCCTCGCCTTCGTTTCGCCTTGCGCCCGCCCGAGCGGTTCCTGTAGACTCCTGCTCCTCCGACAGGCCACGGTGGGAGTGGACTGGCAGAGCCGGACCTCCAGGGGGCGATCCTTTCCGTGAGCACCACCGACACGCGATCACTGCTCCTCGAGACGTCCCTTCCCGGGGTCTCCCTGTGGCGGCGCGGGAAGGTGCGGGACGTCTACGACCTCGGGGACCGTCTCCTCGTCGTGGCCACCGATCGCATCAGCGCGTTCGACGTCGTGCTCCCCACGGGGATCCCCGACAAGGGTAGGGTCCTCACCCAGTTGTCGCTCTTCTGGTTCGAGCTCCTCCGCGACATCGTCCCGAACCACGTGATCTCGGCCGACGTGGACGCCTATCCGCCGGAGCTGGCCCGCCATCGCGACCAGCTCCTCGGGCGTTCGATGCTCGTCGCCAAGACGGAGCCGCTCCCGGTGGAATGCGTCGTGCGCGGCTACATCGCCGGCTCGGGATGGAAGGAGTACCTGACCGGCGGGTCGGTCTGTGGCATCCCGTTGCCGCCGGGCCTTCAGGAGACCGACCGGCTCGAACCGGCGCTCTTCACGCCGTCCACCAAGGCCGAGGTCGGCCACGACCGGAACATCTCCTTCTCCGAGGCGGAGTCCCTCCTCGGTCCCGGACGCGCACGGGAAGTGCGCGACGCAAGCCTTCGGATCTACGGGCGCGCCCGCGCGCATGCCGAGGCCCGCGGCATCATCCTGGCCGACACCAAGTTCGAGTTCGGAGTGACGGACGGCCGCCTTCTGTGGATCGACGAGGCCCTGACCCCCGACTCGTCGCGCTTCTGGCCGAAGGACGGCTACGCCCCGGGGCACGGGCAGCCGAGCTTCGACAAGCAGTACGTGCGCGACTACCTGGAGTCGCTGGCCTGGGACAAGCGCCCACCGGCCCCCTCGCTCCCGGACGACGTCGTCGCGCGGACCCGCGAGAAGTACCGCGAGGCTCACCGCCGCATCACCGGCCGCGAGTTGCGGTGATGACGGTCACGGCGACGGCCCCATGGGAAGCGCATCCTGCCTCGGCCCCGAATTCCCCGGCCCTCTCGGCCCGGCCCTCCGGGCGACCGGGCGGGACAGCAAGGAGCGTCATTCCGTGAAGCAGCAGTTGGATTCATTGGTTTCCGAGATGGTCGAGAAAGGCATCCTCTTCACGGAGGCGCGGCGCGAGTTCGAGAAGCGCTTCATCGCCCGCGTGCTGCAGCGCCACAAAGGCAACCTCTCGAGGGCCGCCAAAGACCTTCGCATCCACAGAAACACCCTAGGCAAGAAGATCGAGGAATACAAGCTCTAGCAAGGGCGCTCCCCGCACGTTGGAGAGGCCCGACGCCTTCCTGGCAGTCCTCTTGACAGAGTGCCAGCCGCGACCCTATACTTGGCAGTCGTCAGTGGTGAGTGCCAAGGACTCGCCCCACCGCACGGTGCGGAAGGTCCGATGCGCGGCACGCTTCCAGAAGGCTCATTCTGAACCATTCGTTCGAAAGGAGACAAGGCAGACATGAAGGTTCGTCCGCTTCACGACCGCCTGCTGGTCCGTCGCGTCGAGGAGAAGGAGACCGTGAAGGGCGGGATCATCATCCCCGACACGGCGAAGGAGAAGCCCCAGGAGGGCGAGGTGATCGCCGTCGGCAACGGCAAGATCCTCGAGAACGGCACGAAGGTCCCTCTCGACGTCAAGGCCGGGGACAAGATCCTGTTCGGCAAGTACTCGGGAACCGACATCAAGATCGACGGCGAGGAGTTCCTGATCCTGCGCGAGGACGAGGTCCTCGCGGTCATCGGCTGAGGAATCCAGCCTGCGCGGATTCCCGTTGAGGAAGAATCAGAAGGGATTGGATCCCGCATAGCGGGGTCCCTTTGGGAATCGCTCACGAGCGAATCCCTGACGGAGGTAAGGCGAATCCCATGGCGAAGCAGATCACGTACGGCGACGAGTCGCGCCAGGCCATCCTGCGCGGCGTCAACCGCCTGGCGGACGCAGTCAAGGTGACCCTCGGCCCCAAGGGCCGTAACGTCGTCCTCGACAAGAAGTTCGGCTCCCCGGTGATCACGAAGGACGGAGTCACCGTGGCCAAGGAGATCGACCTCAAGGAGCCTCTGGAGAACATGGGGGCCCAGATGGTCCGGGAGGTCGCGTCGAAGACCTCCGACGTGGCCGGTGACGGAACCACCACCGCCACGGTCCTCGCCCAGGCCATCTACCGCGAGGGGATCAAGAACGTCACGGCCGGCGCGAACCCCATGGAGCTCAAGCG
>JACQGI010000040.1 GCA_016199625.1 Acidobacteriota bacterium | reverse complement strand
GTCCGCACCCTGCTTCTTGGCCAGCGCGACGTAGAAGGCGAGAAGGATGGAAGCCGTGGCGTTGATGGTCATCGATGTGGTGACCTTCTCCAGCGGGATGTCCTTCATCAGCAGTTCCATGTCGGCAAGCGAGGCGATCGCCACGCCCACGCGGCCGACCTCGCCCACCGCGTGCGGGTCGTCGGAGTCGTAGCCGATCTGCGTCGGCAGGTCGAAGGCGACGGAGAGACCGGTGGTCCCCTGTCCGAGGAGGTAGCGGTAACGCCGGTTGGATTCCGCGGCAGTGCCGAAACCGGCGTACTGGCGCATGGTCCAGTGCCGTCCGCGATACCCCCTCGGGTGGAGACCGCGGGTGAACGGAAACTCCCCCGGCCGGCCGATGGCGGCCGAAAAATCGGGCAGGTGCTCCGGGCCGTAGACCGGCTCCCGCACGAGGCCGGAGCCCGTCCGCAGCTCCCTCGCGGGCGCGTCCTCGCGGCCCTTCGGTGTCGTGGGCATGGGGCGTTCACGTTAGCACAGGAGATAATGCCGGGCCATGCGCCTGCTTCCGCTGGTCGCCGCCCTCCTCGCCTCCGGTTCCGCCGCTTCGGCCGACGATCCCGGCGTCTCGCTCACCGGCAGCGGGATCCTCACGCTGCCCGACACGACGACCCTCGCGCCCGGTCGGCTCACCGTAGCCCTGACCCTCGACAACCACGACCGCGATCCCCTCGGCCTCGACATCTTCGACTACGCGGTCGCCTTCGGCGTGGGCGTGACCTCGCGCCTCGAGGCGTACGGCCGCCACGTCGCGAGCCGGGTCGTCTCGCTGCCCGAGCGGCCGATCCTGCCGCCCCCGCCCCTCGACCTCGTCGTCGCGGGCGGCGCGGCGCCGCCTCCTGGAGCGATCCACAGCTTCTACGCGCCGGCCCCTTACGTCCGGCGCAGCGGGCGCTTCGAGCGCTTCCTGCCCGGAGACACCGTTCTGGGCTCGAAGCTCCGCGTGGCAGAGCCGAAGGGACCGCGTCCCGGGCTCGCGCTGGGGGCGGAGCTCAAGCTGCCTCTCAGCGAGGCGCCGAACGATCTCGCGTCGGGGGCCGGCACCGGGAGCGTCGACGCCACGGCGCGAGCGGTCCTGGAGTGGCGCGTGGGGCGCGCCGAGGTGGTCGCGTCGACGGCCTACACCCTGGTGGGCGAGGGAGCCCTGGGCGACCGGACGATCCTCGTCACGGCCGACGCAGCGACGGCGGCCGACACGCCTCTCCGCCTGCCCGACCGGCTCGATCTGGGCCTCGGCATCCGAGGGCGGCTGTCGAAGCGCGTGGCCCTGTTCCTCGAGGGGGTCACGTCTCTCGACGTCGGAGCGCGCACGCCGGTGCTCGATGCCCGGGCTCCCCTCGACGGGCTGGGCGGCCTGCAGCTCCGCCTGGGCCACGCCCGCGTGACGGCGGGTCTCCGGTACCACGGCCGTGCCCTTCCCTCGGGCGCCCTCCGCGACGCGCCGCTCGCAGGCGGCGTGGATCTCACCGACGTCGCGCCCGACGCCCTGGCCGCCTATCTCCAGGCCCACGACGCGGGGGCGGCCCTTCCCCACCTTCGTCCCGGGAGCCAGCGGGTGCTCCTCGGGGCCGGCGGAGCGCCCCTGCCGGATGGGGCGCGGCGCATCCCGCCCCGCTACCCGATCCGCTCCGAGCACCAACTAGGCTTCGCTCTGGTGGTGGGCTGGGCCTTCTGAGGCGGAGACGGCGCTTGACAGTCCGGAAGCGGGGTCCGCATAATCGTTCCAGGATCGAAAGAGCCATGGAGCGGACGGATCCCACCAGCAGCGAAGACGTCAAGCGGATGGTCGCGGAGCTCGGGACCACGATCCAGCGCACCCTCGCCGAGTCGCCGCAGATCGCCCATTGCCTCAACCGGATCCGGGCCGAGGGCTATGAGGTCTCCCTGGTCCTCGAAGCCACCATCGGGTTCAACAAGACCGGCAGCCGCGAGGGCGAAGTCTCGACCTTCGACTTCCGCCTCGAGAAGAGCGAACTCCAGCCCCTCAAGATGACCCCCCTCGACAAGAAGTTCCTCCGTTCCCTCAAGATCAGCGTAGAGGAGGAGGAGTGACGGCGAGCGGAGCCGGCGGCAGGGCGTAGACCCGCGCGTTCGGCCGTTCGTAGACGGTCCGCAGCACCCCCTCGACGGGAAAGCCCAGAGCGTCGTCCCCGAAGAGGCACACGTGCGTGGCCCCGAGGCCGCGGGCCAGGGCGAGGGCCTCGGCGGGATCTTCCGTGTGGAAGAAGCGCCGCACCTCCTCGAGCCTTACGCGGAGGTCGGCCGGCGGCGCCACCTGGTAGAGGTAGGGGATGAAGCGCGTGTAGGGAATGCGCCTCCCGACGAGGACCATGGGCGGGGGCGGATAGCGCTTGGGCTCGGGCTTGACGATCACGACGTCCCCGGGTCGGCCTTCACGGGCAAGGGCGTCCATGGCTTCGACGATCGCCGGCGGGGCCACCACCGGCGGCGTGGCACGCTTCACCCGCACGAACTGGACGCTGCTCGGGAAGGAGAGGAGCGCCGCCCCCGCCACGACGGCCACCGCGCGCGCTCCACGGCCGGCGAGACGCTCGAGGGCGAGGACCGCGAAGATCCAGAGGACCGGCCCGCTCTGCTCGATGAAGTACCACGCTTCGTTGTAGGGAGGCCGGCCGGGGAACTCGAGGGGCGTGACGCGGAACAGGAGCCCGATCGGCCACCCGCAGAGCGCCATGGCCGAGAGCGCCACCGCGAGGCCGGAGGAAGACCCCAGGGCGCGCACGGCGCCCGGGACCCCGAGGATCCGGAGCCCGAGGCTCGCACCGACCCAGAGGAGGGTCCAGAGGGCGAGCTCGCCACCCGAGGCCGCGGGCAGAGCGAGGCCCGCGCGCAGCTTCTGCACGATGGTCAGCGGGTGGACCAGGATCTCCATGTTGCTGCTGGCGCGTCCCGCCACCACGGCGAGCAGGCCTAGGGCCGCGGGGACGCCCCCCACGAGCGCGCCGACCCAGCGCCGCGCGAGCAGGGCGGCAAGGCCCAGGCCGAAACCGTACTGCGCGGCCACGAAGGCCTTGAAGTGCGGCACCGCGAAGCCGAGGAGGGCCGCGACCAGGAGCCAGCCGCGTCCCTCGCCGGCGGCGTGCCGCTCGAGGGCCACGAGGACCCCGAGGGCGATCGCGAGGGCGTGGACCGAGGAGTTGGCGTGGCACACCGAGAACAGGAGGTTGGCGTCGGTGAGGTTGAGCCACAAGTCGGCGTTCCGGTGGAGGGCGAAGAGGAACGAGAAGTCGGTGGCCAGGATCGTCCAGCCGACGAGGACGAGGGCCAGCGGGCCGCCCCCGAGGAAGCCCGTCACGGCGCGCAGGGCGAGGATGAGCGTGAGGGCGGCGAGGGGAAGCTCGAAGCGGCTGATCTGGTCGTAGGGGTGGACGCCGGCATACCGCACCGCCGCGGCCCGGACGAGGGGGAGCCCGTTGTGGTAGCCCATCGGCTCGCCGGAGAGCCCCGGCACCTGTGGCGGGAACCCTGCCGTCAGCTCCCAGGCCAGCGCGGCGTGGAACGTCAGATCCTCGGGCACGACGTTGTCGAAGACGTAGGCCCCGCGAGCGTCCTTGCGATTGAGCGGGAACTCCGCGAGGGCGAAAACGACGACGGCCGCCGCCAGGGCCGGAAGGGCCCCGCGCAGGGACGGCCCGCCGGCCAGGCGCCGGGGCCGAGGGCCGACGAGCAGCGTGAGGTCGAGGCCGAGAGCCAGGGCCGGGAACAGCCAGGCGGCGCCGAGGACGAGTGCGAGCCAGTACGCCCCCGCGCACGCGGCGAGGCCCATGGGAAGGACCAGCGCCGTGTCGATCCGCACCCGCGCCAGCCGCAGCAGCGCCACGCCCGGCCCCACCACGGCCAGCAGCACGAACGTCAGGTATGCGAGCCCTGACGTCAGCACGCGTCACCTTTCGCCCGTCGGGCGTGCTCGCGGGACCCACGGCCGGAGGCGAGACCGTGAAGCGAGGCTCGGCGGCAGGGGCCCGCGAGGAGGCGCCGCGCCGGCTCGTTCGCGTGGCGGCGCGCCCGCAGCAGGTACCCGCCGAGCCGAGCGGTCACCCTCGCGGGTTCAGGGCGGCACGGCCCGCGAAGCGGGCCATGGGTCCCAGGTCCTCCTCGATGCGGAGGAGCTGGTTGTACTTGGCGACGCGGTCGGTCCGGGACGCCGAGCCGGTCTTGATCTGCCCGCAGTTCGTGGCCACGGCAAGGTCGGCGATGGTCGTGTCCTCGGTCTCGCCGCTCCGGTGGCTCATCATGCACGTGTATCCGGCCCGCGCCGCGAGGGCCATGCAGTCCAGGGTCTCGGTGAGCGTGCCGATCTGGTTGACCTTCACGAGGACCGCGTTGGCGATCCCGTGGTCGATCCCCTTGGCGAGGATCCTGGGGTTCGTGACGAAAAGGTCGTCGCCGACGAGCTGGATCTTCCTCCCGAGAGCCTGCGTGATCGCCTTCCAACCCTCCCAGTCACCCTCGGCCAGGCCGTCCTCGACCGAGACCAGGGGGTAGTCCTTCACCCACTTCTCGTACATGGCGATCATCTGGTCGGTGGTCTTCACGGCGCCGCCCGACTTCTTGAAGACGTACTTCTTCCCCTCGTGGAACTCGCTGGCCGCCGGGTCGAGAGCCAGGGAGATCTGGGAGCCGGCCTTGTAGCCCGCGGCCTTGAGGGCGTCGAGAATCGTCTCGAGGGCCTCCTCGCTCGAGCGCAGGTCCGGCGCGAAGCCGCCCTCGTCGCCCACGGCGGTGGAGTGCCCCTTCTTCTTGAGGATGGCCTTCAGGTGGTGGAAGACCTCGACGCCCATCTGCAGCGCATCGGCGAAGGTCTTGGCGCCGTGAGGAACGATCATGAACTCCTGGGGGTCCAGCTTGTTGTCGGCGTGGGCGCCGCCGTTGATGATGTTCATGAACGGCACCGGCAGCGTGCGGGCGGCGACGCCGCCCACGTAGCGGTAGAGCGGCTGGCCCGTGGCTTCCGCGGCGGCCTTCGCCACGGCCAGCGAAACGGCCAGGATGGCGTTGGCGCCGAGGCGGCCCTTGTTCTCGGTGCCGTCGAGGTCGATCATCAGCAGGTCGATCAGGACCTGCTCGAGGGCGTCCTCGCCGATCACCTCCCCCGAGATCACGTCGTTCACGGCCGCGACGGCCTTCTGCACCCCCTTGCCCAGGTAGCGCTTCTTGTTGCCGTCTCGGCGCTCCACGGCCTCGTGCTCGCCGGTGGAGGCGCCCGACGGGACCGCGGCTCGCCCCATGGCACCGCCCTCGAGGACCACCTCCACCTCGACGGTGGGGTTGCCCCGACTGTCCAGAACTTCACGGGCGAACACGGAATCGATGTTGGTCATGAGCTCACCTGCCTGTGGGCCGGGTCGACGTAGCACTCCTCGCCCGGCGTGACGACCACGACACCGCCCTCCGAGACCGTGTGGCGGCGGCGATCCTCGGCGGGATCGTACCCGATGACGGCTCCCCCGGGGACCTCCACGTCGCGGTCGACGATGGCCTTGCGGATCCGGGCGTGCCGGTTCACGGTGGCGTTGGGCATCAGGATCGAGTCCTCGAGCTCGCAGTACGAGTGGACCCGGACGCCCGGGGAGAGGATCGAGCGCTCGACGAGGCTGCCGGAGACGATGCATCCCATGGAGACGATCGAGTCGATCGCGTGGCCCGTCCGTCCGTCCTCGGAGAGGACGAACTTCGCCGGGGGGAACTGGGGCTGGTAGGTGCGCAGCGGCCACTCGGGGTCGTAGAGGTTGAAGACGGGGTCCACCTGGATGAGGTCCATGGACGCCTCGTAGTAGGCGTCGAGGGTGCCGACGTCGCGCCAGTACTGCGAGGCCTTCTTGTTCTCGTCCCAGAAGAGATAGGCGTAGACGCGGCTGTCGTCGCGCACCGGAGACCCGCCGCCCTGCACCAGCTTCGGGATGATGTCCTTGCCGAAGTCGTGGCTCGTGTCCCCCTCGGCGTCGCGGACGAGCTCCTGCACCAGCACGTCGGTGTCGAAGATGTAGACGCCCATGGAGCCGAGGCAGAAGCTGGGGTTCCAGGGGGTTGGCGCCGCAACCTGGGGCTTCTCGTGGAAGCCCGTGACGCGGCTGTCCTCGTCCACCTCGAGGACGCCGAAGCGCCTCGACTCGGCGATGGGCACCTCGATGGCCCCCACGGTCAGTTGGGCTCCGCGGGCGATGTGGACGTCCAGCATCTTGCCGTAGTCCATCTTGTAGATGTGGTCGCCCGACAGCACGATGACCCAGCGCGGCTTCTCCCTCTCGATGGAGTACAGGTTCTGGTAGACGGCGTCTGCGGTGCCGAGGTACCAGTGCTCGCCGACACGTTTCTGGGGCGGCAGGATCTCCACGAACTCCCCGAGCTCGGTGTTCACGACGCTCCAGCCCATGCGGATGTGGCGGTTCAGGCTCTGGGCCTTGTACTGGGTCGCGATGAAGATCTTCCGCAACCCCGAGTTGATGCAGTTCGAGAGGGTGAAGTCGATGATACGGTACGGGCCCCCGAAGGACACCGCCGGCTTGGCCCGGTCCCGGGTGAGCGGGTACAGCCGCTCACCGGCGCCGCCGGCCAGGAGCAACGCCACGACGTCCCTGAGGAGGAGGACGTTCATCCGCGGGAGCGCCAGGCGGCCACCGCCGCAACGACCCTGCGGGCCTTCTCCTCGACGGCTCCCCAGTCCCCGGCCGCGACGGCCTTCTTGTCCACGAGGCTCCCCCCCATGCCCACGGCGACGGCCCCGGCGTCCAGCCACGCCGTGAGGTTCCCCTCGTCGACGCCGCCGGTGGGCATGAGCCGGAGGAACGGCAGCGGCTCGCGGAGCGCCTTCAGGTAGCCGGGGCCGAAGGCGGTGGCCGGGAAGATCTTCGTGACGTCGACACCGGCGCGGTGGCAGGTCACGACCTCCGTGGCGGTCACGCCCCCCATTGAGGACAGCAGCCCGCGGGCTTTGGTCTCGGCGAGGATGTCGGGATCGAAGTGGGGCGATACGACGAAGCGCGCGCCAGCGTCCGCGGCCGCGCGGGCCTGGCCGGGCTCGACGACCGAGCCGACCCCGACCAGGGCCTCCGGATGCCGGAGCAGCCGCTCGACCGCGCCCAGGGCCCCCGGCACCGTCAGGGTGATCTCGAGGAGCCGCACGCCGCCGCGAAGGCAGGCCTCGGCGGCCGATACGGCCTCGTCCGCTGTGCCGGTCCGGATCACGGCGAAGACACGGTGCTGCTCGATGACGGCCCGCGGGTCGCTCACAGCCGCGTCCTCAGCACCACCCGCGCCGGCGAGCCGTCGGCGCCGACGATGCGGAGCGGGAGGCAGGTCATGTCGTACTCCCCCGGCGGGACGTCGGACAGCTCGAGGCCTTCGACGATGACGACCCCGGCGCCCAGCAGCGCGTGGTGTGCGGCGAAGTCCTTGCTCCCGAACCTCTCGACCGAGAGGTAGTCGATCCCCACGAGCTTGATGCCGGCCTGGACGAGGTAGGTGGCGGCGTCGGGGGTCAGGTAGACGAAGTCCTCCTGGAAGACCGGGTTCCGGAGTTGGCCCGACATCCGCGTCTTCAGGAGGACGCGTATGTCGTCGCGGAGGTCCAGTCGCTCGAGGTCCCCTCGCTCCACCTTGTCGCGCGCCGACACCTCGACCACCCGGCACTTGCCCATGAGGATCTCGAGGGGAAGCTGGTCCACGGTGGCGCCTTCGGCGAGGAAATGGAACGGCGCGTCCACGTGGGTCCCCGAGTGGACCCCGAGGGTGAGCCGTGCGACGTTGTAGGGCTCGCCGTCTGTGATCCGGTGGGGGAAATCCATGTGGAAGCGCGGGTCGCCGGGGAACACGGGCACCTCGGCCGACAGCGGCACGGTGACGTCGTAGATCTTCGCCATGGCGGTCGGGCGGGGTTGGAGGCGGTTATAGCACGGGACGGGGCGGAGGAGAAGGCGGCTGGTTTTTTGAACGAGGGGTTGACACCGCTCCTTCCCCCTGCTAGCTTGAGAACTTGCCAGCCTGTCCCCGACCCCTGGAGGGACGTTTGACGAAGCTCCGCAAGCCCCAGGGCGCTCTCCTTCTGATGCTCGTGCTGTGCGCGTCGTCGGCTGGAGCGGGCGCTCGTGGCGAGGGCGGGGGCCTCCTGGGCTGGGTCGAGGACACGCAGGGCATGCCCGTCGCCGGCGCGGTCATCTCGCTCTTCGGCAAGGGCATCGGCAACCGCGGTCTCGTCACCCTCTCGGACAGCGCCGGCCGGTTCTTCCTTCCCTCGCTCCCGGCGGGCTCTTACACGCTTCGGGCCCTCGGGCAGGGCCACGTCCCCGCGCCGGCCCGGCGGATCACGATCCTCCCGAACCAGGACTCGGTCTTCTCGGTCAGCCTGACGCCCATCCGCGACCTGAGCGAGGAGGAGGTGGAGGAGCGGACCGCCGAGCTCAGGTGGCTCCTGCGCCACCGCTCGCGCTCGGTCCTCGAGCAGGCGAGCCCCGTGACGGTGCCGGCGCGCGAGGAGCGGGCTCCGGGAGCATCGCGTGCTCTCGGCGCGACGGGGCTGGCGGATCTCGACGGCTCGCTCGAAGTGGTCGCGAACCCCGCGGCGTTCGGCGTGGACGACGGGAGCCTCGCCGACGACCTCCCGGCGAGCTTCAGCGTGGTGAAGCTGCGGGGCCGCGTGGCGGGCCTCGGGCAGTGGAGCCTTGGAGGGCTCGTCGCCGAGGCGGAGAGCGCCACGTGGCGGATGGCGGCGGAGTTCACCGCCGAGCCGTGGGCGGGGCACTCGCTGCAGGCCGGGGCCGGGTACGGCAGCCGGCTGGTGCGGCCGGCCCTCCCCGGCGTCGGGGACCCGCATGGGGACGACCGGGGCGTCGGCGCCATCCTGGTGAACGACCACTGGAAAGCCGGCGACGTCTCGGGCAGCTTCGGAGCCCGGTATTCCTACATCGGCTACCTCCAGGACGCGAACCACGTGGACCCCTCGGCCGCCCTCGAGGTTCGCCGCGAAGACGGCACGGCGTTTCGCGGCAGCGTGGCAGCCCGGACCCTGATGCCCGGCGGCGACCTGCTGACGCTGTCCTCGCTCGCGACGGGCCCGGCCATCGCGTTCGCCCATCTGGAGCCGGGGATGCGACCCGAGAGGACCGTGCGCTGGGAGCTCGCGGTGGACCGCAGCTTCGGACCCACGACCGTCGCGGCCCACACCTTCTACGAAGGCGTCCGCGACCAGATCGTCAACGCCTTCGAGGGGCCCGGGGCGTCCCGATCGCTGCGCATCTTCAACGGAGGCGCCGTCGCCGCGCGCGGCGTGGGCCTCACGGTCTCGCGGCGCTTCGGCTCGGTCCTCACCGGCGCGGTGACGTACACCTACGGAAGGAGCTGGCGGGGGGCCCCCGCGGCACCCGGGGACGAAGGCGCGGTCCTGCTCACGTTCCGTGAAGGGGACTTCCACGACGTCGTCGGGCGGCTCGAGACGGCGATCGACCGCAGCGGCACGCGGCTCCTGGCCTACTATCGTGTGAACGCCCTCGATCCCGACGACGATCCGACGAGGGTGAGGAGCTCGCGCTTCGACGTGCAGGTGCGCCAGGGCCTGCCGCTGATCGGCACCCTCACACGGTCGGAGTGGGAGCTGCTCCTCGCCTACCGGAACCTGTTCTACGAGGCCTCCGAGGGCGCGACCCTCGACGAGCTGGTGGTCGCGAATCCGCCGAAGCGCGTGCTCGGGGGGATCGCGGTCCGCTTCTGAATCGTTCCTGCCCCTCCCCGGATTCGATTTTCCGGATCACGATCTGATATCATGGATCCGGTCGCCCGGATCCTCAGTCCAAGGTGCCACCGCTCAACGAGTTGAATCATGAGGGTGGCGGGCCGAATAGGCACGCCGATTGCAGGCTCCGTCGCACGAATCGGTGTCGCGTGGGCAGGGTCACGGCGGGAAGGGGCTTTCGCAACGTCAGCTTGCTAGGACGGAACTGAGCTCATGAGACGTCCGGCGCTGAAGAACCTCACCGTTCTCGTCGTGGCCTTCCTCCTGGCGGGCCTCGGGATCTACAACATCGTCCTCAAGGCCACCTGGACCCACCTCGACGACGGCGTGTACTGGCGTGACGAGCCGCAGGGCGTCGTCGCCGGACGCGTGGCCAGGGGAGGCCCGGGAGACCTCGCGGGCCTCCGCGTGGGTGACGTGCTCCTCGCCGTGGACGGCGAGGAAGCGCTCTCCGCCGAGGACGTCCAGAAGCGCCTCGCGCGCAGAAGGAGCGGCGACCGGATCGGCTACGCGCTGCTCCGGGCCGACGCGCGGGAGACCCTCGAGCTGACCGTCAAACCCCTGCCCAAGGGCAACGTCACGCTCTTCTACTACCTCTCGATCTTCGGCTTCTTCAGCCTGGTGGTCGGCACCATCGTGATGCTGCGGCGTCCCCCGGACCGCGCGGCCCTGCACTTCTACGCCATCTGCCTGCTGTTCTTCCTCATGTATTCGACGTCGTACACCGGGAAGCTGAACCTCGCAGACTGGACGCTCCTGTGGACCGACCACCTGGCGATCCTGTTCCTGCCGGTGGTCTTCCTGCACTTCTGCCTGTCGTTCCCCGAACGGAAGGTGCCCACGGCCCGGTCCTGGCTGATCCCCGCCGCGTACCTCCCCGCGCTGCTCCTGGCGGGCGTCGCGGTGGCCAGCCAGATCCTCTTCACGACCAGCTCCGGGGGCGCGGCGCTGTGGGAGGTCACGGCGACCATCGACCGCGCGAAACCCTTGTACTTCGCCGCGCTCTTCGCGGTCTCCTTCCTCATCCTCCTCGACTCCTATCGCAAGACGCGCAACCTGGTGGCGCGACGCCAGATGAAGTGGCTCGTGTGGGGCACCGGGGCGGGCGTGCTGCCCTTCTTCGTCTTCTACGCGGTGCCCTTCGCCGCCGGCCGCGAGCCGCGGCTGGCCATGGAGCTGGCGGCCTACGTCTCCCTCGCCCTCATCCCCCTGTCGGTGGCGTACGCAGTGGTCAAGTACCGCCTGATGGACGTCGAGCTGATCTTCCGCAAGACCCTCGTCTACGTCCTGGCCATGGCGGTGATCGTCGGGATCGCGCTCCTCGCCAACAGCCTCCTCGACTCGCTGGTGGCGGGCGACGGCGAGCCGCACGCCAGCGTGATCGCGGTCCTCTCGACCCTCGTCGTGATCCTGCTCTTCACGCCGGTCAAGACCCGCATCCAGGAGGTCATCGACCGGCTCTTCTACCGCGAGCGCTACAACTACCGCCGGGCTCTGCTCCGGCTGTCCCAGGACCTGAACGCCGACCTGGACCTGGCCCGCACGACCGAGCGCCTCCTGGACGGCGTGGGCGACGCGCTGGGCGTCAGCGCGATGGCGGTCTTCCTCCACGAGGACGGCGGGGGGCTCGCGCTCTTCCGCTCGACGGGGTGCCCGGCCGGAACCGACCGGGCCCGGATCCCCGCCGGAGGGGCGCTCCTGGCGCGGCTCACGGCCGGCGAGCCGGTGAACGCCGAGGTGGAGGCCTTCCCCGAAGTGCAGGCGCTGGGGCTGGCCTTCTACTTCCCCTGCCGGATCAAGGGCGAGGTCATCGCGGTCCTCGGTCTCGGCCGCAAGGACGGCCTGGACCCGCTCAACAGCGAGGAGGTGGACCTCCTCGAGGCGCTGGCCGCGCAGGCCGCGACGGCTTTCATGAACGGGCGGCTGTACCGCAGCCTGCGGGAGAAGGCCGAAGAGCTGCAGCGGCTCAAGGAGTACAACGAGAACATCCTCGAGAGCATGGATTCGGGGATCCTCGTCCTCGACCTCGAGGGGCAGGTCGTCCGGTGGAACCGGTCGATGGAGTCCCTCTACGGGCGCCGGCGTGGCGACGTGCTCGGGCGCAGCCTCGACGACATCTTCCCGTCGGCCTTCCTCGAGGCACTGCGGGGCAGCCTGGTGCTCGGCGACAACGAGGAGATCGCCCACATCTACAAGCTCCACCTCCCCGCCGCCGAAGGGCGCAGCCTCATGGTCAATGTCTCCGTGGCGCCGTTCCAGGTGGGCACGGGCGAGCGCTGCGGCACGATCCTCATCCTCGAGGACGTCACGGCGCGGGTGCGGCTCGAGGAGCAGCTCCAGCACTCGGAGAAGATGGCCTCCATCGGCCTCCTGGCCGCGGGAGTCGCCCACGAGGTCAACACGCCCCTGACCGGGATCTCGTCCTACACTCAGATGCTGCGGGACCAGGTCGGGACCGCCGACCCCAGGGCGCAGCTCCTCGACAAGATCGAGAAACAGGCCTTCCGGGCGGCGAAGATCATCAACAACCTTCTCAACTTCGCCCGCAGCGGCAGCACCGAGCTCGAGCCACTGGACGTCAACAAGCCGCTCCTCGACGTCCTCTCCCTCCTCGAGCATCAGCTCGAGAAGGCCAGGATCAAGGTCCGCAAGGAGCTGGGCGGCGACCTGCCGCGGATCCGCGGCAACGAGAACCGCATCCAGCAGGTCTTCTTCAACCTGATCCTGAACGCCCGCGACGCCATGCCCAAGGGCGGCTGGCTCACCCTCGAGACCCGCGCCGACGACGACACGGTGATCGTCGAGGTGAAGGACACCGGCCACGGCATCCGGCGCGAGGACGTCAAGCGGATCTACGATCCCTTCTTCACCACCAAGGGCATCGGGCGTGGCACCGGGCTCGGGCTCTCGGTCTCCTACGGCATCCTCCAGGAGCACGGGGGGGCGATCTTCGTGGAGAGCATCCCGGGCAAGGGCACCACCTTCCAGGTGGCGCTGCCGGCCCTGCAGGTCGCCGAGGCTGCGGAGCGGTGAGCGCCCGCGAGTCCATCCTCGTCATCGACGACGAGGAGGTGATGCGCGACGTCCTCGAGACCCTGCTCACACAGGCCGGCTACCAGGTCACCCTCGCCGCGGACGGAGCCGAGGGGCTCGCCGTGGCCCGCAAGGGGTCGTTCGACGCCGCCATCGTCGACGTGATGCTCCCCGAGGTGGGCGGCATCGAGGTGCTCGAGGAGCTGAAGAAGACCGATCCCGACCTCGTGGTCCTCATGATCACGGCCTACGCCTCGGTGGAGACGGCCATCACGGCGATGAAGGCGGGGGCGTTCGACTACGTGACCAAGCCCTTCAAGCACGAGGAGGTCCTCCACATCCTCCGCAACGGCCTGGCGCAGCGGCACCTCAAGGACGAGAACCGCCAGCTCCGGGCGGCCCTCAAGGACCAGGGGCGCTTCACCGAGATCGTCGGCAAGAGCCCCAAGATGGCGCAGGTCTTCAACCTCATCGCCCAGGCGGCCCCGTCGAGGTCCACCATCCTCGTGGTGGGCGAGAGCGGCACCGGCAAGGAGCTCGTGGCCAAGG
>JACQGI010000037.1 GCA_016199625.1 Acidobacteriota bacterium | reverse complement strand
CGCGACCTTCACGGCCGGCGGACCCCGAGGACGACGATGGACAGCGTCCTGTTCCGCGGGCCGTCCAGCTCGACGAGGAAGACGCTCTGCCACCGGCCGAGCAGCAGCCGGCCGTCGGCGATCGTGAGGGCGGCCGACGCGGGCAGGACCACGGCCTTGCAGTGGGCCTCGCCGTTCTCGGGCTCGTCGGCCGGGAGCGCCACGGCCCGCGGGCCCACGCGGCGCCGGTCGAGATCGTCGTGGGCGTAGCGCACGTCTTCGGGGGCCAGACGGTCGAGGAGCCGCGCCACGTCCTCGAGGAGGAGGGGCTCGTTCTCGTTCACGAGGAGCGCGGTGGTCGTGTGCAGCGTCTGGACGCACGCGACGCCGTCCCGCACGCCCGAGCGGCGCACCCGCTCCGCCACGAGCTCCGTGACGTCGATGAACTGCCGCCGCCGGTCCGTCCGCAGTTCCACGAGGTCCTTCGCGATGCCGAATACCGGCTCGGATTCGGTCACCTCGGGCTTGGTCGCCATCTCGCGTCCCTCCCCACCTCCCGCGACAACGCGGGCTCCTGGCCGTCAATCTGCAAGCGCCCGACCGGCAAGGCATGCCGAAAAGGTGAGATGAGGGTGAGCGGCTCGTGAGCAGCCCGCGCGGAGCTGCCGTCAGGCCGGAAGACCCCTGCCCGCCTCGCGGAGCCCCCGCCAGCCCACGAGAGCGCGGAGGCCCGAGGGCGTCGCCCCGAACTCGCGGCGGAAGGCGTTGGTGAAGTGGCTGTGGTCGGAGAAGCCCAGGTCGAGGGCGAGCCCTGTGAGGTCCGCGCCGTCCCGTGCCAGCCGCTCCAGCGCCACGCGCAGCCGCAGGCGGACGAGATACCGGTGGATCGGCAGGCCCGCCTCGCGCCGGAAGATGCGGGCGAGGTGGAAGGGGGCGTAACCCACGACGCGGGCGATCTCGCGGAGGGACGGAGGATCCGCGAGGCGTGCCGACACGAGGATCTTCACTGCCTCGACGGCGTCCCTGTGATCCCGGGCGGTACGCGCGCGACGCGGCGTCCCGGCCATCGAGCCGGGCGCATCCGCTCCCGAGACGGCCTCGTACGCGAGATCGAAGGCGGCCTCCTCCAGCTCCAGGCCTCCGGTGCCGCCCTTCGCGCTCGTCAGCAGGCGCCGCTGAAGCAGCGCCGCACGGGGTGTGGCTGGGGCGTCGGTGAACCGGAACGGACGGTTGGGCCGCTCCCGGCACGAGGGGTCGCGGTGCGACAGGACGTCGAGGAGGTCCTCGACGGGCAGAGTGAGGACGAGGTTGTCGTCGCCGCCGGGGAGCGGATGGCTCACCCGATAGGGCTCGCCAGCGTTGAAGAACACGACGTGGTTCGGGTCGGCGACGGCTCGCCCCCGCTCCGCCTCGAGAACGAAGAGCCCGGTGCGGACGAAGACGATCTCGTGTGCCCTCGAGGCCTCTTCGGCGCCGCGCGCCGCCGGGGCCATCCGACAGCGGTAGTCGCGGAGGCGGAACGCCGGCCCGTCGTGGATCGTGTCGAGCTCGAGTGGGGGTGCGGCTGGCGTCGTGGCCATGGCCTGGGCTGGTAGGCCGTGTGGGGATCGAACCCACGACACCCTGCTTAAAAGGCAGGCGCTCTACCACTGAGCTAACGGCCCCCCGGGATGTTAGCACGGCGCCACGGCGGGCCGACGAAGCTGAGCGGAGCCCTACTCGAACCAGGAGGCCAGGACGCTGGTGGCTCGGATCAGGGTGTCGCGGCGGTCAGGACCGGTGGAGACCATGCCGATCTCGCAGCCGACCATCGCGGAGAGTCGCTCGACGTAGCCCTGCGCCGCAGAAGGAAGCTCCGTGAAGGACCTCACCCCGACCGTCGGCGTCCCCCATCCCGGCAGGGTCTCGTACACGGGCTCGCAGGCCTCGAGAACCGAGAGGTCCGCCGGGAACTCCGAGAGGGTCTCGCTCCCGTGGCGGTACGCGACGCACACCTTGATCTCGGGCAGCAGGTCGAGGACGTCGAGCTTGGTGAGGCAGAGGCTGTCGAAACCGTTCACACGCACGGCGTACTTCACCACCACGGCGTCGAACCATCCGCAACGTCGGGGGCGGCCCGTCGAGGCGCCGAACTCCGCGCCCCGCTCGCGGATCTCCTCCTCGAGGCTCCCGCCGATCTCCGATGGAAGCGGCCCCGCGCCGACCCGGGTCGTGTAGGCCTTGGCGATCCCCAGCGCGCCGTCGACCCGCGTGGGCGGCACGCCGAGGCCGGTGGCCACCCCCCCGGCCGCAGCGGAAGAGGACGTCACGAAGGGATACGTGCCGTGGTCGAGGTCCAGGAGGGTGGCCTGGGCCCCCTCGAAGAGGATGGAGTAGCCGCGGGAGATCTCGCGGTGGAGGACGAGGGAGACGTCGGCGATTCGCGGGCGCAGGCGCTCGCCGAAACCCGCGAGGTCCACGACGAGCGCGTCCCAGTCCACCTCCGGCGCCCGCCCCGCCCCCCGGCAGATCAGCTCGTAGTTGCGACGCGCCTCGGCGAGCTTCCCGGCCACGTGCTCCGGACGCAGCAGGTCCCCCATCCGCAGACCGCGCCGGCCGGCCTTGTCCTCGTACGCGGGGCCGATGCCGCGGAGGGTCGTCCCGATCTTCCGCTCGCCGCGCATCTCCTCGGCCATGGCCTCGAGGGCGCGGTGGTGCGGCAGGATCACGTGGGCGCGGTCGGAGACCACGAGGTTCTCGCCGAGGTCCACGCCACGAGCCCGCAGCTCCGCGATCTCCTTCTCGAGGGCCCACGGGTCGATGACCATCCCGCCGCCCATGACGCAGAGGATCCCCGGATGGAGGATCCCCGAGGGGATCAGGTGGAGCACGAACCGCTCCCCGTTGATGATCACGGTGTGGCCGGCGTTGTGGCCGCCGTTGTAGCGGGCGACCACCTGGACCTTCTCCGAGAGGAGGTCCACGACCTTCCCCTTCCCCTCGTCGCCCCACTGGGCGCCCGCGATGACGATGTTCGGCATGCGTGTCGATCGTCCGTTGGCGAAACTCGACGATTCTAGTGGCCCTCGGGGCCCGCGGCAAGCGACGAGGAGCGCCGTGTTATAGTCGCCGGCACTCTCCGATGGCGTCGCCGACCCCATCCGACGCGCTGCTCCTCGACGGCGCGAGCCTCACCCTCGCCGGCCTCGAGGAGGTCGCCCGGCGCCGTCGCGCCGTCGCCCTCGCGCCGGGGGCCCGCGAAGCCGTGACCCGCGCGCGCCGCGTCGTGGACGACGCCGTGGCGCAGAACCGTGTCGTCTACGGCGTGACCACCGGGTTCGGGAACTTCGCCGACGTCGTGATCCCCGCGGAACGGATCCGCGAACTCCAACTCAACCTCATCCGCTCCCACGCCGCGGGAGTGGGCGATCCGCTCGGCGAGGCCGAGACGCGTGCCCTCATGGCCCTGCGCGCCAACGTGCTGGCGAAGGGTTACAGCGGGGTGCGCCCGGACACCCTGGACCTCTTCGTTTCCATGCTCAACCGCGGCGTCCACCCCGTCGTCCCTTGCCAGGGATCGGTGGGCGCCAGCGGCGACCTCGCCCCGCTGGCCCACCTGGCGCTCGCCCTGGTCGGCGAGGGCCGGTGCGTGTACGAGGGGAAGACGGCGCCGAGCGCCGACGCCCTGGCTTCGGCGGGCCTCCGGCCGATCGTCCTCGAGGCCAAGGAGGGGATCGCCCTCATCAACGGGACGCAGCTCATCACCGGCCTGCTTGGCCTGGCGCTCGCCGAGGCGTGGCGCCTCGTGCGGACGGCCGACGTAGCCGGCGCGCTGTCCCTCGATGCCCTCAAGGGCACCGACGTGGCCTTCGACCCGCGCATCCACGCCGCGCGCCCGCACCCGGGCCAGGCCGCCTCGGCCCGGAACCTCCGCAAGCTCCTCGCAGGCAGCGCGATCCGCGAGTCGCACCGCGACTGCGGCAAGGTACAGGACGCCTACAGCCTGCGCTGCATCCCGCAGGTCCACGGCGCGGCCCGCGACGCCCTCGCCTACGTGGACCGGACCGTGGCCGTGGAGATGAACGCCGCCACGGACAATCCCATGGTATTCGCCGAGGAGGGCGTGCTGCTCTCCGGCGGCAACTTCCACGGCGAGCCCGTGGCCATCGCGGCCGACGTCCTGGCCATCGCCGTGGCGGAGCTCGGGGGCATCAGCGAGCGACGCATCGAGCGCCTCGTCAACCCGACGCTCTCGGACCTGCCGGCGTTCCTGACGCCCGAGGGCGGCGTGCAGTCCGGCCTGATGATCGCCCACGTGACCGCCGCGGCTCTGGCCTCGGAGAACAAGGGCCTCGCGCACCCGGCGAGCGTGGACTCGATCCCGACCTCGGCCAACAAGGAGGACCACGTCTCCATGGGCGCCGCCGCGGCGCGCAAGGCGGCCCAGGCCGTGGCCAACGTCCGGCGCATCCTCGCCATCGAGGTGCTCGCGGCCTGTCAGGCGCTCGAGTTCCTGAAGCCCCTCGGAACGTCCCCCGCGCTCGCTCGGGCCTATCGCCTGGTCCGGGAGCGCGTGGCCCCGTACGACCGCGACCGCATCCTCGCCCCGGAGATCGAGGCCGTGGCCGAGCTGGTGCGCGAGGGCGTTCTCTCCGACGCGGCTGGGGCCGTCTGCGGTACCCTGGAGTGAGACGGAGGAGGAGGATGGGCCGCCTGCTGACGACCCGGCGCTCACAGTGGATCCCCGCCGTCGCGGCCTCCGCCGTCCTGGTCGGCATCGGCGCCGCCCTCGGGCTCTCCGCCGGCCCACGCCTCCTGACGTTCTACGTGGGGGTCCTCGTCGGCGCCCTCGTCGTCACGGGCCTCCTGCGGATGCGCCTGCGCCACCGGGAGCGGGCCGAGTCGGCGCGCCGCCATCCGCAGCTCGAGCTGCTCCGCGGCGGGAAGCACTACGACCTGGCCGACGACGACTCGACCGACGACCAGCAGTGGTTGATGTGAGGAGACGACCATGACCCGCGTGATCCGTGCGCCGCGCGGCACGGCCCTGTCCTGCAAGTCGTGGCAGCAGGAAGCCGCGCTCCGGATGCTGATGAACAACCTGGACCCCGAGGTGGCCGAGCGCCCGGAGGACCTCGTCGTCTACGGAGGGATCGGCAAGGCCGCACGGAACTGGGAGTGCTACGACGCCATCGTCCGGTGCCTCCGCGAGCTCGGGAACGACGAGACCCTGCTGGTCCAGTCCGGCAAACCCGTGGCCGTCTTCAGGACCCACGGCGACGCCCCGCGCGTCCTCATCTCCAACTCCATGCTCGTGCCCGCCTGGGCGGACTGGGAGCACTTCTACGAGCTGGACCGCAAGGGGCTGATGATGTACGGCCAGATGACGGCCGGCTCGTGGATCTACATCGGCACCCAGGGCATCCTGCAGGGCACGTACGAGACGTTCGCCGAGGCCGCCCGCCAGCATTTCGGCGGCTCGCTCCGGGGCAAGCTCGTCCTGACCGCCGGCCTCGGCGGCATGGGGGGCGCCCAGCCGTTAGCCACGACGATGAACGAGGGCGTGATGATCGCCGTGGAGGTGGACCGCCACCGCATCGAGCGCCGTCTCGAGACCCGCTATCTCGACCAGATGGCCACGAGTCTCGAGGAGGCCGTGGCCCTGGCTCGCGAGGCGCAGCAGGCCGGGCGCGCCCTCTCCGTCGGTCTCCTCGGCAACGCGGCCGACGTCCTCCCCGAGTGCCTCCGGCGCGGCATCGTCCCCGACCTCCTCACGGACCAGACGAGCGCCCACGACCCCCTGAACGGCTACGTGCCCAACCGGATGGGCTACGAGGAGGCGCTGGCCCTGCGCACGAGCGACCCGACGCGCTACATGGCCGAGGCCACGCGCTCCATGGCCGAGCACGTCCGGGCGATGCTGGACCTGCGGAAGCGTGGCGCCGTCACCTTCGACTACGGCAACAACATCCGCGCCCAGGCCCGGAAGGGCGGCGTCGAGGACGCCTTCGACTTCCCGGGCTTCGTGCCCGCGTACATCCGCCCGCTGTTCTGCGAGGGCAAGGGGCCGTTCCGCTGGGTCGTGCTCTCGGGCGATCCGGCGGACCTCGCCGTCACCGACGAGGCCGTGCTGCGCACGTTCCCGGAGGACCGGGCGCTCGCCCGCTGGATCACCCTGGCCCGCGAGCGTGTGGCATTCCAGGGGCTGCCCGCGCGGATCTGCTGGCTCGGCTATGGCGAGCGCGAGAGGATGGGCCTCGTCTTCAACGACCTGGTCCGCACGGGGGCCGTGAAGGCGCCCATCGTCATCGGCCGTGACCACCTCGACGCCGGCTCGGTGGCATCCCCGAACCGTGAGACGGAGGCGATGAAGGACGGCTCCGACGCCGTGGCCGACTGGCCGATCTTGAACGCGCTGATCAACGCCGTGGCCGGCGCCACGTGGGTCTCGGTCCACCACGGCGGCGGCGTCGGCATGGGGTACTCGATCCACGCCGGCATGGTCGTGGTGGCCGACGGCACACCCGAGGCCGCACGCCGGCTGGAGCGCGTCCTCACGAGCGACCCGGGGATGGGCGTCGTGCGTCACGTGGACGCGGGGTACGAGCGCGCCCTGGACGTGGCCCGGCAGCGCGGCGTGCGGGTCCCGATGCTGGAGCGCTGATGGACACCGCCGAGGTCCCTCGCCCGGACCTCGCCGGCGCGCTGCTGGCCCGTGCGCGGCAGGGCTCCCCGCTGGTCCTCACGGGCCCACCCGGATCCGGCAAGACGACGCTCCTCCTCGCGGCTCGCGAGGCCCTCGAGGGTGACGGGTGGGTGGCCGTCTACCTCGACCTGATGGGCGCTGCGTCGTCCCCCGACCGGTTCGTCCTCGCGGCCCTCGACGCCCTGCCGGCGTCCAGCTTCGGCTCGCGGCTGCCCGAGGCTCTCGAGATCCGCACGCTCGCCTCCGCGGGCAAGGCGCACGGGGCCGCGGCAGTCCGGGCCCTGCTCGCGCTCTGGGCCTCCCTCGGCGACGCGGGCGGGCGCCCCGTCGCCCTCCTCCTCGACGAGCCCACCGAGATCCGCTCCCTCGCCTACTTCGCCGGCCTGCGCGAGGTGGACGCGCCCTTCGGGGCCGCCCTGGCCGCCCGGCGTCGCGGGACGCTCCTGGCCACGTCGTTCCCGACGCTCGCCCGCCGCCTCTGGCCGGCTTTCGAGACGCTCGCGGCCCGGCCCCTGACCGAGGCCGACCTCAAGCCCGCTCTCGCCGCCGCGCGCACTCGCGCGGACGCCGCGGCCCTCGTGCGTGCCTCCTTCGGCTGGGCGCGCTACGTCCGCGTCCTCCTCGAACGCGTGGTCGCGGGGGACGACCTCGTCGCGGCCTGGGCCGACGAGATGGCCGCCGGCGGCCGTGTCGAGCTGATGTGCCGCTCGACGTACGAGACGCTCCTCCTCAGGAGCCGCGGCTACGGCATGTCGAAGGCCGCCCTCGCCGCAGTCGCCCGCGAGGAGGGGCTGAACCTCACGGCCCTGGTGCCGCGCCTCGGACGGACGCCCGGTGCGACACGGGACTACCTCCAATGGCTCGTCGGCGTGGACGCGCTGCGCATGGTGCACAAGAGCTACGTCTACGTGGACGGCATGGTGCGGGCGTGGGTGCGCCTCCACGCCCGAGGCACGCCGCCCACCCGCGAGGATCTCCTCGCCGCAGCCCGTGAGGCCGCCACCGGAGCGCCCGCCGCCGGCCGCTCCGAAGCGGCGGAGCCGCCGGTCGCCGCGGCGCCCGGCCGCCGCGAGAGCCTGATGGAGATCGACTAGACCTGAGGCTCGAGGAGCTTCAAGAGGCTCTCGCGGGACACGAGGCCGGTCCGCTGTTCGACCACCGCCCCGCCCTTGAGGAGGAGGAGCGTGGGGAGGGTGCGGATGTTGTAGCGGCCGGGGACGTGCTCGTTCTCCTCGACGTTCATCTTGCCCACGCGGAGCCGCCCGGCGAACCGCCGTGCCACGTCCTCGAGGGTGGGCACCAGGGCCTTGCACGGCTGGCACCACTCGGCCCAGAAGTCCACCAGGACCGGCCGAGCCGAGCCCAGGACGTCCTTCTCCCAGTTCTGGTCCGTGAACGTCTCCAGGCTCTCGGCCATGCCGTGCCCCTCCCGCGCCGAGTATAGCGCTTCGCCGCCGACCCCCGGCCCCTACACCTTCGCCATGGCGCGACGGAAAGCGCCGACGTAAGCGCGGGCCGAGCGCTCCCAGGAGAAGTCCTTCGCCATCCCCCGCTTCACGAGCCTCTGCCAGGCTTCACGCTCACGGTACGCCGCGAGGGCCTCGTCGAGCGCCCAGACGAGGCCCGTGCCGTCGGCGTGGTCGAAGCGGAAGCCGGTGCCCCGGTCGCGCCTCGCATCGTAGGGCTCGACGGTGTCCACGAGCCCGCCCGTCGAGCGCACGACGGGCACGGTGCCGTAACGGAGGCTGTACATCTGGGTGAGCCCGCAGGGCTCGAATCGCGACGGCATGAGGAACAGGTCGGCACCCGCCTCGATCTTGTGGGCCAGGGCGCTGTCGTACGCGAAACGCACCGCGAAGCGGTCGGGCGCGCGCTCCGCCAGGCGCCGGAAGCCGTCCTGCACGTCGGGCTCCCCCGTTCCGAGGACTACCATGCGGAGGGGCCGCTCGAGGAGGTCCCACCACGACCCCACGACGACGTCGAAGCCCTTCTGGTGCACGAGCCGCGAGATGATCCCCACCACGGGCATGTCGGGCTCGACGGGCAGGGCGAAAGCCCGCAGGAGGTCGGCCTTGCACTCCGCCTTGCCCGAGAGGTCCTCGGCGGAGTAGTTGCGGGCGATGTGCGGGTCCGTCTTCGGGTCCCAGTCCTCGTAGTCGACGCCGTTCAGGATCCCCTCGAGGTCCGCCGACCGCGAGCGCAGGATGCCCTCGAAACCGTAGCCCATCTCCGGCGTCTGGATCTCCCGCGCGTACTGCGGCGAGACCGTGGTGAGCCCTTCGGAGAAGAGGATCCCGCCCTTCATGTAGCTGACGCCGCCGTGGTACTCGAGGGCGTCGCGGGTCCCGAGGTTCCAGGGCAAGCCCAGGACCCCCACGGTGTCCGCGGGGAAATGGCCCTGGTAGGCGAGATTGTGGATCGTGAACACGGTGGGACAACGGTGGAGGGTCGGATCGGACCAGTAGAAGGCCTTGAGGTACACCGGCAGCAGGGCCGTCTGCCAGTCGTGGGCGTGGAACACGTGGGGGCGCTCTCCGCGGGAGCGAAAGTACTCGACGACCGCCCGCGAGAAGAACGCGAAGCGCAGCCGGTTGTCCGCGTAGTCGTGGTTCCCCGCTCCGTAGAGCTGGGGCCGCTCGAAGAAGGGCGGGTGCTCCACGAAGACGACCTGGAGCCCTTTCGCCGGCCGCGCGACGTAGTACCCGGCGCTCCGGTGCACGGCGTCCACGGGCACGTGGACCGAGCCGACGAACTCCCCCGGCGGATACGGGATCGCCCCGTACCGCGGTACGAACACCGTCACCTTGTGGCCGAGCTTCGTCAGGGCCTTCGGGAGCGCGGCCGAGACGTCCGCGAGGCCTCCGGTCTTCACGTACGGGACCAGCTCGGAGGTCGCGAACGCGATGTGGAGTCTCTGGGCCAAGCGCCTCCGCGGAGAAGGACGGTGGAGGCTATCAGCCGCACCAGGGAGGGTCAACCGAGGCGCCGCGCGCGAACAGCCCCAGCGGGTCGGCCGCTCCGCTTGACGCGCGTCGAAGGGCCGGCGATACTCTTCCCTTTTGTGCCCGGCCCCGCGGGGCGGCAGAGGAGAGGTGAAGACGAGGATGACTAGGAATGGACGACGGGGGCTCCTCCTGGCGGCGGGGGCGATCGCGGCGGTCCTGGGCGGGCCCCGGAGCAGCGCCGCGGCCTGCGGCGTGACGTCGGCGGACCTGGACGGCAACGGCAGCCCCGACCTCAAGATCCTGGGCACGACGGCGGCCCAGACCCTGACGCTGATCGACAACGGCACCGACGTCGTGGTGTCGCTCAACTGCAACACCGACTCGGACTTCACCGACGCGGGCGAGTTGGACTCCGTTCCCTTCGCGGGCGTCGAGACCCTGATCGTCAGCCTGGGCGGCCGCGACACGATCACCTACACCCAGGCCGCCAACCTCACCGGCGTGCACCGCGGCTTCATCCTGACCCTCGGCCCCTACGGCAACACCCTCACGTTCACCAACCCGGGGTTCGCCATCGAGTCGAACTCCACCTTCGTGCTGGACGTCACCGGAGCCTCCCACGCGGACACGCTGACCTTCGACTACGCGGCGGGAACCGTGGACAGCTCGGTCCTCGTCCTCCGCGGAGACCTGTCGGCGGGGCCCGACGTCGTCAGCATCAAGACCCCCTCCGCGACGAACGCCCACGTCGAGCTGGACCTGGGCCTCGGCCTGGGCCTGAACGTCATGAACCTCGAGATCGGCGGCGCCCTGGCGGGCACGACGACCCTGCGGTCGAACGTCGAGGGCGGAGACGTCGCGGCCTCCTTCGACGACGCGTCGGTCACGCTGGGCGGGGCGGTCGGCGGCTCGGCCCGGGTCCTCACGGGATGGAACCTTCGCACCGGGGCCGACCGCATCGAGGCGACCTTCGACCAGACCGGCTTCGGTGTCGCGGCGGGAGGCGAGGTGCGCCTCCGGGCCAGCGGCGGCGTCGGCGACGACGATCTCGTGGTGCACGGCACCACGAGCGGCGGGCCCTCGACCGTCGACGGTCTCGTCGAGGTCGTCCTGCGGGGCGGGCCGGGCGTCGACACGGTGAACTTCGACTGGTACGGCATGACGGGCACGGGCACGTGCCGTCTCCGCGCCCACGGCGGTGTCCAACCCGACGCGGTGCTCTCGGCTTTCCTGGCGGACGCGTCCTCGGCCAACGTCCTGGACTTCGCCGTCCAGGGCGGCAGGGGCGACGACCTCGTGTATTCGGCCGTCTTCGACCCCTCGGGCGCCCTGAGCTACGCGGCCGGCGGGAGCGCGTTGCTCGACGGCGCCTCGGAGAGAGACGTGTGCGTGGCCTTCGGGGACGGCGTCCACGAGACGGTCAACTGCGAGCCCATCCTCTGATGCGCGCCGAGGATCATTCGAGGTCGATGCCCATGAACCGGAACACGAGCCTGACGCTGACCCTGACCCTCCTGGGCGCCCTGGCGCTCTCCCACCCCGCCGCGGCGGGCTGCCTCACCACGGGCGACTTCGACGGCGACGGCCGGCAGGACATGCTGTTCAAGGCCGGCACGGGGAAGAACACCCTCGTCGTGGTCTCGGGCCCGACCGAGACGACGGTCACCCTCGACTGCAACGGCGACGGCGACTTCGCCGACGCGAGCGACCTGAACGCCCAGGTCTTCTCCGGCGACTTCCACGTCTACGACGTCCAGCTCGGCGGGGCGGACACGATCACGTTCAACGTCCCCTCGAACTGGTCGGCGATCTCCCGGAGCGTCCAGCTGGTCCTCGGCCCCGGGACGAACAACGTGCACCTCACCACGGCCGGAGGCGCCGTCCTGCAGGCCGGCTCGCGTCTCCAGATGGAGGTGGTGGGCTATCTGCAGTACGACCGGGTGAACCTCACGACGCCCGGCCTCGACGCTTCGAGCTTCCTGTTCCGCGCCGACCTCTCGTCGGGAAACGACGACGTGGACCTCACCCTGGGTGGCGACGTGACCGGCGGCTCGGTGCTCGACGTGGACGCCGTCCTGAGCGTGGGCAGCAACACCTTCGACTTCCTCCAGGCCGGCAAGACTGTGGACGCCTCGACGCTGCTGATCCACGTCGAGGGAGCAGGCGGTGTCGAGCGGGTCACGAGCTCCCTGAACGGGACGATCTCGGGCGCCGCGCGGATGCTGTTCACCGCCGAACTCGGCGGCGGCAGCGACCTGTACACGGGCACCGTCGACCTGGCAGCTTTCGACCTCACGGGCCCGGCCGAAGCGCGCTTCGAGGTCGCGGGCGGAGTCGGCAGCGACATCCTGTCGTTCACCCGCAACGGCACGAGCGGCGGCGCCTCCACCACCCTGGGAGGCCTCCTCGACGTCCGCCTCACCGGCGGCACGGGCAACGACAAGCTCACCGTCGATCTGGCGGGTGGCGGCTTCAGCATCGACGGCGGCACTCTCGGGGCGTGGCTGGACTCCGGGGCCTCTGACGACAAGCTGGACGTGTTCCTCGAGGCGGCGTCGTCCTCGACGAACCCGAACTTCGACGTCCACGTCAACGGCGGCGGCCAGAACGACACGATCACCTTCAGCCTGCTGAACGGCGGCCCCAACACGGCGGCCAACTACGGCCCGGCGGGGGCCGCCTTCGTGGACGGCGGGGCCGGAAACAACAAGTGCCCGATCACGGGCACCGGGATCGTCCACCGGCGCAACTGCCAGTAGCGTGTTCGCCGACGGGGTGCTGAAGGACACGTCTTCGGGCCGGGCCGGAAGAAGTCGTCCTTCAGCATCCTGATCGTGGGCCGCCCGCTCGGTCAGCACTTCCTTCGCCCCGCGGCCGTCGAGCGGCTGCTCCGGGCGATCCTCCCGCGTCCGGACGAGGACTTCCTCGAGATCGGGCCGGGTGCCGGAGCGCTGACCCTTCCGCTCGCCGGCCGGGCGCGACGGGTCGTCGCGGTGGAGCTCGACGCGCGCCTCGCCGACGACCTGGAGCGACGCGCACCCGCAAACGTCCGGATCCACCGGGGAGACGCCCTGGCCGTCGACCTCGCGGGCCTCCTGCCCGCCGGGGGCCGGGTCGTCGGCAACCTCCCCTACTACGTCTCGAGCCCGCTGCTGCGCCGCCTCCTGGACCTCCACGGCCGGGCCCGGGACCTCCACGTGATGGTCCAGGACGAGGTCGCGCGACGGGTCGCCTCGCCGCCCGGCTCCAAGGAGTACGGGATCCTCTCGGTGCTCTACGCCCTCTGGGCCGACGTCACGATCCCCCTGCGCTTCGGGCCGGGTTCGTTCCGGCCCCCGCCCCGCGTCTCGTCGGCCGTCCTCCGCGTGCGCTTCCTCCCGCACCCACGGGCCGAGGTCGAAGATCCCGCCGGCTTCGAGCGTCTGCTCCAGGCGGCGTTCGCGCGTCGTCGCCGGACCCTGGAGAACAACCTGCGCGAGGCGGCGCCCGGCCTGGCCCGCCGGCTCCCGGAGCTCGGCATCGACGGCGCGCGTCGCGCCGAGACCCTCTCGGTCGTCGAGTTCGCCCGTCTCGCCGCGGCCGAGGGCGGAGCGTAGACGGCTCGGGGCGGGCGCCCTTGCGGGCCACGCGTCGCCCCGCTTCGCGGGCCCCCGTGTGCGCCAGGGGGACTGCGGGGCCGGACACGGACCCGGCTCCTCGTCCCCCTGGACCCTCATCTTCCCCCTTGCAATGGCCCGACGAGATAGCTATGCTAACTTCAAGGAAAACTTGAGGTTGTTGCCCCACATCGCGTGCCTGGCGTGAGACGCGACGCAATCGGTTGTGGGGCCTCCAGAGAACGGAGGTCCTCCGGGCAACACCCCATGGGAAGCGTGTCCGCAGGCGGGCTCGCTTCGGGGGAGTCGAGTCTCTCTTGGCGGCACAGAGCGGTGCGACGAGCGACCAGCCCCTGCGCCTGATCCCGCTCGGCGGGCTCGGGGAGTTCGGATTGAACGCTCTCGTCCTCGATTGGGCGGGCGAGCGGCTGCTCGTCGACGCCGGCGCCATGTTCCCCAGCGCGGAGATGCCCGGAGTGGATTCGATCGTTCCCGACTTCGAGTTGCTCTCCGCTGACCCGGAGTCGCTGCGGGGCATCCTGCTGACCCACGGACACGAGGACCACATCGGCGCGCTCCCGTTCGCCCTTCAGGCCGCTCCGGCTCCGGTCTATGGCAGCGCGCTCACCCTCGGCTTCTGCCGCAAGCGGCTGCGCGAGCGTGGCGTTGCGACCGACCTGCGGCTCCTCACCCCCGGCGAGCCCGTGGCGATCGGCCCCTTCCGCGTCCATCCGATCCGCGTCGCCCACAGCGTCCGCGACAGCCTCGCCCTCGCCATCGAGACGCCCGCAGGCGTCGTCGTCGCCAGCGGCGACTTCAAGATCGACCCGACGGCGCCGCCCGACGAGCGCACCGACGTCGACGCCCTCGCGGCGTGGGGCGACCGCGGCGTCCTGGCGCTCCTCTCCGACAGCACCAACGTCGAGGTCGCCGGGCTCACGCCGGGAGAGGACGAGGTCCTCCCGGCCTTCGAGGAGGTCTTCCGGCGCACCCGGGGCCGGGTCCTCGTCTCGTGCTTCGCCACCGCGATCCCCCGGATGCAGCGCGTGGCCGACCTGGCGCGCCGCCAGGGGCGGATGGTGGCCTTCGTGGGCCGCCGGATGTCCGACAACGCCGACGTGGCCCTCGACCTGGGGCTCCTGCGGATCCCTGCCTCGTCGCTCCTCGCCTCGAGCTCGGTCCAGGAGCTGCTCCCGTCGAGCGTCGTCCTCTTCGTGTCGGGCAGCCAGGGCGAGCCCTTCTCGGCCCTCTCGATGATCAGCGTCGACGAGCACAAGGACGTCTCGGTGGGTCCCGGGGACACCGTGGTGCTGTCGGCCCGGGCGATCCCAGGCAACGAGCGCGTCGTGTCGCGGCTGATCAGCAACCTCTACCGGCGCGGCTGCGACGTGGTCCACCCCGGGACGGCCCGGGTCCACGTGTCGGGACACGGCAGCCGCGAGGACCTCGTGGAGCTCCTGCGCCGCGTACGGCCGCGATACCTGGTGCCCATCCACGGGGAGTACCGCATGCTCGCCCAGCACAAGCGCCTCGCCGCCGAGGCCGGTCTCGCCCCCGACCGGGTCCTCGTGGCGGAGGACGGCGAGGTCCTCTCCTTCGGGCCCCAAGGGGCGCGCAAAGAAGGCCGCCTCCCGGCCGGCCGGGTGCTTCTCGACCGCACGGGGGTCGAGGAGCTGGGGGACGTCGTGATCCGCGACCGCCGCCACCTCTCGGCCGACGGGATCGTGGTTCCCATCATCGTCCTCGACAAGCAGACCGGTCGAGTGCAGTCCGCCCCCGAGATCGTCACGCGCGGCTTCGTGGACGAGGCGGAGCGCGCCGCGCTCATGGAGGAGGCGGGCCGCCTGCTCGTCGACGCGGTCGGCGCGCGCCCCGCAGAGGAGCGCGACGACCCGTCGTTGACCCGGGAGCGTGTGCGGATGGAGCTGCGGCGCTTCTTCCGCAAGCGCACCCAGAGACGGCCCATGGTCATCCCCGTGGTGATGGAGGTCTGAGCGACACGATGAAGTCCACTCGACTCGCGGAGTTCCTCGGCCTGTGCTCTTTCGCCCTGGCCCTGATGCTCCTCATCAGCCTCGCGACGTACAACGCCGCCGACCCCGCGCCGTTCTTCAAGGCCGGCGCCAGCGGCCCGGCGCGGAACTTCATCGGCCCCGCAGGCGCATTCCTCGCGGAGCTGCTGATCCCGCAGCTGTTCGGCGTGGCGGCGCTGCTCCTGCCCCTGATCCTGGGGATCACCGGGTGGAAGCTGTTCTGGTGCAAGCCCATCACGGCGCCGTACACCAAGGCCGCCGGCCTCGTCCTCCTCGTGCTCTCCACGAGCGCCTTCTTCACCCTGATCTTCGGCACCGTGACGATGGAGGGCGAGAGGGTCCGGGCGGGGGGTGCCGCGGGGGAGATCCTCGCCGGCCTGCTGACGGGCAGCTTCAACAAGACCGGGGCCTACATCGTCGTGGCGACGTCGCTCTTCGTGGCGGTCATCCTCGCGACGCAGTTCTCCTTCGCCGCCTTCCTCGCGGCGGTGGCCGAGGCCCTCGGCGCCCGGATCCGCGCGGTGCGCACGGCGTGGGCCCACTTCCTCGAGACGCGGCGCAAGGAGCGGATGCGCCGGGAGGTGATCCGCAAGCACATGCAGCAGCGCGAGCCGCCCGCCCCGGGAGAGAGCCTGCCCCGCGTCCGCAGGGTCAAGCCCGCTGACGCCGGCGCGACCGAGGAGCGCGATCCCGAGGACACCGGGGAGACCGGCCCCGCCGACGCCCTGGCGGACCTGCCGCTCCGCCCGGCCGAGCCCGGGGCCGCCGCACCGGCCCCGAAGCCCGCCCAGAAGCCCCTGCCCTTCGCCCTGACGCCCGAGCCCACCGGGGAGCCGAGCCCGGACGCCGACGCGCCGGCGCCGGACGGCGCGGGGAGCGACGAGGCCGGGGCCGCCGCGCCGCGGAGGAAGCGGAAGAGCCCCGCAGCGGCCGGGGGCAGCTTCGCGCTGCCGCCGACGGCCATCCTCGACGAGCTGAAGACCGACGTGGGCCTCGACAAGGCGCGCCTCTTCGAGAAGGCCAAGATCCTCCAGGCCAAGTGCCGGGAGTTCGGCGTCATGGGCAGCGTCGTGGAGATCCACCCGGGGCCCGTCGTCACCACGTACGAGTTCAAGCCCGATGCGGGGATCAAGTACTCGAAGGTCGTCGGCCTCGCCGACGATCTCGCCCTGGCCCTCGAGGCCGAGTCCATCCGCATCGACCGCATGAGCGGCCGCGGGACCGTCGGGATCGAGATCCCCAACGAGGCGCGGGAGACGATCTCGCTGCGCGAGATCCTGGAGTCCGACGTCTTCCGCAAGGCGCCCGGACGGCTGACCCTCGCCCTCGGCAAGACCGTCAACGGCGAGACCCACATCACCGATCTCGCAGGCATGCCGCACCTGCTCATCGCCGGAGCCACCGGGACCGGAAAGAGCGTGGGCCTCAATTGCATGATCGCCAGCGTGCTCTTCAAGGCGACGCCCGACGAGGTGCGGATGATCCTCATCGACCCGAAGCGCCTCGAGCTGGGGGTCTACGAGGACATCCCCCACCTCCTCACCCCGGTGGTGACCGACCCCAAGATCGCCGCCAACGTCCTCAAGTGGGCCGTCGGCGAGATGGAGAAGCGCATCCGGATGCTCGCCTCGGAGGGCGTGCGGAACATCGAACAGTTCAACAACATCATCCGGGCCGAGAAGGGCGGGACCCGCGGCGAGGGAGAGGAGGAGCTCAAGCCGCTCCACTACATCGTCGTCGTCATCGACGAGCTGGCCGACCTCATGATGGTGTCCTCCCACGACGTCGAGGAGTCCATCACCCGCCTGGCCCAGATGGCCCGGGCCGTGGGGATCCACCTGATCCTGGCGACCCAGCGGCCGTCCGTCGACGTCCTGACGGGCCTCATCAAGGCCAACTTCCCCTCGCGGATCTCCTTCCGCGTCGCCGCGCGGGTGGACAGCCGGACCATCCTGGACTCCATCGGCGCCGAGCACCTCCTCGGCAAGGGGGACATGCTGTTCCTGCCTCCCGGGAGCGCGCGCCTCACGCGCATCCACGGCGCCTACGTCACGGAGCACGAGATCGCCCGGCTGACGTCGTACCTCCGCAAGACCGGCAAGCCCACCTTCGACGACACGGTGGGCAAGACCGAGCAGAAGACCGAGGCCACCGAAGTGGACGACCGCGACGAGCTGTTCGACGAGGCCGTGCGCTTCGTGGTCCAGAGCGGGCAGGCCTCGACCAGCATGCTGCAGCGCCGGTTCCGCATCGGTTTCTCCCGGGCGGGCCGGCTCGTGGACATGATGGAGCGCGACGGGATCATCGGCCCCGCCGACGGCTCCAAGCCGAGGGAGATCCTCGTGCCGGCGGACTACTACGAGACCGTGGACAACTGGCAGAAGTGAGAAACGACGCCACGGAGCCACGGAGGGTGCGGAGCGTCGGAGGGAAACGACTGTCCCTCGTGACGGTCTTCTGCGTCCTCTGCGACTCCGTGGCGGCCGTCCAGGCCGCGCCGGCGCGGCCTGACCGTTCCCTCTACTCCGAGGCCAAGTCGGCCCTCGGCGCGCTCAAGGCCTCGGCGAAGCTCCAGGCCCGGCGCACCGAGTGGGAGAAGGTCGTCCTGCGTTTCCGGAAGGTCGTGGCGCGCTATCCCCGGAGCCCGTACTGCGACGACGCGCTCCTGAGCGTGGGCAACCTCTACGGAGAGATGGCCGCGCGGTTCCGCTCGCCCCGCTACGCCGACGACGCCGTCCAGGCCTACGAGGCCCTCGCGAAGGAGTATCCGAGCAGCAGCCTGGGCGAGCAGGCTCTCTACGCGGTCTTCGAGATCGCCCAGCGGACGCGGGACCGCAAGCGGATCGCAGAGGCCGGCCGGAGCTACCTCGACGCGTTCCCGGACGCAAGCCGGGCAGCGGAGGTCAAGGCGGCGCTCCGCAGGCGCGTCCCGGCCCAGGCCGCCGCCGCCATCCCGAATCCGCCCCCCAAGGGACTCGCGCGCGTCTTCGACCTGCGCTTCTGGAGCGGCCAGACGTCGACCCGCGTGGTCCTGGACCTCGAGAAGAAGGTCCCGATCCGCCACGACCGCATCGGCGGTCCCGACCGCCTCTGGGTGGACCTGATCGGCACCCGGCTGCATCCGAACCTGAAGGACCGCGCCTTCCCCGTGGGCGACGGCTTCCTCGACCAGGTCCGGGTCGGGCAGAACCGCGACGACGTCGTCCGCGTGGTCCTCGACTTCAAGGACGTCGAGGATCACTCGGTGTTCTACCTCCAGGATCCGCCGCGCCTGGTCATCGACGTGCGCGGAGCGGCGCGCCCCGCCGTGGCCTCCGCCCAGGCGCCGCCGCCTTCGCCCGCACCGGCCGCCCCGGCGACGCCCCTGCCCGGCCGCGACGAGCCCGAGAGCCTGCCTACGCGGCGCATCGCCGGGCTCACGCCCCCGGAGACGCCCCCCTCCCCCGAGCCGGAGCGGCGCCCGACGGTCACCCTCGAGAGCCCGCCGGCGCGCCGGGCGACGACGCCTCCCTCGCCGTCCCCGACGCCGGCCCCGCGGACGGGCACGGCGCGAGCTGAGCCGTCGCCACCACAGCCGCCCCAGGTGAACCGCACGGGCTCGTACAGCCTGGCGCGGCAGCTCGGCCTCGGCGCCCGCAAGATCGTCATCGACGCCGGTCACGGTGGCCACGACCCGGGGACGATCGGCCGCGGCGGCCTCCAGGAGAAGGACCTGGTCCTCGACGTGGCGCTGCGCCTCGAGAAGCTCGTGCGGGCGGAGCTCAACGCCGAGGTCGTGATGACCCGCGCCACCGACGTCTTCATCCCCCTCGAGGAGCGCACCGGCATCGCCAACTCCAAGGGAGCCGACCTCTTCCTCTCGATCCACGCGAACAGCAGCCGCAACCCCCGCGCCCGCGGCATCGAGACGTACTTCCTGAACTTCGCCCGGAACGCCCACGCCGAGGAGGTCGCCGCCCGCGAGAACGCCATCTCGGCCGCGACCCTCAAGGACCTCCAGGGGCTCGTGAAGGCCATCACCCTCAACAGCAAGATCGACGAGAGCCGGGACTTCGCCGCGTCCGTCCAGGAGGCCCTGGTCGGGAGCTTGAAGCCCCACTATCCCGAGGTCCAGGACCGCGGCGTCCACACGGCTCCCTTCTACGTCCTCATCGGCGCGAACATGCCGAGCATCCTCGCGGAGATCGCCTTCGTCAGCCATCCGGGCGAGGAGAAGTTGCTCAAGTCCGGGCCGTTCCGCGACAGGCTCGCCCGGAGCCTCCTCGAGGGCGTGGGGACCTATCTGGACGCCCTGAGCCGCACGCAGACCCGACAGTTGACCAGCCGGACCCGCGACGCTACAGTGGCCTCGAGGGGCGGACGGCGTTGATGGCAGCGGCGGTGATCGCACGAGCCAGCGAGACGGTCACGTGGGTGCGGGTTCCACCCCCCACACTCGACCTCGTCGGGGTCGTCCTCGGCGCCTTCAGCGCCGCCGGCGTCCTGGCCGTGAGCGCCCTCGTCCTCGGAGGCACTCTCGGGGGCGCGCTGATCTACCGGTCGCGGCGCCGCATGGAGGCGGCTTCGACCGAGGCCGGCCTCCTCGGGCTGACCTCCCGGACCCACTGACGCCACCCCCACCCGGCGCTCCCCCGCGGCCCCCGCCCCCCTCGCCCTGACGCTTCGCGTCATTTTTCACTTGACATGCTTAACGCACTGCGTTATTCTCCGAGCGTGAAGCGGAAGGCAGCGCCGGCGGCCGAGCGGGTCATCAAGCGGTACGAGAACCGGAAGCTCTACGATGCCGTCGCGCGCCGTCACGTCACCCTGGACGACGTCGCGAAGAGGGTCGCCGGAGGCGAGGAGTTGCGCGTCGTCGAGCAAAAGACCGGCGAGGACATCACCAACGCGGTCCTGGCCCAGGTCATCCTCGAGGGGATCAAGGAGCGCACCTCCCGGATCCCCCGCCAGGTCCTGGCCCGCCTCATCCGCCTCGGGTCGGGGCCCGCGAGCGCCGTCGCCGAGCGGACGGCCCAGGAGATGGCCTCACGGACGCGGGTCGAAGCCGAGCGGATCGTCCAGGGGCTCCTGTCCCGCGGACGCCTCAGCCTCGAGGAGGCCCTGTCCCTGCGCCAGGAGATCGCGGACTCGGTCGGGAAGCTCGTGGCCGAGGCCCAGCGGGGGCTCGAGTCGCGCCTGCACGGCCTGCTCGAGCGCACCGAGAACGAGGGGGCCGTCGGTCCGTCGCTCCAGGGGCTCAAGGAGCGGCTGATGGCCTTCGAGACGTACCTGGACGTACCGGATCGGGCCCAAAAGGGCCGCGGACGGAAGCGGGGCTGAACGCCCCGGGTCGGCAGTTCGAAGAGAGGAGACGACGATGGCGACGAAGAAGAAGGCGGCCCGCAAGGGCGGACGGAAGGCGGGCGAGGTGCTGCGCGGCACCTGGCAGGCGACCTTGGAGGCGCTGAGCTCGGCCGAGCGCGAGGTCGAGAAGCAGGTGAAGCTCCTGATGAAGCGCAACAAGGTCAGCGGCAAGGACGCCCAGGCGGTTCTCAAGAACCTGAGCGTGCGCTTCCAGGCCGAGCGCAAGAAGGCGATGAAGGAGCTCGAGGGGCGCCTCAAGACGCTCCAGACCCGGGTGAAGAAGGAGCGGAAGGCCGCCACCCGCATGGTGGACGACGCCGTCAAGGCGGCCCTCGCGGCTTTCAACATTCCCAGCCGCCAGGAGGTGGCCGAGCTGACGCGCAAAGTCGAGGAGCTCTCCCGGAAGATCGACACCGTGAAGCGTCGCCCGACCCCGCGGCCCAAGCCCGCCGTCGTCGAGACGACGCCGGCCTTCCAGGGGTAGACTGGCCTGATGGACGGGCCGCGGCGGTGCGCCGCCGCGGCCCGTCTCCCTCGCGTCCGCTTCGGGAGGTGCCCTTGACCAGGGTCGGCAGCGGCGTTCGCGCGCGTGGGCGGAAACGCAGGAAGGTGGCGCTGGTGTGCGCCGGCGGCGGCGTGACCGGGGCCGTCTACGAGATCGGCGCGCTCCGCGCCCTCGAGGACCTGCTGAGCCGCAGCGTCCTCGACGTCGACATGTACGTGGGGATCAGCGGCGGGGCGTTCGTCTCGTCGCTCCTCGCCCACGGGATCTCTCCCCGAGAGATGTACGACGAGGTCGCCCTCCGGTCTCGCGCGCCCCTCGGCATCTCGGCCTCTCCCCTGTTCCGCCTGGGCCTCGGCGACCTGCTGCTTCGGACCCGCAAGGCCCCACGCGTCCTCGCCGAGGCCGCGTGGACCGCCCTCACCGGCGAGGGGCGCAACGCCTACGACGTCCTGCTCTCCCTCTTCGAGCTGCTGCCGGCCGGGCTCCTCGACAACTCGGGGATCCAGGAGTACCTCGAGAGCGTCTTCCGCAGCCGCGGCCGCAGCGACCGGTTCGACGACCTGGCCCAGGAGCTGTACGTGGTGGCCGTGGACCTGGATACGGCCGAGGCCGTCGCCTTCGGCGAGGAGGTGTGGCGCGACGTGCCCGTGTCCCGAGCCGTCCAGGCGTCGACGGCGCTGCCGGGGCTCTACCGGCCCGTCCGCATCGGCTCCCGGGACTACGTGGACGGGGGCGTCAAGAAGACGGCCCACATCAACCTGGCGATCCGCCACGGGGCCGACCTCGTGATCTGCATCAACCCCATCGTCCCGATCCTCAACGACGCCGCCCACGGGCCCCTGAACGGCCACCTGAGCAACAAGGGCGTCACCTACGTCCTCGACCAGGTTCTCCGCATCGCCCTCCACGGCCGCATGCAGTACGGCATGGAGCGCTATCACTCCGAGCACCCCGAAGTGGACATCCTGCTCGTCGAGCCCACGCGCGACGACATGCGGATGTTCAGCTACAACATCATGCGGTACGGCGCCCGCAAGATCGTCGCCGAAGACGGCTACCGCTCCGTGCTCGCTGCTTTCCGCCAGAACCGCGCGGCCTACGCGCGGCTGCTGCGCCGCCACGGCATCGCCGTGAACGACCCGCGCCGCCTTCCCGACGCCCCGCCGGTCCACCCGTACCGGTCGGACGTGGCCCGGACGCTGGCGGGTTCCCTGGACGTCCTGGAGTCCCGCCTCCGCAAGGCGCAGTAGGCGCTAGCCGAACCAGACGGAACGCCGGCGGGCCAGGCGGCCGTCGATCATCCGCTGGATCGTCGTTCGGACCTGCTCCTTCAGCCGGTTGACGAGGATCGGGTCCTCGGCGCCCTCGGGCCCGTATTGCCCGAGGGGCAGCGGGTCGGCGAAGTCGATGGACCACTTGGTCGGCAGCGGCAGGACGCCGGCGGGGCCCAACCAGGGGAACGTCGGCGTGAGAGGGAAGTACGGGAAGCCGAACGGCTTCCCCACCCAGTTGGCCTTGCCGAGCACCGGGTGGATCTCCTCGGCGCCGACGACCGCGCAGGGCACGATGGGAGCGCCGGTCCGCAGGGCCAGGCGCACGAAGCCCCCGCGTCCGAACCGGGCGAGCTTGTAGCGCTCCCTGAAGTACTTGCCGACCCCCTTGACGCCCTCGGGGAAGACGCCCACGAGCTCCCCTTTCCGCAGCAGGCGCTCGCCGTTCTCCTGGCTGGCGCGAACGGCGCCGCTCTGGGCCAGGAGCGGAGCCAGGAACGGCAGGAGCGCGAACATGTCGAGGGCGAGCATGCGGCACTCGCGACGGGCGGGGTGCTCGTGGCGCACGGCGAGGTTGATCATGATCCCGTCGTAGGGCAGGACGCCGGAGTGGTTGGCGACGATCAGGGCCGGCCCCTCGGCAGGCACGTTCTCGACCCCCTGGGCGTCCACGCGCCACCACACCGTGTAGAGGAACTCGAAGAACGGGCGCACGGTCTCGGTGAACTTCGGGTCGTACCCGAACTCGTCCACCTCCTCGGCGTGCCAGGCGAAGTACGCCGCGCTCCACAGCTTGGCCAGGCTGTCCCAGTGGACCGCCCCCGCTCCCGCCTGGAGCGCCTTCGCGAGGGCAACGAGCAGTCCCGCCCGCTCTCCCGCCGCGGCCTCGTGCCCCGCCAGCTCCTTCTCGAGGCCTCGGACCCGCTCGCGGAGCTGCTCCACCTCGTCCTCGACCGAGCCGCGGCGCGGCCGGATCGCCACAACCTTGCCCGACGTCTCCTCGGTGCGGTCGTCCGGCGCGCCTTCGCTCATGCCAGGGCCTCTGCCCGCCGCGACGCCGTCCGGGGGTGACGGTAACGCAGGTAGGCCATCAGGGACTCACGGCTCGTGTGCCGCGCGGTGAAGCCCAGCTCCCTCCTCGCCTTCTCCCCGTCGGCCTGGAAAGGGAAGCGGACGTAGTCGAGGAAGCCGCCGGGCGCTTCGCCGAGGCCCGTGGCCCAGAGCGCCTCCGCAGCCGCGTAGCCGATCGGGTGAGGCACCGGGACGGGGATCTTGGCCGCCAGGTGCAGGGCGCTCACGAGCGGAATCGCGCTCTTCGGGACGACGTTGAAGGCGCCGCGCGGGGCCTTCTCGATGGCGATCTCGAAGGCCGTGAGGGCGTCGTCGGGGTGCAGGAGCTGGACGAGCGGGTCGTAGCCCATGAGGACGGGCACGACCCGGTGATCGAAGACCGACGTGTAGAACGTCCGCACCCCGGGGCCGAACAGCGGCGCGAAACGCAGGACGGTGACGACCATGGAGGGATAACGGCGGGCGAACGACGCCGCGTGCTGCTCGGCCTCGAGCTTGTCGCGCACCCACCCCAGCGACGGGTTGGGCTGCAGCGGGCGCTCTTCGGTGACGAAGCTGGGGTTCTGGCCCCGCGCCCCGTACACGGCAGTGAAGGAGCGCAT
Source organism: Acidobacteriota bacterium (assembly GCA_016199625.1). GTDB lineage: Bacteria > Acidobacteriota > Vicinamibacteria > Fen-336 > Fen-336 > JACQGI01. Next base: position 14,226 of record JACQGI010000037.1, on the reverse strand, counting down.
CACGACGTGGCCGACACCCGCCGCGGCGGCGGCCGCGAGCAGGTTCAGCGTGCCGATGGACTCGAGCTCGTGGGCATACGCCCAGTCGCGCTGCGGGTTCGTGAAGAACGCCGCGTGGACCACCTTGTCGATCCCCTCCTCGCGAAACACGTCGAGCACCTGCTGATCCGAGGCCGGGTGGCTGAAGTCCACGAAACGGTGGCGGACGCCGAGCGTTCCCGGCGGCGAGGCGATGTCCACGGCCACGAGGGCATCGGGCCCCTGGGTCTCCACGAGCCGCCGGAGGATCCGGGAGCCCAGGAACGACGCGGCACCGGTGACGGCGGTTCGACCCATGGGCTACTCCGCCGGGGGCGCGGGGGCCTGCTCGGCGGGCCCGGCGGCCTTCTTCCGCGGGGCCCGCTTCGGCTTCGCCTTGAGGGCGGCCACCTCGCGCTCGAGGGCCTCGATCCTGTGGAGGGCCTTCTTGAACTCGGTCCGCGTCGGGATGTTCATCTGCTTGAGGACGCGGGCCACGGCCTGGTCGAGCTTCTCCTTCCCCAGCATCGCGGCCTGGAGGGCCTTCAGGAAGTGGGGGTTCTGCATCAGCTCCGCGGAGACCTGGGTCAGGACCTCCTCGCCGCGGGCCTTCAGCCGGTCGAAGACGCTGGTGGGCTTCGTCACGCCTGGCTCCTTTCCGCGCGGGGCCTAGCATAGCGCAGGCGCCCGCGCGGCCGGAACGTCTTGAAGTCGACCTGCTCCGCGAGCAGCTCCCGGAAGCGCGCCGTGGGGATGGCGGCGACCTCGTGGCCCGTCCGGCGCTCCATCTCCTCGAGGGCTTTCTCCCAGACCCGCTCCCGGCGGGCGACCTCGTCGGCGTCGCGGACCCTGCCGAACTCCTGCACGTACTTGTTGTGCCGGCACAGCATCCGGAACGCGTGCTCGGTGTTCGGGCGCCGGATGGGCAGGCCCAGGATCTTCACGTCGTTGCCGATCTCGTGGATGGGCTGGCCCCACTCGCCGTACCCGCCGAAGATCGTCCCGAGCTTCTGGAGGGCATTCGCCAGCTTCGGCTCCCCCACGGCGTTCAGCGCCGTCTTCACGATCGGGAGCGTGACGTTCCGGTAGAGGGTGGGATCGGCGAGGCGCACGTTGACGCCGAGCTCCTCCCTCACGATCCGCACGATGTCGTCGGAGCGGATCCGGTTGTCCGTGGCCAGGTGGATCCGGGCCGAGATGGCCTCGGGCACGGTGAGCGCGGCGAGGATGCCCGCCACGACCCGGTCCACGGGCACGAGGTTCAGCTCCGCCGTGGGATCGCCGGGGAAGCTGTTGGCCATGCGGGCGATCATCCACACGCGCGCCTTGTCGAGCGGCTCGTCGCCCGCGTTCTCCGACGCCTCCTTGGCCCGGCCGAAGGCGTTGATCGGCGCGTTGACCACCTTGGTGTCGCCGCGGTTGTTCCCCGTGCGGGAGTTCCCGATCACGATCGAGGGGAGGAGCTGCGCCACCCTCAGCCCCTTCGCGATCATCGCCCGGTCGGTCTCGATGGAGGCGAAGGCCTTCGTCAGCTCGTAGAAGTTGTTGTAGAAGTGCCGCGGGAAGACGAGGGCCCCCTCCTGGGCGATCGAGGCCTTCTTCCGCCCGTGGATGTACGAGGTCTCGATGGCCACGTGGTGGATGAAGGGCGAGCCCTCGGCCTCCTGACAGGCGACGGAGAAGTTCAGGGCGTTCAGGCAGCCGAGGACGTTGGCGCGGTAGGAGTTCCCGTACGTGTCGTCGAAGGAGACGCTCGCCGCGCAGTGGACGACGTGTGTCAAGGTCTTCCGCAGGCGCGCCAGCTCGCCGGGGGCGATCCCGAGGCTCGGCTTCTCGATGTCCCCTTCGACGAACCGGAACTTCTTCGCCCTGGCACCTCCGATGCGGAGGCGCTCGAGGAGCAGGGCGCCCCGCTCCTGCGGCGAAAGGACCTTCACCGCTTCTTTCGTCTTCGGGTCCCGTATCGTCTCGGGCCGGACCACCGCGACGACCTGCTCGATCCGCCTGTCCTCGGCCACCTGGGAGAGGATCTCCTTCCCCAGGAAGCCCGTCGCCCCCGTCACGAGGACGTGGAGGCGCGGGTTGCGCCCGCGGGCCTTCAGCAGCGTCCGGGCGTCCCGCTCCAACTTCTCCACCCGGGCGCGGACCTCCTTCTCCGAGAGGTGGGTCGGCTCGCGGAAACGGAACACGACGCGGCGGTCTACGACGCCCAGGAGCTTCTTGGTCTGCCGGGCCATGGCCTCGCTGCCGGTGACCGACCCGACCCGCTCCGCCAGCTTCCCCGCCAGCCGGTGGATCTTCTTCAGGCCCACGCGGACGGCGTCCTCGCTCTGCGTCAGGTGGACGAGGCGGCTCGCCACGAACTGCGCCATCACCTCCACCGGATGGTGGTCGCGGTGGGCGTGAACGAGCAGCTCGTCGGGGTCGATGAGGCCCGGGACTTCCTTCCCGGTGCTCAGGCTGATTCGGGCGATGTAGCGGGAGGGGGAGTCGTCGGTCGTCTCCGTCGTCGGAGGACGTGCTCTCATGGCTGTGTCTCCCGGGAAGGGGCGCGGCCCGGATTCTACCACCGCGCTCCGGCCCGGGCTCCCGCGCGAGCTTTGACAGCCCCGCCGCTCCGCTGTACGGTCTCGCCAACCGATGCCCCCGACCACCTGCCGCGCCTGCGGCAACGTCCCCTACGACGTCTCGATGGCGACCTGCCCCTACTGCGGGGCTTCGCTGCTGGTGGCTCGCGCCGGCTCGTGCATTGGGCGGCTCGTCGTGGTCGTGCTGCTCGCCGTGGTGCTGGGTGCGGCGGCGATCTACCAGTTGGCCCGCGTTGCGACCCAGGGGCATCCGCCGACGCCTCCCGCAGCGTCCCCGGCGGCCGCGCGCGCCACGCCTGCTCCTGCAGCCAGGCCGGCGGGGGGAGCCCCGAAGGTCACCGGCAACCGCTCGCGGGTCGACATCCTCGTCCCCCAGCTGAGGAGCCAGGACCCCGAGAAGCGCCGTCGGGCGGCCGAAGAGCTGGGAAAGACGCATCGCCAGGAGGCCGTGGCCGCCCTGGTCGCAGCCCTGTCGGACCCGGAGGTGGCCTGGACCGCGTCCCACGCCCTCGCCGGGATGCGGCTTCCCGACGCGGAGAAGGCGCTCGTTTCGCGTCTTCGGTCGCGGCGCTTCGCCGAGGTGTCGGGCGCCGCCGAGCTGTTCGTCCGCAAGGGTGCCAGGGACCTCGATCCCCTGATCCTCGAGATGCTGGCCGAGACGAAGGACCTGTACGTCGCCCAAGCCATGATGTCCTCCCAGAACGCGAAGCTCGTCCGCGCGGCCCGCGACTTCGCGGCGAACGTCGGTCTCCGCCCCGTGCCCGACGGGCAGGGCGGCTGGACCTGGGAGCAGTGAGGAGTCACCGAGGGGCTGGTGCCTCCCGCGGAGGCTCCAGGCGTCGGCGATGCTCCGCGGCCTCCCGCGGCCGGCCCCACGTCTCGTAGAGGGACACGAGGCGCTCGACGGCCGCGCGCGACGCGGCGGCGTTCCCGGCTGGCGCGAGCGACGCGTAGCTCTCCAGCAGGAGGGGCTCCGCCTGGGCGTGGCGGCCCAGGGCGACCAAGGTTCCGCCGAGCAGCCCCGAGGCCTCGGCGACCTCTTCCGCCCCCCGGCCCACACCGCCTCGGCGGAACAGCGCCAGGGCCCGCCGCAGGAGGGGCTCGGCCTCGGCGTTCCGGCCGCGTCGGCCGAGGACACGCCCGAGGCCGAGGAGCGTGAAAGCGGCGTCGGGATGCTCTTCGCCGAGCCGCCGGCGCTGGACGGCCAGGGCCTCGCGGTAGACCCTTTCGGCGCCCTCCAGGTCCCCCTTGTGCTCGAGAACGTCGCCCAGGCTGCTCAGGGTCCACGCGACGTCCGGGTGGTCCTCACCCAGGAGCCCGCGCTGCAGCTCCAGAGCCTCGCGATACGACGTTTCCGCCCCGGCAAGATCGCCTCTCTCCTTCAGCACGTTGCCGAGGTTGCCCAGAGCCAGCGCCGTGTGCGGGTGTTCGTAGACGCGCAGCCGGCGTCTCTTGGCGAGGGCCTCGCGGTAGAGAGCCTCCGCGCCGGCCGAGTCGCCCTTCCCGTGCAGCACGTTCGCCAGGTTGTTGAGCCCCTGCGCCACCGCCTCGTGGTCTTCTCCGTGCACCCGACGCTTCAGGGCCAGGCTCTCGCGGTGCAGGGCCTCGGCTTCGGAGTAGGACCCCTTCATGGAGAGGACGTTGCCGAGCTCGCCGAGGACGCGGGCCACGTCGCCATGCCCCTCGCCGAGCACCCGCCGTTGCTGCGCGAGCACCTGCCGGTACAGCGTCTCCGACCCGGCGTAGTCGCCCCTCAGGGCGAGCACGCTCGCGAGGCTGGCCCGTGTAGCCATGACGTCGGGGTGGTCGGGCCCGAGGACGCGGGTGCGGGTCCCGGCGGCCTCCTCCAGCATCCTCTGCGCCTCGTCGAAGAAACCCAGGTTCGAGTGGACGACGCCCAGCGTGTCGAGGAGCGTCGCTCGCACCTCGGGCTGGTCCCGAAGCTCGGTGTCGATCCTCCGGGCGCCACGGTCGAGGACCTCCCTCGCCGTGACGGTCCGGCCCTTCGCTTCCCGCGGGTCCGAGACACGGAACAGGTCCACCAGGAACGCGGCCACCCGCTCCGCCTTCTCCCTCTCCCGCTGCGCTCGATCGCGCTCGTGGGCAGCGCGCCCCCAGGCGACGGCCATCTCGGCCACGGCGCCGGCCAGCAGGAGGATCAGCAGCGAGACCGCACCCACCGCCACGCGGTTCCGTCCGACGAACTTGAGAAGGCGGTAGCCCCAGCTCGATCGGCGCGCTCGGACCGGGCGGCCCTCCAGATGGCGCCGGATGTCCTCGGAGAGGGCTTCCACGGAGGGATAGCGGCGGTGAGGCTCCTTGCACAGCGCCGAGAGGACGATGTTGTCCAGGTCACCGCGCAGGTGCCGGCGCCCCGAGGCCAGGCTCGGCCGCTCGGGCTCCTCCTCGCAGACGGCCCGGAGCACATCGAGGGGCGGGCGCCCGTCGAGCCGATAGGGCAGGCGCCCCGTGAGGAGGCGGTAGAGGACGACGCCCAGCGAGTAGACGTCCGTGGCCGTGGTGATCGGCTCGCCCCGGACCTGCTCCGGGCTCGCGTACTCCGGCGTCATGGCGAGGCCCGTGGCCGTGGGCGCCTCGCCGGACAGCTCGGGATTCAGCAGCTTCGCGATGCCGAAGTCGAGCAGCTTCACGAGTCCGTCCGCGGTCACGAGGATGTTGCTCGGCTTGAGGTCCCGGTGGACGACGAGGTTGCGGTGCGCGTGCTGCACCGCGTCACACGCCTGCTGGAACAGCACGAGAACGTCCGTCACCGTCAGGCCGTGCCCGTCGCAGTAGCGGTCGATGGGCTGCCCCTCCACGTACTCCATGACGAAGTACGGCAGGCCGTCCTCCGTCGTACCGCCGTCGAGCAGGTGGGCGATGTGAGCGTGCTCGAGCCCGGCCAGGATCTGTCGCTCGCGACGGAAGTGCCGTACGACCTCCGCGCTGTCGCCGCCGCGCACGACCTTGACCGCCACCCGCTTGTGGAATTGCTCGTCGGCCCGCACGGCCAGGTAGACCGTCCCCATCCCGCCGTGGCCGATCTCCCTGAGGAGGCGGTAGGGACCGATGCGACGCTCGCCCGCCGGCGCACCGGCTGCCGTGTCGAGGGTGCGGGTGTGGGACTCGCCGGCGGGACGCGTCGGCGCGTCGCCGCCCCCTTCGGCCCCGTCCCGCCTGTCCTCGTCGCTCACGACCGTGTCTCGAGGGAGTGTCCCTTGCACCTGTTCCTCCGGTCAAGCCCGAGCGCGTCGCTACCGGAAATCCCGCGAAGGCACTTCGACCATGGCCGGGCCCGCCGGCCGGACGTGGAGCGCCCGCACCGACGTCCCCTCCCGGTTCTGCAGGATGCCCGTGACTTCGAGGACGCCGGTGCCCACGAGCACGGCCTTCTGGCGCTCGTAGAGGTCGGGACGGACCGTCACGTTCACGAGGCCCGTCTCGTCCTCGAGGGTCAGGAACAGGAACCCCTTGGCCGTGCCGGGCCGCTGGCGGCAGATCACGGCCCCGGCCACGCGCACCCGGACCCCCTCGGGGAGGGCCGGAAGGTCCACGGCACGGCGCACGCCCCGCTCGGCGAGCTGTCTCCGGTAGAGCACCATGGGGTGCGGGCCCACGGTGAGCCCCGTCCCCACGAGGTCGCTCGCCAGGCGTTCGGTGAAGGTCATCTCGGCGAGCGGCGAGGGCTCCGGCTCCACGGGCGCGTCGCGGAACAGCGGGCCGCGCGGGCGCACGGCCCGCTCCACCTGCCAGAGCGCGCTCCGGCGCGTGAGGCCGAAGGCGTTGAGCGCGCCGACCTCCGCCAGCGTCGCCAGCTCGTCGCGACGGAGACCGCAGCGGTCCACGAGGTCCTGGAGCGAGGGGAACGGCGCGAACCCCCGTTCGGCGGCGATCCGCTCCCCCGCTTGTCGTCGGAGCCCCGTCACGTAGCGCAGGCCGAGCCGCACGTCGTCGCCCTCCAGCGCGCACCGCCAGTCGCTGCGCGTCACGTCCACGGGCCGGAACCGGACGCCGTGGCGCTGGGCGTCCTTGACCAGGGTCGAAGGGTGGTAGAAGCCCATGGGCTGGTTGTTCAGGAGCGCGCAGGCGAACGTCGCCGCGTGGTGGCACTTGAGGTACGCGCTCGCGTAGGCGATGAGGGCGAAGCTGGCCGCGTGGGACTCGGGGAAGCCGTAGAGGGCGAAGGAGGTGATGGAGCGGACGATGTCGTCGGCCGCCCCCCCCGTGATCCCGTTCCGCCGCATCCCCTCGCGCAGGCGCTTCTCGATGTCCTGCATCCGCTGGACCGAGCGCTTGAACCCCATGGCCCGCCGCAGCTCCTCGGCCTCGCCGCCGGTGAAGCCGGCCACGGTCATGGCCATGCGCAGGAGCTGCTCCTGGAAGAGGGGGACGCCCAGGGTCCGTGCGAGGATCGGCTCCAGGGAGGGGTGCGGGTAGACGACCAGCTCGCGTCCCGACCGCCTGTTTAGATAAGGATGGACCATCTTCCCCACGATGGGCCCGGGGCGGATGATGGCCACCTCCACGACGAGGTCGTAGAACCGCTCGGGCTTCATCCGCGGGAGCGTCGCCATCTGCGCCCGGCTCTCCACCTGGAAGAGGCCCACGGTGTCGGCCTTCTGGAGCATCGCGTAGACCTTCGGGTCGTCGGCGGGCAGGTGCGCGAGGTCGACGGGCGTGCCCCGCTCGTGCAGCATCCCGAGGCAGTCCTCGAGGGCCGCCATCATGCCGAGCCCCAGGAGGTCCACTTTGATGATGTGGAGGTCCGCGCAGTCCTCCTTGTCCCACTGGATCACGAAGCGGCCCGGCATCGTGGCGGGCTCGATGGGCACGACGCTGTCGAGAGTGCCCTGGGCGATGACCATGCCCCCCGAGTGCTGGCCCAGGTGGCGCGGGAGGTCCTGGATCTCCTCCCAGAGCCGGGCGAAGAGCCGCACGCGGCGGTCGGCACCGTCGAAGCCGGCCTCGCCCAGGTGGCGTGCGAAGTTGTCGGAGGGATCCCGGTATTCGAAGCGCCGGAGGTACCGCGAGAGCCGGTCGATGTCGGCCTGAGGGATCTCGAGCACCTTGCCGATCTCCCGCGACGCGCTCTTGTCGCGGTACGAGATGACGTTGGCCGTCATGGCCGCGCCACGGGCCCCGTAGCGCTCGTAGACGTACTGGATCACCCGCTCGCGCCGGTCACCGCTCGGGAGGTCCAGGTCGATGTCGGGCCACTCGCCCCGCTCCTCGGAGAGGAAGCGCTCGAAGAGCAGGTCCATCCCCACGGGGTCCACGGCCGTGATGCCGAGGCTGTAGCAGACGGCGCTGTTGGCCGCCGAGCCGCGCCCCTGGACGAGGATCCCCTCCCGCCGGCAGAACTCCACGACGTCCCAGACGATGAGGAAGTAGCCGGCCAGATCCAGCTTGCCGATCAAGGCCAGCTCCCGCTCGATCTGCCGCCGCGCGCGCTCGTGGTACGGCCGGTAGCGCTCGCGCGCCCCGGCTTCGGTGATCCGGCACAGGAAGGACTGCTGCGTCTCCCCCGGCGGGACCGGGTAGTCGGGGAACCTGTAGCCGAGGTCGTCCAGGGTGAACTCGAGGCGCCGGGCGAGCGACTCGCTCGCCCGCAGGAGATCGGGCCGATCGGAGAAGAGCGCGGCCATGGCCTGGGGCGCCTTCAAGTGCCGCTCGGCGTTCTCCGAGAGGAGCCGCCCGGCCGTCCCGAGCGTCCTCTTCTCCCGGATGCACGTGAGAGCGTCGAGCAGGGCGCGGCCCTTCGAGCGGGCGTGGCGGACGCCGTTCGTGGCCACGGCCGCGAGGCCCAGGGCGTCGGCCACGTCGAGGAGGGCCTGGCTCGCGGCCTCCTGCTCCCGCCGGCGGTGGCGTTGGACGTCGATCGCCACGTTCGCCGCGCCGAAGGCCGAGAGGATCCGCCCGAGGCGGCCCGTGTCCGGCGGGCGGCCCAGCGTCTCGACCCCGGGAAGCGCCACGAGGCCCGCGACGCTCGCCTCGTCGAGGCTCGCGAGGTCGAGGGCGCCTTGCCCCTTCGCCACACCCGCCTTCATCCGCGTGACGAGCCGGCAGAGGTTGCGATAACCCTGCCGGCTCTCGGCGAGGACCGGCAGGCAGCCGCCGTCCTGGAGCGTCAGCTCCGCGCCCACCAGCGGCCGGATCCCCGCCGCCCTCGCCGCCTTGAAGAAGCGCGGCGCCCCCGAGACGCCGTCGCGGTCGAGGAGCGCCAGGGTCGTGTAGCCCAGCTCCGCGGCGCGCCGGACCAGGTCCTCGGGCAGCGACGAGGCTCGGAGGAACGAGAAGGCCGAGGAGGCGTGGAGCTCGACGTACATGGCCAATCGAAAGGCTTCGCTTTTTATTCGCTATCGTGGCCGGCCCGGTCGGGAAAGTCAAACGACGCCGGACCCGCCCTGTCCGCCGACTCGCACAGGATCCCCGGGTGGTAGGCTATGAGCATGACGTCGGGACGGCCTCTCGAGACCGTGACCGCCGAGCCGATCACCCCGGCCTCGGCCCCTCCCTTCCGCCAGCGACGTCTCACGGTGGACGAGTATCACCGGATGACCGAGGCGGGAATCCTCAATGAGGACGACCACGTCGAGATGGTCGAGGGGTTGCTCGTCGCGATGACGCCGCAGGGGCGCTCGCACGCCGTGATCATCCAAAGGCTCACGGCGCTACTCGTGCGCGCCTTGCCTGAGACCTACGGGGTTCTCCCGCAGCTTCCGCTGACTCTCGGCGGACACAGCGAGCCCGAGCCCGACATGGCCGTCGTGGACGCCCGGGAAGCCGAGGCGACAGGGCATCATCCGCACACGGCGCTGCTCGTCGTGGAGATCGCCGGCGACTCGCTCCGCTACGACCGGACGATCAAGGCGGCCCTCTACGCGGAGGCGGGGATCCCCGAATACTGGATCTTCGACGTCGAGGCCCGCCGCGTGGAGGTCCGCCGCGACCCCGACGTCGAAGCCCGACGCTATCGGACCCTCGTGACCCTGGGCCCCGAGGACACCTTGGTCTGCGGGAGCCTCGCCGGCGTCTCGATCCCCCTGGCGACACTGATCCCCTGAGCGACGGGCCGGACGTTCAATCTCTTGGAGCTTGACGACCCGCCGCCGGGACCGGTAGGCTCTCGCCGCTTCCTGGAGGTCCCATGACCTGGACCCGACGCGATTTCCTTCGGACGACCGGCGTCGTCGCCGGAGCTGCGACCCTCACCCCCGCCGGCGCCTGGCCGGCGGCGCCCGCGGCGCCCCCGCTCCCCGTGGACCCCCCCGCGTTTCTCCAGGGCGACCCCTACCTGGCGGCGGTGGTCGAGCCGGGCCTGGGAGGCGGGACCTTCGACGCGATGCGGGACCAGGCGCTGCGTTTCCGCACGCCGCCGGCTCTGCGCGACGACCTCGTCCTCGGTTGGGGGACGCCCCGTGCGTGACCTGGGCCGCCGGGCGCTCGACACCGCGAAGGCCAAGGGCGCCGGCTACGCCGACGTGCGGGTCGCCCGATTCCTGCGCCAGTCCATCAACACCCGCGAGCAGCGCGTCACGAACGTCGCCCAGTCCGAGTCTTTCGGCGTCGGCGTCAAGGTGCTGGTGGACGGCACCTGGGGCTTCGCCGCGAGCAGCCGCGTGGAGCCCGACGAGGTGGATCGCGTAGCGGAGCGGGCCGTGGCCATCGCGAGGGCGAACCACGCGGCTCAGGAGCGGCCCGTCGTCCTCGCCCCGACCAGGGCCTTCAAAGACGCCTGGCAGACGCCGGCGATGAAGGACCCCTTCAAGATCCCCATCGGCCCGAAGGTGGACCTGCTCCTGGCGATCAACGCCGAGGCCCTCAAGGTCAAAGGGGCGGCCTTCTGCAACTCGAGCCTGTTCTTCAACAAGGAGGAGAAGCTCTTCCTCTCCACCGAGGGGTCGGAGATCGACCAGACGCTCCTCCGGGTGCTCCCCACGTTCACGGTGACGGCCGTGGACCGCGCGGCCGGCAAGTTCAAGACCCGTTCGACGCTCGCCGAGCCCATGGGGAGCGGGTACGAGTACGTGGAGGGGTGGCCGTGGAAGGAGGAAGCCGCGAAGGCGGCCGAGCAAGCCGTGCAGAAGCTCACGGCCCGGGGCGTGACTCCCGGAAAGCACGACCTCGTGCTGGCTCCGTCGAACCTGTGGCTGACGATTCACGAGTCGGTGGGCCATCCGACGGAGCTCGACCGCGCCCTCGGCTACGAGGCCAACTACGCGGGCACCTCCTTCCTGACCACCGACAAGCTGGGGAAGCTCCGCTTCGGCTCCCCCGTGGTGGGCTTCGTGGCCGATCGAACGCAGAAGGACGCCCTCGCGACGTGCGGCTACGACGACGAAGGCGTCCCCGCCGGCGAGTGGGACCTGGTGAAGGACGGTGTGTTCGTGGACTACCAGACGACCCGGGAGCAGGCGGCCTGGATCGGGCGCGACCGGTCCTACGGCTGCTCCTACGCCGACTCGTGGGGCTCGGTTCCCTTCCAGCGGATGCCCAACGTCTCGCTCCGCCGCGGGAGCGACCGGGTCACCCTCGACGAGCTCATCGCGGACACGAAGCAGGGGATCTTCATCGAGGGCAACGCCTCGTACTCCATCGACCAGCAACGGTACAACTTCCAGTTCTCGGGCGAGCTGTTCTGGGAGATCAAGGACGGGAAGATCGCCGGGATGCTCGAGGACGTGGCCTACCAGGCCGTCACGACGGACTTCTGGAACGCGTGCGACCGCATCTGCTCCGAGGGGTACGCCCTGGGCGGCTCCTTCTTCGACGGCAAGGGCGAGCCCGGCCAGAGCAACGCCGTGTCCCACGGCTGCGCTCCGGCGCGCTTCCGTCAGATCGACGTGATCAACACCGCGAGGTGATCCCGTGAGCCTCTCGCCCGACGACGCCCGGCGGATCGTGGACAAGGTGCTGGCCCTCTCGCGCGCCGAGGAGACCTCCGTGGTCCTCAACGGAGGACGCGACGCCAACATCCGGTTCGCGCGGAACGAGGTGACCACCTCCGGAGACGTCACCGACTCCAACCTCACCGTGCGCTGCTCCTTCGGAGCGCGGACCGGCACGGCGATGGTCAACCAGTTCGACGACGCCACCCTCGAGCGGTGCGCGCGCCAGGCCGAGGAGATCGCCCGCTTCGCCCCCGAGGATCCCGAGCACGTGCCGGCTCTCGGTCCGCAGGCCTACGCGGCGATCGCGGCCCACGACGAGGCCACGGCGTCCCTGGCCCCGGAGCGCCGGGCCGAGCTGGCCGGGAAGGCCATCGCCCTGGCGCGGGTGAAGAAGGTCACCGTCGCAGGGTTCGCGACGAGCTCGGGAGGGCTCACGGCCATCGGCAACTCCAAAGGCCTCTTCGGCCACCACCGCCAGAGCCGCGTGACCTTCTCGGCCACGGCCCGTACGGCCGACGGGACTGGGTCGGGCTGGGCCGGTGTCAACGGCGAGCGCTGGTCCGACTTGGACGCCCAGGGCCTTGCCGAGCGCGCCGTGGACAAGGCCTTCCGCTCGGCGGGGGCCCGGGAGCTGGCGCCGGGCACCTATACGGTCATCCTGGAGCCGTCGGCCGTGGCGGACCTGCTGGTCTTCTTCGGCTTCGGAATGGACGCACGCTCCGCGGACGAAGGCCGCTCGTTCTTCTCGAAGAAAGGCGGCGGCAACCGGATCGGGGAGAAGATCCTGTCGGACAAGGTCACGATGTCGACCGACCCGGCGGACCCTCGAGCTCCGGGGGCGCCCTTCGCCACGGACGGCCTCCCGACCCGCAAGATGGCCTTCATCGAGGACGGCGTCGTCCGCAACCTCTTCTATTCCCGCTTCTGGGCGCGCAAGCAGGAGAAGGAGCCGACGGCCCAGCCCCAGAACGCCCTGATGAAGGGTGCCGCGGGCAGCGTCGAGGACCTCGTGAAGGACACGAAGAAGGGGCTGCTGGTCACGCGGCTCTGGTACATCCGCTTCGTGGACCCACAGACGCTGCTCTTCACGGGCCTCACGCGGGACGGGCTCTTCCTCGTCGAGAACGGGGCGGTCCGCTCTGCGGTGAAGAACTTCCGGTGGAACGACTCACCGGTGTCGATCTTCTCGAAGATCGAGGCCATGAGCCGCGAGGTGCGTGCACGCGGCAGCGAGTCCGAGGACTTCGCCGTCGTCTGCCCCGCCATCCGGACCCGGATGGCCTTCACGAGCCTCTCGGACGCGGTCTAGGAGACCGTCAGGCCGTGCCGGCTCCGCGTCTCCGGAGCGATCCAGTGCCCTTCTCTGTGCGTCCTCCATGTCCTCTGTGGCTCTGTGGTGGCCGTTCGGTCAGCGGCGGAACTTGTCGCAGTCCAGTATGCCCGACCTGTGGAGGAGGAACCGGCAGGCGGTCCAGAGCGTCCCCAGCCCGTAGACGACACCCGTACGGAAGCCCACCGACGAGGCGTCGTCGAAGTAACGGGTCGAAACGGGGACCTCCACCACGGGCAGGCCGAAGGCCACGGCCTGGAAGATCACCTCGGTGTCGAAGACGAAGTCGTTGGAGTTGCGGAGGAACGGCACCGTCTCGAGGAACCGCCGGCTGTACGCCCGATACCCCGTGTGGCACTCGGTGAACTCTCGGCCCATGGCCAGGTTCTCCGTCTTCGTCAGGAAGCGGTTGGCGAGGCGCTTCCAGAGGGGCATCCCGCCCGCCTTCGCCCCGCCGGCCGTCATCATCCTCGACCCGAGGACCATCTCCGCCCGACCCTCGGCGATGGGCCGCACCATCTCGGGGATGATCTTCGGGTCGTATTGCCCGTCGGGGTGGAGCATCACGACGATCTCGGCCCCGTCCCGCAACGCTTCCATGTAGCAGGTCTTCTGGTTGCCCCCGTATCCTACGTTGTGGGGATGGCGTATCGCCTTGAGATTCAGGCGTTTGGCGAGATCGGTCGTCTCGTCCCGGCTGTGGTCGTCCACCACGACGATCTCGTCGAAGAAGCCCTGCGGGATGGCCCGGAACGTGTCCTCCAGGGTCTTCGCGGCGTTGTAGGCGGGCATCACGATGACGACACGGCCGCTCTTGGCCGCGCCGGCCGGCGGAGGGGCCGTCAGGGGGGCGGATGCCTCGCTCATGGACCCGCTATCTTACACCGGCCGTTCCGGCGGTGCCTGCCCGCTCGTGCGCGCGGGCGCGCGCCGCGTGCGCGCGGCCCAGAGGAAGAGCGCGGTCACGAGGACCACGTGGGCCACGGCCGCCAGCACCGCGAGATCCATGCCGGTGAGCCTCCGGAGCGCCTCGATCTCGGCCTGCCGCGTGATCCTCCGTCCGAAGCCGGCTGCGAGGAAGAGGCTCACGAAGGCGAAGCCCGAGGTCGTCGCGAGGAGGGGCCGGTCGCGGGGCCAGAGCCGCCACAGCAGCGGGGCCAGGATCACCGCGAGGAGCGTGTGGTTCTCGTGGACGCTCGTACCCACGAGGGCATAGGCGTGCACTTGCAGGATGACGGCGAGCGGGATCATCCGGCGGTCGTCGCGGGGGCTCCGCAGGAGGATCGCGACGATCCCCACGGTGGCAGCCGCGAGCAACACTCGCGCGACGAGCCTCGCGTCCCAGCCGGCCCAGGCTTCGAAGGCGTCGATGCCGACGATGCGTGCCAGGGGCCAGGGG
>JACQGI010000036.1 GCA_016199625.1 Acidobacteriota bacterium | reverse complement strand
TACGGGGCCGACATCACCTACGGGACGAACAACGAGTTCGGGTTCGACTACCTCCGGGACAACATGAAGTTCGAGCTCCGCAGCTACGTGCAGCGCGGCCACAACTTCGCCATCGTCGACGAGGTGGACTCGATCCTCATCGACGAGGCGCGAACGCCCCTCATCATCAGCGGACCGGCCGAGGAGTCCACGGACAAGTACTACCGGATCAACTCGATCATCCCCAAGCTGAAACCGGGGGCGCGCATCTCCGGCGACCGCAAGGCCGAGGAGCGGGCCGAGCTCGAGAAGACCGGCGACTACATCGTCGACGAGAAGGCCAAGACCGTCACCCTCACCGAGGAGGGCATGGCCCACGTGGAGCGCCTCCTCGGCGTCCACAACCTGTGGGAGCCGTCCAACATGGACGTGCTCCACCACGTCAACCAGGGGCTCCGGGCCCATACGCTCTTCCAACGCGACGTGGACTACGTGGTGAAGGACGGCCAGGTCATCATCGTGGACGAGTTCACCGGGCGGCTCATGCCCGGCCGGCGCTGGTCCGACGGCCTGCACCAGGCCGTGGAGGCCAAGGAGGGCGTGAAGATCGAGCGGGAGAACCAGACCCTCGCCACGATCACCTTCCAGAACTACTTCCGGATGTACGGCAAGCTGGCCGGGATGACGGGCACGGCCGAGACCGAGGCCCCGGAGTTCGACAAGATCTACAAGCTCGAAGTTCTCGTCATCCCTACCAACCGCGGCCTCGTCCGGGTGGAGCACCCAGACGTGGTCTACAGGACGGAGCGGGAGAAGTTCACGGCGGTCGTCGAGGAGATCAAGGAGCTGCACCGCTCGGGGCGCCCGGTCCTCGTCGGGACGATCTCCATCGAGAAGTCCGAGCACCTGTCGACCCTTCTCAAGCGGGAAGACATCAAGCACGTCGTGCTCAACGCGAAATACCACGAACGCGAGGCCGAGATCGTCGCACAGGCCGGCCGCTTCGGCGCCGTGACCATCGCCACGAACATGGCCGGCCGCGGGACCGACATCATCCTGGGCGGCGTCCCGGACCACCGCGCCAGGGCGATCCTGGTCGAGCAGCAGGCGGACGTGGAGACGGCCCCGCCCGAGGAGCGCCAGGCGGCCCTCGACCAGGCGACGGACGAGATGGCCGCGGACTACACGAGGGCCCTCGCCGAGAGGAAGCTCTCCCCCGCCGAGAAGCGCATCCAGGCTCAGCGATACCTCGGGCTCTTGGCCGCCCTGACCCCCGACCATCCTTCGGTCCAGGCGGTGGGCGACCTGTCCTCCGCCGGCTCGGTGCTCCGGGCGTACCTCGACGCCGTCAAGGAGCTCCCGCGGGCGACGAAGGCCAGGATCGCGAGGAGCTTCTACCCCACCATCGAGAAGCCGGCGGACTTCCTCGGCATGCACCCGCTCAAGGCCTCGCTGGACTCCCTCGCGACGTCGCTCGAGATGGCGAAGGTGGAGGCGTTCCTGGACCAGAACGAGCGCGAGCGCGTGTTGGCCTTGGGGGGCCTTCACATCCTGGCCACGGAGCGCCACGAGGCCCGGCGCATCGACAACCAGCTCCGCGGGCGGGCTGGCCGTCAGGGCGACCCCGGCTCGGGACGGTTCTACCTGTCCCTCGAAGACGACCTCATGCGGATCTTCGGCTCGGACCGCATCAGCGGCCTCATGCTCAAGCTCGGCATGGAAGAGGGCGTGCCCATCGAGCACCGCATGGTGACCCGCTCCATCGAGCGGGCCCAGAGGCAGGTGGAGGCGCAGAACTTCGCCATCCGCAAGCACCTGCTCGAGTACGACGACGTGATGAACAAGCAGCGCAAGGCCGTCTACGACATGCGCCGCATGATCCTCGAGGGGAAGGACACCCGCGACCACCTCCTGAACCTCGCCCAGGAGGTCCTGGACTGGTACCTGGACAGCTACTGCGAGGAGAAGCGGGACCCCGACCATTGGAACCTCGAGGGCCTGCGCGCGGCCCTCAAGGAGACCTACGGCATCGACCTGGCCGTGGAGCAGCTCGGGCTCATGGGCCGCCAGGAGATCGCCGAGAGCCTCGGGGCCCGCATCCGGTCCAAGTACCAGGACAAGGAGCGCTCCGTAGGCGCCGAGCTCATGTCCTTCCACCAGCGGATGATCATGCTCCAGATCGTCGACACCCAGTGGAAGGACCACCTCTACGCGCTCGACCACCTGAAGGAGGGCATCGGGCTCCGCGGCTACGGCCAGCGCGACCCCCTCGTGGAGTACAAGAAGGAATCCTTCAACATGTTCCAGGCCCTCATGGACCGGATCGACGAGGAGGTCCTCCGCTGGATCTTCCTCTACCAGCCGGTCGCGGTGGGCGAGGAGGCCGCGGGCGATGTCGCGGCCCCCGAGCGCCCGGCCGCGCGCCGAGTGCGCGAGCCCGAGCTCGCCCTGGCGGGAGCCCGGACCACGGCGCGGAACCTGAGCTTCAACGACCCGACCCAGGCGCCGTCGGCCTTCACCCGCGCCGAGAGGCCCGAGGCCCACGGCGGCGGCGGCGCCGTCGTGACCGTGCGGCGGGAGGGCAAGAAGGTCGGGCGGAACGACCCCTGCCCCTGCGGGAGCGGCAAGAAGTACAAGAAGTGCCACGGCGGGAACTGAGGAGGAGGAGAGGGAATGCTTGAGGAGCGGATCCCGGAGGCGCTGACCTTCGACGACGTGCTTCTCGTGCCGCAGAAATCGGAGGTCCTTCCCTCCGAGGTGGACGTCACCACGCGCTTCACACGGACCATCCTCCTTCGCGTGCCCATCGTCTCCGCGGCGATGGACACCGTCACCGAGGCGCCCCTGGCGATCGCCATGGCACAGGAGGGCGGCCTCGGCATCGTCCACAAGAACATGACCATCGCCGAGCAGGCGTCGGAGGTGGACAAGGTCAAGCGCTCCGAGTCGGGGATGATCGTCGACCCGGTGACGGTCGCCCCCGACGCGCGCGTGGCCGACGCCCTGGAGCTGATGGCCAAGTACCGCATCAGCGGCGTCCCGGTCACGGTGGGCCGCAAGCTCGTGGGCATCCTCACGAACCGCGACCTCCGCTTCGAGACCCGCACGAGCCTCGCCGTCTCCGAGCTCATGACCAAGGACGATCTCCTCACGGTCCCGGTGGGCACGACCCTCGATCAGGCGAAGGAGATCCTCCACCGCCACAAGGTCGAGAAGCTGCTGGTAGTGGACAAGGACTTCAACCTGAAGGGCCTGATCACCGTCAAGGACATCCAGAAGCAGATCAAGTACCCCAACGCCTGCAAGGACTCCCTGGGACGGCTGCGGGTCGGGGCCGCCGTGGGCGTCTCGGCCGACACCCTCGACCGGGTCGCGGCCCTCGTCGAGGCCAAGGTGGACGCCGTGGTGGTGGACACGGCCCACGGCCACACGCGGAAGGTCCTCGAGACCGTCGAGGCGATCCGCAAGCGCGTCCCCGACCTCGAGGTCGTCGCGGGCAACGTCGGGACCTACGAGGGGGCGGCGGACCTCGTCGCCGCCGGCGTCGCCGCGGTCAAGGTGGGGATGGGGCCCGGCTCCATCTGCACGACCCGCGTGGTGTCCGGGGCAGGAATGCCCCAGATCACGGCGATCTCCGAGGCTTCGCGGGCCTGCGCCAAGGCCGACGTGCCCCTGATCGCCGACGGCGGCGTCAAGTTCTCGGGCGACGTCGTGAAGGCCATCGCCGCGGGAGCCTCCTCGGTGATGATCGGCTCGCTGTTCGCCGGCACCGACGAGAGCCCGGGCGAGCTGATCCTGCGCCAGGGGCGCTCCTTCAAGAGCTATCGCGGCATGGGGTCCATCGGCGCGATGAAGGAAGGCTCCCGGGACCGCTACTTCCAGGAGTTCGAGGGCAACGCGGGCAAGCTCGTCCCGGAAGGGATCGAGGGCATGGTGCCCTACAAGGGGCCCCTTTCGGCCATGGTCCAGCAGCTCGTCGGCGGCCTGCGCGCCGGCATGGGCTACTGCGGGACCGCGACCATCAAGGAGCTGCAGGCCAAGGCCCGCTTCGTGCGCATCTCCTCGGCGGGTCTCAAGGAGAGCCACGTCCACGACGTCATCATCACGAAAGAAGCCCCCAATTACCGGCTCGAGTAGCGCCCGGCGTCGGACGCTCGCCGCCGTGGCCCTCGTCGCGGCCGCCGCGGCGTGCGGAGGCCCGCGCCGAGAGCCCCTCGTCACCTACTTCAACGGCGACTACGGCATCTCGGTGCGGTACCCCGCAAGCTGGAAGACCGACCAGGCCGAGCAGGACGGCATGTGGTACCGGTACTTCCTGGGGCCCCCGTCGGGGCCGGACCGCAAGCCGGCGGTCTCGGTGACGTTGCTCGCCGGACCGCTCCCCGGCAGCCTGGACGACTACGCTCAGACCTACCTCGCCGGCAACACCCTCGCCACGAGCCGCGAGGAGACCCGGCAGGGCGCCAAGGGCCGCGCCTACGACTTCAGCTCCAAGGACGGGGCCACCCGCTTCGCGCTCCTGATCCTACAGGAGGAGCAGCGCGTCTACGGACTCTACAGCCAGGGAGGCGCCGCCCTGTTCGACCAGCACCGCGGGACCCTCGAGGAGATGGCGCAGAGCCTGACCCTGGAGCGACCGCCCGCGTACCGCGAGCACCGGGACGAGAAGTTCGGTTTCGCGGTCCGGCTTCCCCCCTCTTGGCGCGAGACACGCCGGTTCTCCGGGGGTGGGACCATGTTCGTGCAGTTCGCGAGCCCCGCGATCGGCGCCGACAAGGGCCACGAAACCGTCCACGCGACACTCACCGTGAGCGTGGAGCCGGCGCCGGGCGACGGGGCCGTGGCCACCTACTACCAGGCGACGAAGGACAAGCTCGGCGAAGCCTACCGCGTCCTCAGCCACACGCCATGGCGCGACGGGTACGTGGACGTGATGCGGGTCGAGACGCCGGTGACCGTCTCACGGATCAAGCGCTTCTACCGCGTGGGCGGCGGGCGCGGCTACTCCCTCGTCTTCGAAGTCCGCGACGACGTTTTCGGAAGGGTCTCGCGGTGGTGCGATATGATTGCGGGGACCTTGAGGGTCGCCGGCGAGGTGCAGGCGAAATGACGATGGTTCTTGCACGCTTCGGTGACGCCGTGAGTCGGTTCCTCCACGGCCCCGACCAGGTCGAGATGGTCGTCGGGCCATCGGGGCCCTCGGGTGACGTCCTCGTCCCCCGGGACGGCGACGGCGTCTGGGAGGTCGTGCCGGTCCACGGCCGCCCCTGCCTCGCACCCGACGAGCGCTCCCACTACGTGTACTTCGCCCTGCCGGCGGAGTTCCTCGCCCGGGCCTCGCGCAGCGGCCTGTGGCTCGACGTGGAGTACTGGGGGGACCGTTACGCGCAGTTCCGCCTCCAGTACGCCTCCACGGACCGCACGCAGCCCCACGACGGGCTCTACAAGCCGGCGGAGCAGCTCTGGGACGGCGAGGCCGCCGGCCTCTCCCGCTTCCGCCGCGCCCTCTTCCGCCTCCCCGACTTCGACCCCGGTCGCACGCAGAACCTCGGCGCTTCCTTCCGCGTCGAGTTCCGCCGCGAGGCCCTGATCCCGCGCCTCGTGGTGCGCCGGCGGGAGCCCGAGGACGCGGCGCGCTTCGCCCAGGTGGCGCCGCTCCCCGATCTCCGCAAGATGCCCGGGCGCTTCTACCCCATCAACTACCTCTTCATCGAGATCACCAACGCGTGCAATTTCAAGTGCACGTGGTGTCCCGACGAGGTCATGGACCGCCGCCGCGGCTTCATGAAGAAGGAGAAGGTCCTCCGCCTCCTGGACGAAGTCGCCGCCAAGCGTGGCTGGCTCGGCCCCATCTTCCCCGTCAAGCTCCATCAGATGGGCGAACCGATGCTCCACCCCGATCTTCCGGAGATCGTCGCCCACGCCGAGAGCCGGGGCGTGCCGATCGAGCTCAACACGAACTGCGGCCTCATCACCCGCGAGAAGGTGGACGCCCTCTACCAGGCCGGCCTCACGAACCTGATCCTCTCGTATCAGACCCCCGACGTGGACACCTTCAAGACTCGCAAAGCACCCAAGCTGGTCTTCGACGAGTATCGCGACAAGGTGCGTCTAGCCGTCGAGCGCAAGGCCGCTCTCGAGGCAAGGACCAACATCGAGATCGACATCATGAACACGAAGCACGCCGACGGGGGCTACCGCATCGTGAGCGGCGAAGACGAGGCCGTCGCCCTGGTGCTCGATTGGGTGGCGTTCTGTCGCGCCCTCGAAGCGCGTTACGGGCTGACTCCCCGGGCCCACGACGAGGACAGGATCCGGTCGTACCACTTCCTCGACCACGACGAGAACGGCAGCCGATACGCGCTCCTGGACGGCGTCCATCTCGTCTGGAAGCGGTACCACACCTGGGGCAACGTCATCGGCAGCCACGAGGTCCACGAGGTGCCCGACACCTACTGCCCCGCCCCCTACGACCAGCTCGTGATCCACTGGAACGGCGACGTGGTGGCCTGCTGCACCGACTACGAGGGCCGCACCAGGACGGCCAACGTCTTCGCCAGCTCCCTCGAGGCCGTGTGGACCAGCGACGTGCTCAAGCAGCGCAAGAAGGACATGCTGGAGGGGCGGCTCCTCGACGTCTGCGCCCGCTGCCAGGGCGTGAAGTAGTCACCGCAGCGCCTCCTCGAGGGCCGCCGCCGCATCGGTCTTCTCGTCTCTGTACTTCACGATCACGGGCGTCGCCAGGCTCAGGCCGTAGCGCTCGGCGAAAGGGTCCAGGAGGCGCCGCGAGCCCGGCACCACGACGGCCCCCTCCGGAATCCGCAGGGCGCGCTCCGCCGTGCGGCGATACGTCGTCTTGCGGGGGACGTCGTACACGGTCACGCTCCCCGTCAGGATGACTCCCGAGCCGACCACCGCCCGGCGTCCCACGATCGTGCCTTCGTACACGCCGCAGTTGCCGCCGATGAGAGCCTCGTCCTCGACGATCACCGGGAGCGCGCCGACCGGCTCCAGGACGCCTCCGAGCATCGCTCCAGCCGAGAGGTGGACGCGGCGCCCGACCTGTGCACACGACCCGACGAGGGCATGGGAGTCGATCATGGAGCCCTCCCCCACCCATGCGCCGACGTTGACGTAGGCGGGCGGCATCACGACGACGCCCGGCCCGAGATGCGCGCCCGAGCGCACGGCGGAGCCGCCGGGGACGACGCGTACCCCGTCGGCGAGGGTCAGCCGCCGCGGCGGAAACGTGTCCTTGTCGAAGAAGCGGAGCGGGCCGGCCGGCTCGTGCTCTACGATGCGGCCGAGTCGAAAGCCCAGCAGGATTCCCTTCTTGACCCAGCCGTTCGCCGTCCAGCCCTCCGGCCCAGGCTCGGCCGCACGGACGTCCCCCCGCTCGAGCCCCTCGAGGAACGCGTCGAACGCGGCCCGGGCCTCGTCGGCGAGGGCCTCGGCGGGCAAGGCGTGGTACGCCTCGATCCTCTCCCGGACCTCGTCCAGCGGGATCACGGCAGCAGCTCCAGCTCCTTCAAGGCTGCGCGGAGGGCGTCGCGGGTGGCCCCCGTGGGGGGGCACAGCGGGAGACGAAAGCTCTCTTCGCACAGCCCGAGGAGGGCCAGGGACGTCTTGACGGGAATCGGGTTCGACTCGACGAAGTTCAGGTTCATGAGGCGCAGCAAGCGGTTGTGGATGCGCCGGGCGGCTCCGAGGTCGCCGCGCGCCGCGGCGGCGACGAGGTCGTGCATGGGTCCGGGGACCTGGTTGGCCGCCACGGAGATGACCCCTTCGGCGCCGTGGGCCATGAAGGCCAGCGTGAACGCGTCGTCCCCGGAGAGGACCTCGAAGCCCTGTGGCCGGTCGCGCAGGATCTCCATGACCTGGCCGAGGCTCCCCGACGCCTCCTTGACGGCCGCGACGTTGGGGTGGGCGGCCAGGCGCAGGAGCGTCTTCGCATCGATGTTGCTGCCCGTGCGACCGGGCACGTTGTAGACGACCACGGGCACCGTCGAGGCCTCGGCGATCGCGCCGAAGTGCCCGTAGAACCCCTCGGGGGTCGGCTTGTTGTAGTACGGCCCGACCGAGAGGACCCCGTGGGCCCCGAGGGCCGCCGCCGCCCTGGCCTTCGCAACGGCCACGCGGGTGTCGTTGCTCCCCGCGCCTGCGAGGACCGGCTTGCCCGCCGATTCCTCCAAGGCGATGGCGATCACCCGCCTCTGCTCGTCGTCGCTCATCGTCGCGCTCTCGCCCGTCGTCCCGCAAGGCACGAGCACGTCGATCCCCCCCTCGACCTGACGCCGCACCAGCCTTCGCAGCGCCGGCTCGTCCACGGCCCCCTCCCGGGTGAACGGCGTGACCAGCGCGACCCCGGCTCCGGCAAACGACCGTCTCATGGCTCTCTCCTTCTCACGGCCCGCAGGTGTCCACGTACCCCAGGGCCTTCAGCCGCTCGCAGGCCTCACGGCTCATCGGGCCCTCCCCCGTCGCACGCCCTTCGAGCGTGCGCCTCGTCGTGGCCCACTCCCGGTCGGCGATCTCGAGGTAGCGCTCCAGCTCCCGGCGGTGGCCCTGGAACTCGTCGGCGTGCGCGCGGGCGACGTCGCGGGTCTCTCCGGGGTCCGACTCCCGATCGTAGAGCGCGTACGTCGTTCCTCTCTCGCCGTGGACCGCCACGAGCTTGAAGCGAGCATCGAAGGTCGCGCTCATGCTCCGGTCGTTCTGGGCGAAGAGACGGCTCCGCCGCGGCCCGCGCCCCCCGGTGACGGCGGGCAGGAGGCTCTCGCCCGCCAGATCGGGAGGGTAGCGCACCTTCACGGCGTCGAGGATCGTCGGCATCACGTCGAGGGTGGACGCGACGACGTCGCTCCTCGCGCCTCTCCGTCCGCCGGGAGCCGCCACGATCAGCGGCACCTCGAGGCAGGGATCGAACAGATCCTCGCCGTGATCAAAGTAGTACTCGTGCTCGCCCAGGCTCTCGCCGTGGTCCGAGGTGACGACGAGGACCGTGCGGTCCCACGCGCCCGAGGCACGCAGGGCATCGAGGACGACACCGATCTGGGAGTCCACGGCCGACACCTCGCCGTCGTACTGCGACACGTAGTAGCCGAGGCGGCGCCGCCCCGACACGTAGAGCGGGCGCGGGATCCCGCCGCGGAAGCCGGGCGTGACCCGGAGCTTCGGACCGGCACTGGCCGAGTCGTCGACGAAGGCCTGGTCGTGAGGAGCCGGCGGCGCGTAGGGCGCGTGGGGATTGACGTAGTGGAGCCAGAGCAGGAAGGGGCGGTCGCGGGGCGGGTCGGCCAGGAAACGGACCGCGCCCTCGGTGATGGCCGTCGTGCCCTTCCACTCGTCTCCGCCGAGGGCTTTCTCCTCCCAGATCTCCCGGTAGGAGTCGAACCCCTTGGCGTAACCGAGGGCCTTCGCCACGTTCGCGTTGTCCACGATTGCGGCGGTCGCGTAGCCCGCGTCCTTGAGGACGCTGGCGAGGGTGGGGTTGAAGTCGAGGAGCCTGGGGTGCCGGTGGCTGTAACCGTTCTGCGAAGGCCGCCGGCCCGTGAGCATCATCACCATGCTGGCCCGCGTTTTCGGCCAGTACGTGTAGGCCCTCTCGAAGACCACCCCCTCGCGCCCCAGGGCGTCCATGTGCGGGCTCGTGTTCCGGCCGTATCCGTACGTGCCCATGTGATCGGCCCGGAGAGTGTCGATGGTCACGAGCAGGACGTTCCACCCGGTTCCAGGAGTCGCCGTCGGGGGCGGCGGAGCCGGCCCCCGTCCGGGGCAACCCGTCCACAGCAGCGCGAGGACGACGGCCCCTCGCCTCATGCCTCGGCCCGCTCGATGGTGACGCGGCGCCTGCCTTCGCCGGCGTGCTCGAGGAGCACGCGCAGGGGCTCAGGCCAGGGGAGCCACGAGAGCCGTTCGCTCCATTCCACCGCGAGGACGCCGTCGGGACCCGGAAGCTCCTCGAGACCCAGATCCCGATCCTCGCCGGGCTTGCCGATCCGGTAGAGGTCGGCGTGGTGGAGCGTCAGCCGTCCGGGATACGAGGTCAGGAGGACGAAGGTCGGGCTCGCGACCTCCTCGGGATCGGCCTCCACGCCACGGGCCAGGCCCCTCACGAAGACCGTCTTGCCCGAGCCCAGCTCCCCGGACAACAGCACCACCTCTCCGCCGCGGAAGGCCCGGGCCAGCGCCTCGGCGACGGCCTCGGTCTCGGCCTCCGAGAGGGTGACGTGGCTAGCCACGGGCGTGCTCAAAGGCCCGGATCGCCCCGGGAAGCGCGTCGACGACGTCTCCAGCGAGGAAGGCCTCCTGGCCCACGGCGGCGCCCGCACGATCTCCGGCCAGGCCGTGGAGGTACACGCCCGCGGTCGCCGCAATCCACGCATCCAGGCCGCGCGCCAGCAGCGCGCCGATCACCCCGGCGAGGACGTCGCCGGTCCCCCCCGTGGCCATTCCGGGATTCCCCGTCGGGTTCACCGCGGCCCGGCCCTCGGGGTCGGCGATGACCGTCCGCTGGCCCTTGAGGACCACGTGGACGCCCTCCTCCATCGCCAGAGAGCGCGCCGTCTCGAGCCGCCGGCGCTGGACCTCCTCGCTGCTCGACGCGAGGAGGCGCGCCATCTCCCCGGGATGAGGCGTCACGACGGTGGCGGCGACACCCCGCAGTGTCCCACGCCCGGCGCCGGACCGGGGGGACGGAGCCAGGGCATTCAGGCCGTCGGCGTCCACCACGAGCGGCACGGGACAACGCGGCACGAACTCCCGCACGAACTCGCGGGTGGCCCCGTCCTGCCCGAGGCCCGGCCCGAGGACCACCGCCTGACGAGCCTTGGCCAGCGCCAGCGCGCGTGCCACGGCTTCGCGGTCGAGCGCTCCCGACGCGCCCACCGGAAGGGGCTCGGTCATGGCTTCGGGTCGGCCGGCGGCGACGAGCGCGAGTGCAGGCTCCGGCGTCGCCACGGTGACCAGGCCGGCGCCGGTCCGCAGGGCCGCCGTCGCCGCGAGCACCGCGGCGCCCGTCTTCCCCACGGAGCCGGCCACCACGAGGACGTGGCCGAAGGCGCCCTTGTGGGCGGCCGCCGCTCGCGGCGGGAACGCCCGCGCCGCGTCCTCCGCCTCGACCAGCCACAGCCGTGCGCGTGTCAGCAGAGCGCGCGGGATGCCGATGTCCGCTACGACCAGCTCGCCGACGCGGTCGCAGGCGGGAGGCAGCGCGTGGCCGAGCTTTGGTGCTGCGAACGTCACGGTGAGGGACGCCCGCACCGTCTCCCACGACACCTCGCCGGTGTCCGACGACAGGCCCGACGGGATGTCCACGGCCACGACCGGGGCTCCCTGCCCGGCGCGGGCCAGATCCCCGACGATCCGGCCCAGGAGACCGGCGGGCGCCTCGTTGAGGCCGGTTCCCAGGAGAGCGTCGACGATCACATCGCCGCTGAGCGCCCGCTCCCGCACGGCCTCCCACGCCACCGCGTCGGCCAACTCGGTGAGCCGTCCCCCCGAGCGCTCGTAGGCGCCCATGTGGACCCGTGCGTCGCCCTTGACGTCGCCCCTCACCCCGGCGAGGAAGACCTCCGGCGCGAGGGAGAGCAGGTGTCGCGCGACGACGAAGCCGTCGCCGCCGTTGTTGCCCTTGCCGCAGAGGACGATGGGACGACGGGCCCGCGGCCACCGCTCGCGCAGCGCCCGGGCCACCGCCGCCCCCGCGCTCTCCATCAGGACGACGCCAGGCAGGCCGACCTCCTCGATGGTGCGACGGTCGGCCTCGCGCATCTCCGCGGCCGTCAGGACCGGGACCATCCCGCGACTCTAACCCAGGATCCGCGAGCGGACCAAGAGCGCCGCTACGAGGAGCGCCGCGAACGCGAAGCGGTAGTAGGCGAAGACGGCGTAGTCGCGGGTCCGCACGTAGGCGAGCAACACGCGGATCGCCAGCAGCCCGACGAGCGCCGCGGCCGCCATCCCCGCCAGGACGGCTCCCGACGGCCCGGTCGTCGAGAGCAGGTGAGGCACCTTCAGCACCGCAGCGCCGAAGGTGATGGGCGTTGCGAGGAGGAAGCTGAAACGGGCCGCCTCGTCGCGGCGATAGCCCAGGGCCAGGGCCATGCTGATCGTGGCTCCGGAGCGCGAGACTCCGGGGACGAGGGCGAGCGCCTGGGCCGTCCCGATGAGGAGCGCATGGACCACGGAGACCCCGGAAGCCTCCCGGGTGCCCCCGCCCCGACGATCGGCGAGGAGGAGCACGGCGCCCATCCCCGCCATGGTCGCGGCCACGAGCCCCGGCGAGCGGAAGACCGTCTCCGCCCAGTCCTCGAGGAGGAGCCCCCCGGCGGCCCCCGGGATCGTCGCGAGGGCGAGGAGGCCCAGGAGGCGCCCTCCGGGCTCGGCGAACGGCCGGCCGCGCAGGGCGCCTCGCAGCGCCGAGGCGCCGAGGCGCCACCAGTCGCCCGCGAAAGCCCACAGGACCGCGGCCAGGGTCCCGAGGTGGAGGGCCACGTCGAACGCCAGACCGTGCTCGGGCCAGCCGAGGAGCCAGGGCACGGCGATCAGGTGCCCCGAGCTGCTGATCGGCAGGAACTCGCCCAGCCCCTGCAGCACCCCGAGGACGACGGCCTCACCGAAGCCCAACGCGTCCTCCGGTGCCCCGGCCGTCGCGTTGACAGCCGTCGAGCGCGTCTGCTAGCCTCGCTCGTTTGCCGCGCCGCGCGCGACGGCAGACTTTAGTCATGGGCTTCTTCGCCTCCGTCAACGGACTCATCAGCCCCGCCGAGGAGGCTCGTGTCTCCGTCCTCGACAACGGCTTCACCTTCGGCGACAGCGTCTACGAGACGCTGCGCACGTACGGCGGGCGGCCCTTCCATCTCGACCGCCACTTCGCCCGGCTGCGGAACTCTGCCCGCCGGATCGCCGTCGACCTGCCCCAGGCCGACGGCCGGCTGGCGGAGTGGCTCGACGCGCTGCTGGCACGGGCCGGCAACCCCGAATCCTACATCCGGATGATCGTGACGCGGGGGGTCGGGGAGATCTCCTACCGCTTCGAAAGGGTGAAGGGCCCGACCGTCGTGATGGTGGTCAAGCCGTACGAGCCGCTCCCGGAGAGCCATTACGCCGAGGGCATCGCCGTGGCGCTGGTCTCGGTCCGCCGCAACGCGCCCGAAGCTCTCGATCCGGCCATCAAGTCCTGCAACCTCCTCAACAACGTCCTGGCCGTGCGCGAGGCGCAGGCCCGCGGGGCCCTCGAGGCGATCCTGCTCAACGGGCGTGGCGACGTCGCCGAGGGGGCGAGCTCGAACGTCTTCGCCGTCAAGCACGGCGTCGTGCTGACCCCGCCGCTGGAGGCGGGAATCCTGGCCGGGATCACGCGCGACGTCATCCTCGAGCAGGGAGCTGCATGGGGTGTCGTCGTCCGCGAGGAGACCCTCCGCGTGCCCGATCTCCTCTCGGCCGACGAGGCCTTCGTCACCAGCACTCTGAAAGAGGCGGCGCCCATCCGGACCATCGACGGGCGCCCGGTGGGAGCGGGGCGCCCCGGCCCGGTGACACTCAAGATCCTGCAGGCCTTCCGGGAGTACGCTCCCCGCCACTCCCGGTAGACAGATCCCCCCCGGCGCTCGGGTCGTGGCGGGCCAGGAGCCACCCCGGCAGGAAGAGCAGGACGCCCACGAGCATCATGCGGAGCATGGACGTCGTGCTCGGCGTGCCGAAGTAGGCGGTCGCCGCCACGAGGGTCACCATGAGCCCCGTCACCTGCAGGAAGCGTCCGAGGGCATAGCGCACCCACCGCCACCCACGAGGCCTCGGACGCGCTCGGAGGCGCACCCTCATTGGCGCCTCCACCCCGTCCGCCCGAACCACCGGGCCACGTCGTCCCGGGGGACGCGCACGACGGTCGGACGACCGTGGGGACACAGGCTCGGATGCTCGGTGTCCCCCAGGTCGCGGACGATGGCGGCCATGGCCTCTCCTCCCAGCGCCTGGCCCGCACGCACCGCGGAGTGGCAGGCGACCGTGGCCGCGAGGCGCGCCCGGGCTCCCGAGACGATCCACTGGCCCGTCGCGCGCTCCAGGAGGTCCCGGAGGAGGGATTCCAGGACGTGACGGGGGTCCTGATCACGCAGCGCCGCCGGCACGGCGCGCAGGCGGAGGGAGCCTCCGCCGAAGGGCTCGACGTCGAACCCCACCTCGGCCAGGGCCTCCTCGTGGACCGAGAGGAGCGGCCGGAGCGACGGGTCGAGGGTCACGATCAGCGGCGAGAGGAGCAGTTGTGACTCCGGGACGCGCCGCGCGAGGGCGGCGAGGAGCGTCTCGAACCGGACCCTCTCGTGAGCCGTGTGCTGGTCCACGAGGAGCAGATCCTGCCCGTCGCTGGCGACGATGTACGTGTTGCGGTGCTGGCCGAGGACGGTCGGTGCGCCCTCCGCGAACAGGGTCTCGCCGACCGGGGCGCCGAGCCCCGACGAGCGCTCCGACGGCGCCGCATCCCGCGCCCCGGGCTCCGCGAAGGCTTGCTGCACCGGGGCGCCGGACGTCGCCTGCGCCAGGTACCGCTCCGCCGCCTCCTGGACCCGCGTCACGTCCGCGCGCGGCGCCCGTCGCCGGACGCCCTGCGAGAGGCCCTCGCGGACGGCACGCTCCACCGCGCGGAACACCGTCCGCGGGTCGGCGAAGCGCACCTCGATCTTCGACGGATGGACGTTGACGTCCACGAGGTGGAGCGGCACCTCGAGGAACAGGAACGCCTCGGGGCGGCGGTCCCCGCCCCCCGCGGCGCGACAGGCCTCGAGCACCGCCTTCGAGATCGCCCGGTCGCGGACGGCGCGCCCGTTGACGAACAGCCGGAGCTGCGCCCGTGACGGCACGGGGCGATCGGGGCGGGAGACGAAGCCCCGCACGCGTACCCACTCCTCGCCTCCCGTGAGCTGCAACAGGTCGTCGAGGATCGCGGCCCCATAGAGCTGGAAGAGGCGTGCCGCGAGGCTCTCGGCCGCCGGGGTCTGGATCACCGTCCGTCCGCCGGACGTGAGCACGAAGCCCGTCGCGGGGCGGGCCAGGGCCAGGAGCGCCACGGCCTCGGCCACGTGGGCGGCTTCGGTGGAGTCGGCCCGGAGGAACTTGCGGCGGGCCGGGACGGCGCCGAAGAGGTCGCGCACCTCGACGGTCGTTCCGCGGGGGTGTCCCGTGTCCCGCACGTGGACGGGCTTCCCGTGGCGGACCTCGACCTCGGTGCCCGCCGCCTCGCCGTCCTGGCGCGTCTTCAGCACCAGGTGCGAGACGCTGGCGATGGAAGGCAGTGCCTCGCCGCGGAAGCCGTGGGTCCCCATGGCCTGGAGGTCGGCCAGCTCCCGGAGCTTCGACGTCGCGTGGCGCTCGAGGGCGGCCCGGGCGTCCTCGCGGCCCATCCCGCAGCCGTCGTCGCGCACGCGGACGAGCGACTTGCCGCCGCCCTCGATCTCCACCGTGACGGTCGCCGCGCCGGCATCGAGGGCGTTCTCGACCAGCTCCTTGACCACGGACGCCGGGCGCTCCACCACCTCTCCGGCGGCGATCTTGTTGACGAGGTCGTCAGGGAGCCGCTGGATCCGGCCCATTCAGATCCACCGCTTCTTCCGGAACCACCACACGAGCGCTCCCGAGACCAGGCCCATGGCCGCGAGGACCCCGAAGTAGCCGTAGCGCCAGTGCAGCTCCGGCAGGTGGTCGAAGTTCATCCCGTAGATCCCGGTGATGACCGTCAGCGGGGCCAGCATCGCGCCGATCACGGTGAGGCGCTTCATGGTCTCGTTCAAGCGGTTGTTGATCGAGCTCAGGTAGGCGTCGAGGGTGCCCTGGACCATGTCCTGGTAGGCGAACGACGCGTCCACGATCCGGTAGAGGTTGTCGTAGATGTCGCGGAAGTACACGGCGGCCTTCGGCGTGATGACCCTGAACTCCCCCCGCGCCAGACGGTTGACGATCTCCCGCTGCGGCGCGCAGATCCGCCGCAGGCGCATGACGTCGTTCTTCAGGCGGAAGATCCGGTCCAGGGTCTCCCGGGTGGGGTTCTCGAAGACCTCCACCTGGACGAGCTGGATCTTGTCCTCGATGCCGTCCAGGTTCGGGAAGTAGTCGTCGAACATCACGTCGAGGATCTGGTGGAGCAGGAAGTCGACCCCCTTCGGCATCGAGGCGACGAGGTTCTTTCCGCATTGGTCCACGACGAGGTCGACGGCGCGAATCGGGCCGCGATGGTGCGTCACGAGGAAGTTCGAGCCGAGGAAGATGTCCAGCTCCCGGGTGATGAACTGCCCGGTCACCCCTTCGAAGCGGATACCGTGGACGATGACGAAGATGTAGCTCTCGTAGTCGTCCACCTTGGGGTGGTGGACGTCCGAGAGGCAGTCCTCGATGGCCAGGGGATGGAAGTGGAAGGGGTCCTCGAGGACCGTCGCCTCCTTGACCGTCGGATCCTCCAGGTCGATCCAGTGGACGGCCTCGGGGTGCTCCGTGAGGTGCTCCGCGTGCATCTCCGGGAGCTGCTCCACGCGCCCCTTCGCGAACCGGAAGTACTTCAGCACGGGGGTCGGCTCAGTCTCCCACCGGGCGCTCGAGCTGGGCCTGGGCCGCGGCGAGGCGCGCGATGGGCACCCGGTACGGCGAGCACGACACGTAGTCGAGCCCCGCGGCGTGGAAGAAGCGGATCGACGCGGGGTCGCCGCCGTGCTCGCCGCAAACGCCGATCTTGAGGCCGGGCTTCGACTGCCGCCCCTTGCGCACGCCGATCTCCACGAGCTGACCCACGCCGCCGGCGTCGAGGGAGACGAAGGGGTCCTTCTCGAGGAGCCCGTGCTCGAGGTAGTGGACCAGGAATCGCCCGGCGTCGTCCCGGGAGAGACCGAAGCCCATCTGGGTGAGGTCGTTGGTCCCGAAGGAGAAGAAGTCCGCCTCCCGGGCGATCTCGTCGGCCGTCAGGGCGCCCCGTGGCACTTCGATCATCGTGCCGACCAGGTACTCGACCCCCGAGCCGTCCTTGCCCAGCACCTCGGCGGCCGCCTCGAGGACGAGGGCCTTCTGGCGCCTCAGCTCCTCCACGTGGCCGACGAGCGGGATCATGACCTCGGGCTTGACGGGCGTGCCCTTCCGCGCCACGTCCCGAGCCGCTTCGAAGATGGCCCGGGCCTGCATCCGGGTGATCTCGGGGTACGTGAGGCCGAGGCGACAGCCCCGGTGACCGAGCATGGGGTTGAACTCGTGGAGCTCCTCGACCGCCCGGAGCAGCTTCTCCTTTCGCCCGATGGCCCGCGCGTTGCGGGCCGCCCCCTTCGCCCGGAGCGTCGCGATCTCCACCATCAGCTCCTCCCGCTTGGGTAGGAACTCGTGGAGCGGCGGGTCCAGCGTCCGGATCGTCACGGGGTGCCCGTGCATCTCCCGGAAGAGCCCCGCGAAGTCGCCGCGCTGCATGGGCAGGAGCTTCCGGAGCGATCCCGTGTAGTCGCCCACGGCCTTCCCGTACTCCTTCTGGACCTTCGCCAGCTCCTTGCGCACGTCCGCAGCCTGCGCCCCCCGGGCCTCGGCCAGTCGCGCCTTCAGGCGCCGGAGGAGGTCGAGCCCCCGCTGTCCCCGGGCGGCCGAAAGGATCATCTGGACCACCAGGGCCAGACGGTCCTCGGCGAAGAACATGTGCTCGGTGCGGCAGAGGCCGATACCCCGAGCACCGAAGGCGAAGGCCACCTTTGCGTCCCTCGGGACGTCGGCATTCGCCCGGATCCCCAGACGGCGGACCTCGTCGGCCCAGGAGAGCAGCTTCTCGAACTTCCGGTAGAGCGACGACTGCTCGGGCTTTCGCTTGCCCAGGACGACCTGCAGGACCTCCGAGGGGCTCGTCGGCAGCTCCTGGAGAATCACGTCGCCCGTCGCCCCGTCGATGGACACGGCGTCCCCTTCCTTCAGCGTGCGGCTGCCCACGCGGAGCCGCCGAGCCTTGGCGTCGATCTCGAGGGCGCCGCACCCCACGACCGACGGCTTCCCCATCTGGCGGCCGACGACGGCCGCGTGGGACGTCATGCCGCCCGTGGCCGTGAGGATCCCCTGAGCGACGCTCATCCCGTGGATGTCGTCGGGCACGGTCTCCATGCGCACGAGGAGCACGCGCTTGCCCTTCCTCGCCCACGCCACGGCCTCGTCGGCGGTGAACACCACGGCGCCGGTCGCGGCGCCGGGAGAGGCCGGCAGCCCCTTCGCCGCCGACTGTACCTTCACCCGCTCCTTCGGGTCGAAGATCGGATGGAGAAGCTGGTCGAGGGCCTGGGGCTCCACCTTCGTCAAGGCCTCGCGCCGTGTGAGGATTCCCTCCTCGACCATGTCCGCGGCGATGTGGACCGCCGCCAGCCCGGTCCGCTTCCCGTTCCGGGTTTGGAGCATGTAGAGGGTGTTCTCTTCGATGGTGAACTCGAAGTCCTGGACGTCCTTGTAGTGCCGCTCGAGGCGCGTCGTGATCTCGCGGAGCTGCCGGTAGGCCTTCGGCATCGCCTTCTCGAGCTCGCTGATCGGCCGGGGCGTCCGGATCCCGGCGACGACGTCCTCCCCCTGGGCGTTCTCGAGGAACTCGCCATAGAACTCCTTGGCGCCCGTGGAGGGGTTGCGGGTGAAGCCCACGCCCGTGGCCGAGGTCTCGCCCTTGTTGCCGAAGACCATGGTCTGGACGTTGACGGCGGTCCCGAGATCGTGGGGGATGTCGTTCAGCTTCCGATAGGTCACCGCACGGGGGTTCATCCACGACCGGAAGACGGCGTCGCGGGCCCCCTGGAGCTGCTCCCGTGGAGCCTGGGGGAAGGGCGCTCCCGTTTCCTTCTCGACGACCTTCTTGAAGCGGGCGATCACCTCGTCCAGCGCGGACTCGTCCAGCTCCACGTCGGCCTTGGCGCGGAGCGTCCTCTTCACCGCCGCGAGCTCGTGCTCGAAGCGGTCCTTGTCGATGCCCAGGACGACGTTGCCGTACATCTGGAGGAACCGCCGGTACGAGTCCTTGGCGAAGCGGCCATTGCCGGTCCGGGCCTTGAGCCCCGTCACCGACTGGTCGTTCAGCCCCAGGTTGAGGATCGTGTCCATCATCCCGGGCATGGAGAACTTGGCGCCGCTGCGGACCGAGACGAGGAGCGGGTCTTTCGCCTCCCCGAGGGTCTTCCCCTGGAGCTTCTCGAGCCGGTCGAGTGCACGGCCGATCTCTGCGTCGATCTCGGGGCTGAGCGAGCCGCCGCGCTCCTCAAAGAGGGTGCAGGCTCTCGTCGAGATCGTGAAGCCGGGCGGAACCGGCAGCCCGGCGTTGGTCATCTCGGCGAGGCCGGCGCCCTTCCCGCCGAGGAGGTCCTTCATGTCCTTGTTGCCGTCCGCCTTGCCGCCGCCGAAGAAGTAGACGTACTGCGCCACCCTAGCCTCCCAGCTTGGAGATGTCCGCGATCCGATAGAAGAGCGACAGCGTCCGCGAGAGGAGCCCCAGCCGGTTCGCCCGCAATCGGGGGTCCTCGGCCATCACCAGCACGTCGTCGAAGAAGCGGTCGACGGGGGCTCGCAGCCCGGCGAGGGCCCGGAGTCGCGCCTCGTAGCCGCCGTCCCGCACCTCGAGCCGCCCCACGGCCGCGTGGAGCTCGCCTTCCGCGGCCTCCTGGAACAGGGCCGGGTCCACCGAGGCGCCCGCGCCGCTCCCGAGGATGTTCTTGGCCCTCTTGAACGCCACTGCGAGATGCTCGAAGTCCACTCGGGCCTCGGAGCGCACGCTGTGGAGTGCCCTGAGGCGCACCCACGCCTCGTGGGGATCCTGCAGCGCTTCCGGCTCCCGCGCCCCGAGAACGGCCTCGACCTCGTCTCCCGGATAGCCCCGGGCGGCCAGGACGTAGCGCAGCCTGTCGGAGAGGAACGCTGCGAGCCTGAGCTTCGCCGAGGCCGAGTCGGCGATCGTGTCTCCGTAGCCTTCGACGGCAGCACCGACGAGCTGCACGAGATTCGGCCGTCGCTCGGCGGCGTCGGCGCTCCAGAAGTCCAGGAGCACGCGGACGACCCCCTGGGCCGCCCGGCGGAGGCCGAAGGGATCGCTGCTGCCCGTGGGCTCGAGCCCGAGGCCGAAGTAGCCGGCGAGGGTGTCGAGCTTGTCGGCCACGGACACGGCGCCGAAGACCGTCGCGTCGCCACCGGCCACCGCTCTCGCCGGTGGGCTGCCCTCCTCGACCGAGACCGGGTGGTAGTGCCACTGGACCGCGACGGACACGTTCGGCCAGGGGTGGCCCTGGGCGCGGAGGTAGATGCCGCCCATCACTCCCTGCAGCTCGGGAAACTCCCGAACCATGAGGGTGGTCAGGTCGGCCTTCGCGAGCCGGGCCGCCTCGCGCGCCGCCTCGTGCTCGGGCTTCGTGAGGAGCCCCATCTCGGCGCCCATGGCGTCCACCAGGCGGACCATCCGGTCGCTCTTGTCCTTGTAGGTCCCCAGCCCCTTGTGGAAGACGACGCCCGCCAGGTCGCCGACCCGATCGGCGAGCGGACGCTTCACGTCCTCCTGGTAGAAGAACGCCGCGTCCCGGAGCCGCGCCACGACGACGCGCTCCATCCCCCGGACGATCTCGTCCGCGTTCGATCCGTCGGTGTTCGTCACCGCGGCGAAGCGCGAGACGACTCGGCCCTCCCCGAGGGGCACGTACTTCTGGTGGTGGACGAGGACGGTCTCGAGAACTTCGGTGGGCAGCGACCGGAGCTGGGCCGGGATTTTCCCGACCACGACCGTCGGGTACTCCACGAGGTCGCGCCATTCGACGGGGAGGCCGTGATCGTCCGGGGGCGCGGGGCCCGCGACCGACGCGAGCCCGTCGAGGATCCGCTTCTCGCGTTCGGTCGGGTCGAGGAGGACGCAGGCGGCACGTAGCTTCTCCCTGAGGTCGGCGCCCGAGCGGACGCGGATCGGTCGCCCCGCCGCCTCACGCGGGAGGAAGCGGTGGCCCCAGGTGGTGTCGCCCGAAGTCACCACGGGATCGGCCCGTCGGCCCTCCGCGAGAGCGTGGATCGCGAAGGGGACGACGGCCCCGTCCATCAGGGCGACCATCCAGCGGATCGGCCGCCCGAAGACGAAGGAGCCCTTGCCGTCCTCGATCCAGGCGTCCCAGCTCATGCGCTTCGGAAAGGCGAGGGCCCGCAGGACGCCGGCGATCACGCCTGGCAGGATCTCGCGGGTGGACCGGCCTTCCGTCCTCCTGACGTAGAGAAGGTACTGGTCGCCCGGTCTAGCCGCGTCCTTGACGCCTTGTTGCAGCGCCTCGGGCGAGACCCCGCACTTCCGTGCGAACCCCTCGGCTGCCTTGGTCCAGGCACCCGACGCGTCCTTCGCGGCCTCGACCGCCGGCCCCCAGACCGGCTCCTCCCGGTCCGCCTGGCGGGCCGCCACGTCGGCTCGAAGGACCAGTCGCCGCGGCGTCGAGTCCGACGCGACCGCGGTCGGGTCCAGGTGCTCGCGCTCTGCGACCTCGAGGAACCGCTCTCGGAGCTGCTGGGTGAGGCCCGGCAGCCAGCCGGCCGGGATCTCCTCGCAGCCGATCTCGAGGAGGAACTCAGCCACGGGCCGCCTCCGGAGGCGCGGCGGGCTCGGCCTCCGCCGGCTTCACGTAGGCCTGGGCGACGGCGCACGCGAGCTTCCGGATCGAGAGGATCATCCCGGCCCGCTGCGAGACCGAGATCGCCCCTCGCGCGTCGAGGACGTTGAACACGTGGGACGACTTCAGGCACCAATCGTAGGCTGCGTGCACGGAGCGACCGCCGGGGGCGCCGAGCACCCGCCAGCCTTCGGCCAGGTAGCGCTCGAAGAGCGTCCGGTGCAGCTCCGCGTCGGCCAGCTCGAAGGAGTAGCGCGAGAGCTGGTACTCCTCCTCGTGGCGCACGTCGCGGTAGCGGACCTCCGGGGACCAGCGCAGGTCGTAGACGTCGTCCACGTCCTGGAGGTACATGGCGATCCGCTCGAGGCCGTAAGTGATCTCGGCGGAGATGGGCGCGAGGTCGATTCCTCCCGCCTGCTGGAAGTAGGTGAACTGCGTGATCTCCTGGCCGTCGAGGAGCACTTGCCAGCCGATCCCCCACGCGCCGAGTGTGGGTGACTCCCAGTTGTCCTCCTCGAAGCGCACGTCGTGAGCCGCCGGATCGATCCCGAGGGCGCGGAGGCTCCCCAGGTACGCGTCCTGCACGTCGGCCGGGGCGGGCTTGAGGACGACCTGGTACTGGTGGTGCTTGTAGAGCCGGTTGGGATTCTCTCCGTACCGGCCGTCCGCGGGACGGCGGGAGGGCTGGACGTAGGCGACCTTCCATGGCCGGGGCCCGAGCACCCGCAGGAAGGTCTCGGGGTGCATCGTGCCGGCCCCCACCTCGGCGTCCCAGGGCTGGTGGATGAGGCAGCCCCGATCCGCCCAGTACCTCTCCAGCGAGAAAACGATCTCCTGCAGGGTCATCTCTCTCGCGTCTCCCGGGCCACGTCCCTCATGACGCGCTGGGAGCGCAGGGCCCGCTCCAGATGGTTCGTGATGAGGTCCTGGTGGAAGGACTCGAGGACGGCCGCCTCCGCCGGGACCCCCGTCATCGCCGCCGGGGCCCTCCGGAATGCGTCGACGACGAAGGCCCGGGCCCCCTCCGGGAGCACGGGCCCCGAAGCGGGCCCGCAATCATCGCACACGAAGCCGTGCGCCGCACGGTGGTAGCGCAGCGCGCCGCGGGGCAGGAGACCGCCGCACGCGGCGCAGCGATCGAGGGGTGGGTACAGGCCGTGGAGCTTGAGGAGCCAGGCCTCGAGGTACCGCGCCAGGGCTGCCGGGTCCACGCCGTCCTCGGCCGCTCG
Source organism: Acidobacteriota bacterium (assembly GCA_016199625.1). GTDB lineage: Bacteria > Acidobacteriota > Vicinamibacteria > Fen-336 > Fen-336 > JACQGI01. The sequence goes on along the minus strand of JACQGI010000036.1, from coordinate 15,849 downwards.
CACGATGGCCACGGCCAGCCGGTACGCGGCGTCCTCGGCCTCGCCCTCCTGCGAAAAGGCGTCGAGCAGCTCGGCAAAATACGAGAGCGACAGCGCCGTCTCGAGGCCGCGGTCCCCCGCCGGGAACGCCGAGCGGACCAGCTCGCACTGGCCCAGGCGGTAGAGGTCCGTCCCCTGACGCCCGTGGAGCTCCACACGCACTTCGGACAGCGGTTCGAGGGAGGAGTGGTAGCGGGATCGCGGACCACGGGCCCCCTTGGCGACCGCCCGAACCTTGCCGCGCTCCCTCGTCAGGAGCACGACGATCTTGCTCGTCTCGCCGAGCTTGAGGGTCCGGAGGACGAGGGCATCCGAGGCGATGGCTGACATCGGGGAAGACGCGGCGCGACGCTCGCTTCGCACGCCCACGTTAGCACACGTGGCTGCCGGCGGCCATTCGTTGAGGCGGAGCGCGGCGCGTGGTACCTTTGCCGGATGAAGGTGTGGCGCGTGGCGGTCCTCGTGGGGCTGGGGAGCGTCCTGGGGCTCGTCTGGAACGCCGCCTCGGGCCGCGGGCTGGCTCTGGCACGCAACGTCTTTCTCAAGGACGGAGACGACGTGGTCGTGGTCGCCGACGCGCGGGCGCGCCTCGAGCGCGGCGCCCTCTTCCTCGACGCCCGCCCCGCGGCGTTCTACCAGATGTCCCACGTCCCAGGCGCGCTGCCCCTGCCGGAGGACGACTTCGAGCCGCACTTCGCCCGCATCGAATCGCGGCTGCGCAGCGCTCTCGACGTCATCGTCTACTGCAGTGGCTACGGCTGCGAGGCCAGCCACGACGTGGCGCGGAAGCTCAAGGAGCGAGGAATCCCGGCGGCGATCCTTCACGAGGGCTGGCCGGGCTGGCAGGAGGCCGGCTATCCGGAGAAGGTCGGGGACGCCCCGTGAAGCTGCTCGCGCACCCCGCGACCCACCGCGTCCTGGGCCTCGTCATCGGCGCGGTCTTCCTCTACGCCAGCCTCGACAAGATCGCGCACCCGCCGGAGTTCGCGCGGATCGTCTACCACTACCAGGTGATCGGACCCAGCCAATCGATCCCGCCCCTCGTCCCCAACACCTTCGCCGTGGTCCTTCCCTGGATCGAGGCGGTGGCCGGGCTCCTGCTCATGGCCGGCGTCTGGCGCCGCGAGGCGGCGCTCCTGACCGCGGCGATGCTCGTGACGTTCGTCTTGGCCGTCGGGTCGGCCCTGTACCGGGGCATCGACGTGCAGAACTGCGGCTGCTTCACCGTGGGCGCCGAAGGCCGGCGGGCCGGGTGGGGGCTGCTCCTCGGCGACACGCTCCTGCTGGCCGGGGCCCTGGCGCTCGTGGCGGTGCCGGTGCGCACGTCCGAATCCGGGGCCACTGCGGAGGCCCTGCCGGCGCGTTGACAAGGACTGGACCGCCCGACTAGCATCCACGCGCTCATGAGCGTCGCGACCTGTTGGCTGCGTCCGGGGCTGGCCGTCATGGCGGGCCTGGCTCTCCTGGGCTGCGATCAGCCCCCCACCCGCGAGATCGCTGCGGCCGAGGCGGCCGTCGGGCAGGCCCGGCAGGAGGGCGCCGGGCAATATGCTGCCGACCGTTTCCGCGAGGCGGAGACGGCGCTCTCGGACGCCCAGCGCAAGGTCCAGGAAAAGGACTACCGCGGGGCCCTCTCGTCGGCGACGCACGCTGCCGAGCGGGCGCGCACGGCCTCTCAGGCTGCCGCCGCCGCCAGGACCGTGGCGCGCAGCGCCGCCGAGGTGGCGAAGACCGAGGTCCTGGCCGTCCTGGACGAAGTCGGGACCATCCGCGAAGAGGCCGTGACGGCCAAGGTCCCGGACGAGGCCTTCGAGGAGGTCGCCCCTCGGGTCGGCGAGGTGCAGCAGAGCCTCGACGCCGTGGCGCGCCTCCTCGACTCGGGGGACCTGCTCGGGGCCCAGCAGGCGGCCACGGACCTCAAGGCCAGGGCGGTGCCTCTGCCGGGGCTCTTCCGGGGCGCGCTCGAGAGGTGGCAGGCCGAACACCCCAAGGGCCGGCGGGGCAAGCCCGCCGTCAGGAAGAAGTAGCCGCCAGCCACTCTCCCTCGAACAGAAGCTCGACCTCCCCCACCTGCCGCACCGGGCCACCCTCGGGCCATTCGACGTCCAGGACTCCTCCGTCGCACACCACCCTGACGCGGCGCTCGGCGCGCCCGTTCAGGATGGCCGCCACGGCCGCGCTCGCGGCGCCCGTCCCGGAAGCCAGGGTCGGTCCCACGCCGCGCTCCCAGAAGCGCACCCGCAGCTCGTCCCGGCGCACGACGGTGACGAACTCCACGTTCGTCCGCCGCGGGAAGAAGCCGTGGGTCTCGAGCGCGGGTCCCAGTCTCGTCACGAGGACGTCGGAAGCCGGCTCGTCGCAAAAGACGGCGCAGTGGGGATTGCCGAGGGACGTCGCGGTGACCCGCACCTCGCCGTCGCGGACGTTGAGCGGGTGATCCACGACGCGAGCGGCAGGCGGCGCGAGCGCCACGGGGATGGCGTCGCTGGCCAGGAGCGGCGCGCCGAGTCCCGTGGACACGCGGTACCGGCTCGCGCCGAGGGTCTCGACGGCGACCGGCCTCGGCCCGGCCACCGTCCGGACGACGTGGTCGACCGGCGCGAGACCGCGTGCCACGACGTAGGCCGCGAGGCAACGCAATCCGTTGCCCGAGATCTCGGCGTCGCTTCCGTCGGCGTTGACCAGCTCCAGGGTCACGCCCCCCGCTCCGGCCTCGAAGAGGATCAGCCCGTCGGCCCCGACCCCCGTGTGCCGCCCACAGAGCCTCCGGGCGAGGATCGAGCGGTCCCCCGACGCCTCCGCCCGCGCGAGCAGGAGGAAGTCGTTGCCGAGACCGTGGGCTTTCGCGAGCCTCATCGGCCCTTCTTTCGCACCGGGTCGGGAGGAGGGAACGTACCGAGGCACAGCACCGCCTCCCCGCCCAGGCCGGAGGGCCGCCAGCGCGAGCCGCCGTCCCCCGTCCAGAAGAGACCGCCGTCGGTGGCCAGAAAGGCCTCGGCGCCCGACGGGGGGTACAGAGGGAAGAGAAGCCGCTCGGGGCGCTGGCGGGTGACGCCCTCGCCGATCGGGAGCCACGAGCTCCCGGCGTCCTGGCTGCGGAAGATCCCGGCGTCCGTCGCGGCGTGCAGGGAGGGGCCGATCCACACCAGGTCGTTCACGCGGCGTCCCTCGAGCCCCGCCGCCGTCCACGTCGTGCCGCCGTCGGCCGAGCGGAAGACCCCCTGGGAACTCGCACCGGCGAAGAGAACCGGATCCGAGGCGAAGTACTGGGACACCGCGAGGGCCCGGACCTCGACGGCCGGGAGTCCCGCTCCCGGAGGACGGAAGCTCTGGGCCGAGTCGTCCGAGACGCGGACGCCGCGGCCCGTCGCCGCAACGAGAGCCGGACCCGGCCACTCGAGGCGATGGACGGGCGTCCCCACGAGGGGCGTCGGTCGGAACGCTCGGCCGTCGTCGGACTTGAGCAGACCCTGGGGCGTGCCCAGGAAGATCGTGGGGTCCGCCTGCGGATACCGCGACGTCAGGACGGCGAGCACCTGCGAGGCCGTGTAGACCGACCGCCAGGTCTCGCCGAAGTCCTCGGAGAAGAACAGCCCGCCGTCTCCGCCGACGTACACCCACGGTCCCATCGCCAGCACCGAACGGGCCGCCCCCAGCGGCTCGAGTCCGGCCTGCACCCGTTCCCAGTTGTTGCCCCAGTCGCGGGACCGAAACAGGCCACGCGCCGTGCCGGCGAACAGCGTAAGGCTGGAGACGGCATCCTCGCCGCGCGCCGGCTTGTCGCTCACCGAGGCCCCGGGTCCGACCGTGGCGGCGACGAGGACCACCAGAAGGGCGAGCCCCCCCCTCACGAGCGTCACGATGCGACCGGCCGCCCTCACCGGGTGAAGTAGGGGCGGAGGCGGGCGCAGGCCTTCGCCGGGTCCTCTGGAATCACGCGGGTGTCTCCCACAACGGTCATGAAGTTCGTGTCGCCCGTCCAGCGGGGCACCACGTGGAGGTGGATGTGGTCGGCGACGCCGGCCCCCGCCGGCCGACCGAGGTTCATCCCCAGATTCGCGCCGTCGGGATGGTAGACCTCCTCGAGGACCTCCTCGAGCCGGCGGGCGAGGGTCATCATCTCCGTCAGCTCCTCGGAGGTCGCGTCACGCAAGGCTCCCAGATGACGCCGCGGGGCGACCATGACGTGCCCTGCGTTGTACGGATAGAGGTTCATCACGAGGAAGTTCAGCGGCGCCACGTGGACGACGAGGCTGCCCTCGCCCCCGGCTTCCTGGAGAGCCCGGCACAGGACGCAGCCCGGCTCCTGCCCCACCGACGTCACGTACGCGTTCCTCCACGGCGCCCAGATGCGATCCATGGGATTCCGCCCGGCGGAATCCTACACCTCGTAGTCCACCTCGTACACCGGGAAGCTCGAGCGAACGCCCTTGAACTTCGCGTCCCCGGCGTACCGGATCCGGATGCGCCGGCCGATGGGCTCGTCGAAGTACTCCATGTGCGTCGACTGGCCGCCCTCGGCGTGGGTCAGGGGCAGGTGGGTCTCGAGCTGGACCAGCGTGTCGCGGCTGATGGCGATCCCCTCGTTGAACAGCGTTCCGGCCGCGTCCACTGTCACGCGAAGGCCCGACACCGTCGGGGGCGGATCGGGGAAGATCTCCCCCGTCTCGTCCTCGTCCATGGGCTTCTTCGCCGCCGAGGAGAGCCGCCCCGCCAGGTTCACGTTGCGTCCGATGACCGTGCTCTGCACCGCGTTCTCGTCGGCGATGAACCGGGCCAGGTAGACCCGGCCGTAGTGGATCGCGATCCCCATCTTGAAGTACGTCTTCTTCTCTTCCCGCAGCCGCCTCAAGGTCTCCTGGCACAGGATCGCCGTCCGCAGGGCGTTCAGCGGATCCAGGGGGTCCACGTGCTCGCTGCCGTAGGTCACCATGATCCCGTCGCCGAGGAACTTGTCCACGGTCCCCCCGAAGCGCCGCACCAGGGGCACGAACGCGTCGAACACCGTGTAGAGCTCCCGAGTGAGGTCGCGCTCGGAGATCTGGCCCTCGGAGGTCTTCGTGAAGCCCCGGAGGTCGAGGAACAGGACCGTGGCGTTGACGGCGTTGTTCAGGACCTGGGCCGACTCCCCGAACTCGTACAGGCGGGCACCGCTCGCCACCTTCTCGTCGAGCTCCTTGCCGGCACCGAAGGGGTATAGCAGCTGGACACGGTCGCGCATCCACGACAGGATCTCGAACCGCTTCACCCCGTTGACCAGGTCCAGGAAGGCGTCCAGGATCTCGGCCGGTTTCCGGCGCTCGGCCTCGGCCTTGATCTTCGCCGAGCCCATGAGCTTCGTCCCCGTCGACCAGGCGTCGCCGAAGAGGTAGGTCATGACGTGGGCGTTCATCATGATCTTCGCTGCCCCCGGCTGCGTCTGGTACTGCTCCCTGGGCAGGGCCGGCAGGTGACGGGCCGCCCGGCCGAGGATCCCCCGGTCCCCCTCACGGATCCGCCGCTCGGTCTCCCGGAGCAGGATCGTGTAGATCTCGAAGAAGAGGTCCGAGGACAAGCGGTAGCGCTTGTTCGAGGCGAGGAACTGGTTGAAGTCCAGGTCGGTGATCGAGAGCTCGGTGAAAGCGAAGCCGTCCTCGATCACCGCGTCGATGAGCGCCGTGTTCTCGTTCCCGCCGGCAAGGAACGAGGCGTGCTCCCCCTCGTGGCGCTCCAGCTCGCGTCGGGCGCTCTGCTCCACCTGCCGGTAGAAGGACGAGAGGATGGGGTGGAGGGAGTACTTCAGCTTGCGAACCGTCGGCGTCTTGGCCTCCATCTCCCGCAGGCAGTCCGCCACGTCGCGGGAGTGGGCCAGCCAGAAGAGGTTCGAGAGACCGAAGCGGCGGTCCGTGCACTTCACCGAGCGCAGGATGCGCCCGAGGGCCGCCTCGTACTCGGCCTGGTCCTTGCCCGAGTCGGGGCGGGGCGGCCCGGGGCTCTGCATGCCGATCTGCGCCAGCAGCCCCTGGAGGAAGCGCTGAAGCAGAGTCCGGAGGCGGGGGTGGAACTTGACGAAGAAGACCTCCCGCCCGCCCTCCCGCTCGGGGAACGGCAGGGGCGGCAGCGGCACCCCGAAGAGGGCTTCGGCCTCGGGACGCCCGCCGGCGACGAAGCGCGAGCCGGCGGGATCCTTCAGGTAGAGAGAGTGCGCCCCCATGCGCGACTCAGGGCCTGTTGATCAGCTCCCGGAGCTCCTTGCCGGGCTTGAAGTGGGGGACCCTCTTGGCGGGCACTAGGACGCCGGCACCGGTCTTGGGGTTGCGGCCGGTGCGGCTGCCCCGGCTTCGGATGCGAAAGCTCCCGAAGCCGCGGAGCTCGATCTTGTCACCCTTCTGCAGCGCGTCGATGATCGAGGAGAAGACGGCCTCGACGATGACCTCGGAGTGCTTGCGGGTGAGGTCCGAAACCTTGGAAACCTCTTCCACCAGCTCCGCCTTGGTCATCGTCGCCCCCGTCCTGGAGCCTACTCCTCCGACGTACCCTTGGCGACCGCCTCCTGGGCGGCCCGGATCGCGTCCCCAAGGGTGTGGCGGTCGTCGCCCGCCTTTTCCCGGTAGGTCTGCAGATCGCGCTGGTACTCGTCCTGCTTCACGGCCTTGATGGAAAGACCGATCTTCTTCTCGATCTCCTGGATCTTGATGACCTTCATGGCGAACGTGTCGCCGACGTGGAAGTGCTCCTCGGGCTTCTCGATCCGCTTCTCGTCCAGCTCGGACACGTGGACGAGCCCCTCGATCCCCTCGGCCAGCTCGACGAAGGCACCGAAGTTCGTCAGGCGGACGATCTTGCCCTCCACCAGGTCGCCGACCTTGTGGTGCGCGAAGAACTCGTCCCAGATGTCCGTGGCGAGCTGCTTCAAGCCCAGGCTCAGCCGCTGGTTGTCGGCGTCGATGTTGAGGACCACGGCCTCGACCACGTCGCCCTTCTTGAGCACCTCGGAGGGATGCTTGACGCGCTTGGTCCACGACAGGTCCGAGATGTGGATGAGCCCGTCGATGCCCTCCTCGACCTCGACGAAGGCCCCGAACTCCGTGAGGTTCCGGACCTTGCCCTTGATGCGGGAGCCGATCGGGTACCGGTCGGTGAGCTGCTCCCAAGGGTTGGCCTCGGTCTGCTTGAGCCCGAGGCTGATGCGATGAGCTTCCTGGTCGAGACCGAGAACCTGGCACTCGACCTCCTGGCCCACCGTGAGGATCTTGGACGGGTGCTTGACCTTCTTGGACCAGGACATCTCGGAGACGTGGATCAGCCCCTCGACGCCTTCCTCGAGCTCGACGAAGGCGCCGTAGTCCGTGAGGCTCACGACCTTCCCCTTGATCCGGGCGGTCACGGGGTACTTGATCGTGGCGGTCGTCCAGGGGTCGGCCTTGAGCTGCTTGTAGCCCAGGCTCACGCGCTCGGTCTCGCGGTCGAACTTCAGGACGATGACCTTCACCTCGTCGCCGACGTTCAGGACCTCGCTCGGGTGGTTGATCCGGCCCCAGGAGATGTCGGTGATGTGCAGCAGCCCGTCGAGCCCGCCCAGGTCCACGAAGGCGCCGTACTCCGTGATGTTCTTCACGACGCCCATGAGGATCTTGCCCTCCTCGAGGGTCTCGAGGGTCTCGCGCTTGCGCTCGGCGTTCTCCTCCTCGAGGACCGCCTTGCGGGACAGGACGATGTTGCCGCGCTTCTTGTTGACCTTGATGACCCGCATCCGGAGCTCCTGGCCCCTGAGGGCGTCGAGGTTCCGGACGGGGCGGATGTCCACCTGACTTCCCGGAAGGAAGGCCCGGACACCGATGTCGACGGCCAGTCCGCCCTTCACCCGCTCGATGACGCGACCCGTGACGACGCGGCGCTCCTGGTAGGCTCGCTCGACGTCGTCCCAGACCTTCATCTTCTCGGCTTTTTCCTTGGACAGGACGACGTAGCCTTCCTTGTCCTCGGTCTTCTCGAGCAGCACGTCCACCGAGTCGCCGGCCTTGACGGCGATGACGCCGGTCTCGTCCTTGAACTCTTCGATGGGGATGATGCCCTCGGACTTGTAGCCGACGTCGACGATGACCTCGCTCTCCGAGACCTGCAGCACGACGCCCTTCACGACCTCGCCTTCGGCGAAGTTCTTGAAGCTGACGTCGTACATGTCGAGGAGGCGCTCGTACTCCTCCGCGTCGACGGGGGCCTCGGTTTGCGGCGACACGCGCTCGGCGGCGGGCGCTTCACTCGGGTTCTTCGCGCCGATCGGCGCGATAGTCTTCTCAATCTCCGGCATGGGCTCTTGCGGAACCTCCAGGGCTTCAGATTTGTCCTGACCGCCGGTACCCCGAAAGGCTCCGATCGTCGAGGACTAAGCAGCAGATGGTAAGCGACTTACCTGGGGATTGTCAACTGAGGCACGCCACGACACCTGCCACGAGGCCGTCCGCCGTAGACGGCGTCGCGACGACCCGCACGTCGAGTCCTGCGGCCCGGGCGGCCTGCTCGGTCACCGGCCCGATGACGGCCGCCGGCAGGCCTCGCGCCAGCGCTCCCGCGACGGCGACGAAGCCCTCCACGGCCGACGGCGACGCGAAGAGCACGAGGTCGATCCCGGGCCGGAGAGCCTCCGAGAGCCGATGGGGCAGGTCTCCGGCGGCCATGGTCCGGTACGCCACGACCGCGTCCACCTTGGCGCCGCGGGCTTCGAGGGTCGCGCGCAAGACGTCGCGCGCACGGTCCGACGTCGGGAGCAGGAACGTCTGGCCGTCGACGTCGGGCCCGAGGGCCGCGAGCAGGCCCTCGGCCCGGAACTCCGAGGTCGGCTCGACGCTCACGGTCCCCTCCGGGAAGTGCGCCCGGAACGCCTCGGTGGTCGACGGGCCCACGGAGCCCACGCGGACGCCGCGCACGCCCACGTCCCTGTCGAGGCCCAGGGACTCGAGACGCTCCCGGACGAAGCGCACGGCGTTGGCGCTCGTGAACAGGATCCAGTGATAGCGGTGCAGCCCGCGGAGCGCGCGATCGAGGGGTCCTGTATCCTCCGGCCACGCGACGTCGATGGCGGGGGCTTCGAGGACGAGGGCGCCCAGGGCCTCGAGGCGCTGGCGGAGCGCAGCGGACTGCTCGAGCCGGCGCGTGAGGAGCAGGCGCCGCCCGGCGAGAGGACCGCTCACCGCCGAAGCAGGTCGCCGGCGCCGCGCGAGAGCAGGTCCTTCGCTACCGATCGTCCGAGGGCCTCGGGGTCCTTCCCCTGCCCCTCGCCACGCAGGACCTCGCTCCCGTCCGGCCGGGCCACGAGAGCGCGCAGGCGCAGACCGTCCGCGCCAACCTGCGCGTAGGCCCCGAGCGGAACGTTGCAGCCACCGCCCAGCGCGGAGAGGAAGCTCCGCTCCGCCGCCACGGCCCGGGCGGTGGGCGCGTGGTCGAGGGGAGCCACGGCCGACTCGATGCGTTCGTCCCCGGAGCGGCACTCGAGCGCGATCGCCCCCTGCCCTGGCGCCGGAAGGAGGACGTCGGCCTCGAGGACCTCGGTCACTTCCTCCCGCCGCCCCAGACGCGTGAGGCCGGCCAGGGCCAGGATCACGGCCTCGTACTGCCCCTCCCGGAGCCGCCGGATCCTCGTGTCCACGTTGCCCCGGAGATCGGCGAGTACGAGTCCGGGGCGGAACGCGCGGATCTGGGCTCGCCGGCGCAGGCTCGTGGTCCCGACCCTCGCCCCGTCCGGAAGCTCCGCGAGCCCGCGGCCCGACGCCGAGAGGAGCGCGTCGCGGGGATCCGCGCGCTCGAGAAAGGCCGCGAGGCGTAGGCCGTCGGGAAGCTGGGTCGGCACGTCCTTGAGGCTGTGAACCGCCAGGTCCACCTCCTCGGCGAGGAGCGCCTCCTCGATCTCCTTGAGGAAGGCCCCCTTCCCGCCGACCGCTTCGAGGCGCCGGTCGAGTACGCGGTCGCCCGTGGTCGTGATGACGCGGATCTCGGCGGTGTGCCCGAGCGTCCCGAGGTGCGCCTTGACGTGCTCGGCCTGCCACAGGGCCAGGGCGCTCCCCCTCGACCCGATGCGAATCACGAAAGCCCCAGTAGCTTGCGCACGAGGGTCACCAGCTCCGGGGCGTGGCCGTTCTTGGCCATCTCCTTGATCTGGACCGTCGGCGGATGGAGCAGCTTGTTGACGATGGCAGCCGTCGCCGAGTCGAGGGCTTCTTCCTGCTCAGGTGTCAGGGGCCCGAGTTTCTTTCGTGCCTTCTCGATCTCTGCTCGGCGGATCTCGTCGCCCCGCCGGCGCAGCTCCACGAGCAGCGGCACCACGTCGAGGGACTTCTGCCAGCCCAGGAACTCCCTCACCTCCTCTTCGACGAGCGCCTCGGCGACGGCTGCCTGCTTGCGCCGCTCGCGCAGGTTCGACTCCGCCACGGACTTGAGGTCGTCGAGGTCGTACAGGAACACGCCGTCGAGGTCGCGCACCGACGGGTCCACGTCCCGCGGCACGGCGATGTCGATGAGGAACAGGGGCCGGTGGCGGCGCGCCGAGAGGGCGGCCTCGACGTCCGCCCTCCGGATCACGACGCCGGGGGCACCGGTGCCGCTGATCACGATGTCGGCGGGGCCCATCTCCTCCCGGAGGAGCTCGAAGGGCACCGCGCGCCCTCCAAGGGCTGCGGCGAGCTCCTCGGCCTTCTCGAAGGTCCGGCCTCCGAGGACCGTGGCGCGCGCGCCTCCCCGGACCAGGTGTCGGGCCGCCAGCTCGCTCATCTTCCCCGCGCCGACGAGGAGCACGGCCCGGTCCCGGAGCTCGCCGAAGATCTTCCGGGCCAGTTCCACGGCTACGTACGAGACCGACACGGCGTTCTGGCCGATGCCGGTCTCGGTCCGCGTACGCTTCGCAGCGGCGAGGCAGCGGTTCCGCAGCGCGATGAACGAGGCGCCCAGCGTCCCCGCCTTTTCGGCGATCTGGTAGGCCTCCTTCACCTGGCCCAGGATCTGGGACTCCCCCAGCACCATGGAGTCCAGGCTCGCCGCCACACGAAACGCGTGGCGCACGGCCTCGTCCCCCTGGAAGCGATAGAGATACGGCCGGAGCTCCTCGGCCGACCGGCCGTGGAACCGCGGAAGGAACTCGGCGAGGTCCTCGTCGGAGGGCTCGAGGGCGCGTCCGTACAGCTCCACGCGATTGCAGGTGGACAGGATCATCGCCTCGCCCACCCGCGCCTCGTCCCGCATTCGGGCGAGAGCCGCGGGCAGGCCCTCCCGCGGGAAGGCCAGCGACTCGCGCACGGGGAGCGGCGCGGTGCGGTGGCTGACGCCGACGATGACGAGCATGGGACTATCGCACCGCGTTCGCCGCGCCCGCGAGCACGGTCATCCAGAGGAACGTGAAGGCCACGGCCACGAAGGCGGCGATGCCGAGCAGCGCGGAGCGTCGGCCTCCCCAACCCGTTCGGGTGCGGGCCACGATCAGGCCGACGTAGATGAGCCACGCGACCACCGCGCTCCATTCCTTCGGGTCTCCGCTCCAGTACCGTCCCCGCGCGCTGTGGCTCCAGAGGAGGCCCGTCAGGATCGCCAGGGTGAGGAAGGTGAAGCCCACCTCCAGGCTGCGGGCGGTGAGGGTGTCGCACCGCTCGAGGCTGGGGGCGAGGTAGTAGAAGGCCCGGGGCGAACGGGACTTCAGCTCACGCTCCTGGACGAGGTACAGGACCCCCATGGCGCACGCCACGAACAGCGACCCGTAGCCGAAGAAGGCCAGCGTGGCATGTACGGGGAGGTAGAGGCTCTTGAGGATCGGGTCGGCGCTGGCCGAGGCGGGCGTGAGGTTCGCGACCAGTACCAGGGAGAAGGCGACCGGATGCACCGCGAGGGACAGGACGGCCTCCCGGGTGCGGACGTAGGTCATGAGGAACGCCAGAACGATGGCCCAGGCCAGGAACGACGATCCGTCGCGAAGCCCCACGGCCGGGAAGTGCCCGGCCTCCGTCCAGCGCTGCGAGAGGCCGGCCGTGTGGACGACGAAGCCCCCGAGCGTCGCCGTGACGGTCCACGACGTGAGCAGCCGGCTGCGGCTCATGGCGTGGAGGAACACGTGGAGCGCGCCGACGGCGTAGAGAGCCAGGGTCAGGAGCAGATAGACGCTCGAGCTCATCGCGGTTCGACCAAGGACGCAATCTAGCACACCGGCGGAAAACGCGCCCGCGCGGCGCGTCGGGAGTGGTCCGGAAGGGGGGTCCGTCCTGCTCGGACGGGGCGGGACGTCGGGGAGTTTCGTGGGGGGGTGGGGCGGGCGCCGCGCGGGCTTGGAAGATCGATGGGGCTCAGCCTCCGAGATCGCGCCAGCCGACGTCGCACGGGACGAAGCGGCTGACGTGGGGGCTGACCTCCCGGCCGCGCGCGTCGCGCAGGCCGGAGGCCACGACGAAGTGCGGCACGCCCGGCGTGAGGGGCCGCTCACCGCGCCACACCACGGCGTGGGCGTCGGGGCTGACGTCGAGCCGGCCGGGCACGAGGCCCGCCGGGTCCTCGACGTGGAGCGTAGCGGCCGACAGGCTGCCCGGATCGGCGGGATGCGAGAGCCAGACGACGACGCACGCGTCGCGGAACACGCCCACCGCGCCGTCGGCGGGATCGACGCGGGCGACCCGCGCGCCCTCGTCCTGCGCGGCCGGCCTCACGACCTCTCCCGCCACTGCCCCCGGTACACCATGAGGCGGACGCGCGCCGTGCCCCCGTTGACGCGCACGGCGACCTGGATCCCCTCGCCGGCGAGGTAGAAGGTGCCCGGCGTCGCCGTGCCCAAGGGCGAGAAGGACAGCATGTTGGCCCGCCCGAAGCGGATCGGGTCCCGCGTGTCGAGCAGTCCCCGCTCCGGGGGGATCGCGGGCGTGCCGTCGATGATTCCCACGCGGACGCCGGGCGCGCCGGCGTCGAGGCTGTACGGCCCTTCGAGACGGGGATCGGCCCCCGAGGCGATGTCGGCGCTCAGGACCCCGTTGTGGTTGCCGTCGGCGTAGACGCTGTAATATGCGCCGTCGGCGGTCTCCTCGAATCGGATGGCCGTCTGGGCGTTCGTGCGCACCGCGACGGAGCCGGCCCTGCGGAAGATGCCCTTGAAGACGCGGCCCGCGCCCAGGGCGTGAGCTTCGACGGAGTAGGCCTTGAGCGTCGGGATGGCCGTCGCCGCGAGGACCATGAGGATCCCTGCGACCACCAGCATCTCGACGAGTGTGTGACCCCGCTCGTTTTCGCTGCGCCGGTTCATGGCGTGCTCGTGGGTGCGGCGGGAGCGGCGGTTCGGTTCGCCGCCCCCGCCCGGACACCTACCGGCTCGAGTTGCTCCGCGGAGCGGGGTCGCCGACGGTCAGGTAGCCCTCGAGCTTGCCGAAGCTCTTCTCGCCGATGCCCTTGACGTTCATGAGCTCCTGCGCGGACTTGAAGGCGCCCGACTTCTGCCGATACTCGACGATGCGGGCCGCGAGCTTGGGGCCGACGCCCGGCAGCACCTCGAGCTGCTCGGCGGTCGCGGTGTTGAGGTTGACCTTGCCGGCCGGAGCGGGCTTGGCGTCCGCCAGGGCGAGGCCGCTCGTCAGCATCAGGCCCAGGGCGAGGGCCAGACCGGTCGCCAGGATGCGGTTCAGCTTCTTCATATTCGTCTCCTTCGATTTCGGTTTTTCCGGCCAAGTTCTCTCGAATCCCGCGGGCGGAGCCGGGAAGCGCCCGCGAGGGTCTCTTTCGTTCTTGCGACACCTGTGTTGGCCTCTCGGATGGCTTCCTCGATCACACCTCCTGTCAGGTCCGGCGCGGGGCGCCGTCTCTCCCTCGGCACCCCGCGCCGGGTACGCCGCACACGCCTGCCTCAGGAGGCAAGGCCGGTGCCGGCGGACCGCAAGGGCCGTCAACGCGCGGGGAGAACGAGACTTCGAGGAGGCGGCGCGGCCGGGACGGCGGAAAGGCGAGCGCCCGCGGAGACAACGGGGGTTGTCACCTCGTGCGGTGGAGCTGCCTAGAGTGCTGCCGGATCAGGATCGGGGGACAGTCAACGGCTCTTGACACCGGTGCGCGGAGGTGTCGCGGTCACTCCGATCCGCCGAACTTCCGCAACCAGCCGTCGACGTCCGTCTCGCGCTCCGGCTTCTCGCCGGCGCCCTGGGCACGGGCGGGCGCCAGGCGGCGCTCGAGGGCGTTCCACTCGTGAGCGCGGAGGACGGACGCCCCGAGGGTCTTGCAGTAGGAGTAGAGGGCCTTGTCCGAGGTGACGAGGATGACCTCGGCGGGACGGGCGGCGCGCTCGACGAGCTCGCGGATCACCGTGTCGGCGTCCTGCCCCTCGTGCGGAACTCGGACGGACACGGGCCCCAGGTCCTGGGCGGCCATGTCGGGCCGAAGGGGATGTCCGTCGAAGACGATCGTCGCGCGAACGTTGCGGGCGCGGCAGAAGGCGGAGACACGGCGCACCACCTCGCCGCGGCGGTCGTCTTTCCCCTTGGGACCGCCCCAGGAGCCCAGCAGGTTGTTCCCGTCGACGAGATACGGCATGGTCTGATGGCTGAAGGCGGCCGGCTCCGACGTCTCACATCCCGACGAGCCTCCGGAAGAAGCCCCTTCGCTCCTCGCCTTTCTTCAGGAGCACCTGGTCCAGCTCCCCCGCGTCGAGATAGATCCCTTCGCAGAACGTGCAGCGATCGACTTCGACACCGTCGAGCGCCTCGGACTTCATGTCGTGGCCGCACTTCGGGCACTTCATGAAGTGCAACGCCTTGAGCCGCTCACGCTCCTCGGCCTTCTCCTTCGCGGAGCGCTCTTTCTCCCGCTTCTCCCGCGCGACGCGCGCCGCTTCCAGCAGCTGCTGCTCGTGCTTGAGGAACCACTCGTCTTCGCGCTTGCGACCGCCTTCTTCCAAAGGAACCTCCGAGGGCGATGAGGGAACGTCTCCCGAGCAGTCTATCCGCCGCTCCGAGGAGCTGTCAATGTCGTCGGGTTTCGTGGTAATATGTTGATACTACGGGCGATCCGCCCCCTCGCGTGATGGGGTTGCAGGGCCGCCGGGAGGCTCGATGGCCGATTCCTCGTTCCCCATCAGCGGTCAGATCGACCCCAAGGCCTTCCCCTTCCTTCTCATGGACCTGCATCGCCAGGGAGCGACGGGCTCCCTCAAGGTCGAGGGGCCTTCCTATCAGAAAGCCCTGTACTATCGCGCGGGCCGCATCCTCTTCGGCTCTTCGAATGACCCGCGGGACCAACTCGGCGCGATCCTGATCGAGGGGGGCAAGATCACCCCCGAACAGCTCGAAGACGTGAACGCCAAGGTCGGCCCGGGCAACCCGCTCGCCAAGGTCCTTTCCGAGAGCGGCTTCGTCAGCCAGCGCGAGCTGGGCGAGGCCGCCCGCACCAAGGTCGAGCGGATCCTCTCCGACGTCATCGCCTACGACTCGGGGGCCTTCGAGTTCGAGGACGGCGTGCTCCCCAAGGGCGCCGTGGACCTCAAGCTCTCGACGGAGAAGCTGGTCCTGGCCGCGGTCCGACGCGTGGCGGACCGCAACTTCGTCCTGCGCCACCTCGGCGGCCTGGACGTGGTCCTCTCGCCGGCTGCCGAGCTGAACGCGCTCCTCGAGGAGATCCGGACCGACGCCGGAGGCCTCGCCGACCACCTGGACGGCCGGCGCACGTTGAAGGAGGCCGCCGGCCTGACGCGGCTCGAGGAGTTCGACGCGGCCAAGGTCGCGTGCGCCCTTCTCTTCCTCGGCCTCGTGTCCCCCTCGCGGGCCGCCGCGGGGGACTCGGATCTCGATCTCGCCGCGACGGCGCGGATGGCGTTCGCCGCCGACGAGC
>JACQGI010000035.1 GCA_016199625.1 Acidobacteriota bacterium | reverse complement strand
TCCATCGCTTCAACCGCGCGCAGCAGGACGCGTTCCTGCCCCACGTCGAGCGCGGGACGATCGTGCTCGTCGGCGCGACGACCGAGAACCCGTCCTTCGAGGTGAATGCGGCGCTCCTGTCGCGTTGCCGGGTGGTGGTGCTGAAGCCCCTCGACGAGGCGCAGCTCGTCACCGTGATGCGCCGGGCCATGGACGACGCGGAGCGCGGCCTCGCGAGCCTGGCGCCCGACGTGACCCAGGACGCCCTCGCTTTCCTGGCGGGCGCGTCCGACGGCGACGCGCGGACGGCCTTGAACGTCCTCGAGCTGGCCGTCGCGACCACCGCTCCCGGCGAGGACGGCCGGCGCCGCGTGGATCTCGACGGGATGCGGCGAGCTTTCGCCCGGAAGGCGCTCCTCTACGACCGGGCCGGCGAGGAGCACTTCAACGTCGTGAGCGCCCTCCACAAGTCCGTCCGCAACTCCGATGCCGACGCGGGGCTGTACTGGCTCGCCAGGATGCTCGAGGCGGGCGAGGACCCGCTGTACGTCGCCCGTCGACTCGTCCGCTTCGCCTCCGAGGACGTCGGGATGGCGGACCCGCAGGCCCTCGTCGTGGCCATGGCGGCGCAGCAGGCCGTCCACTTCGTCGGGATGCCCGAGGGCGCCCTGGCGCTGGCGGAGGCCGTCGTGTACCTGGCGGCGGCGCCCAAGAGCAACGCCCTCTACGTCGCTTACGGTCGCGCGGCCGAGGACGCCCTCACGACGCGGGCCGAGCCGGTTCCGCTCTGGATCCGCAACGCGCCCACGCGCCTCATGAAGGACCTGGGCTACGGCAAGGGCTACCGCTACGCTCACGACGAGGCCGAGGGCGTCGCGCCCATGGACTGCCTGCCCGAGAGCCTCCTCGGCCGGCGCTACTACGCCCCCACGGACCGCGGTGGGGAGGCGGGCGTGGCCGCTCGCCTCGAGGCCGCTCGGACGATCCGAGGTGGTAGGATGAAGGGACCGTGAAGAAGAAGCGGATCCTCGCCGTGGACGACGACCCCACCGCGCTGGGCGCCTTGAAGCAGATCCTCACCCAGAAGGGCTACGAGGTCGCGACGGCCCCGGATGGCGAGCAGGCCCTCGAGGCCCTGAAGTCGGGTTTCGACCTCGTGATCCTCGACGTCGCCATGCCGGGACTGTCCGGCTACGACGTGTGCCGCCGGATCCGCGAGAACGCCGAGACCAAGGACGTCCCGGTGGTCTTCCTCACGGCCAAGGGACAGCTCATGGACATGGCGGAAGGGCAGGAGGCCGGCAGCGACTTGTACCTCGTCAAGCCGGTCCTCGCCACGAAGCTCCTCAACATGGTCGCGATGTTCCTCTCGGACGAAGCGCCGCTCGCCAAGAAACGGACGCCTTCGCCGGCCCCCTGACCAAGGATCCTTCCATGGCGAGGCCGGTCATCCTCGTTGTCGACGACGACGACAGCGTGCGGAGCTATCTCTCCGTGCTGCTGTCCTCCCGCGGCTACGAGGTGTCCGAGGCGCCTTCGGCCGACGAGGCTCTGGCCCGGCTCGCCGCCGGGCCCCTCCTTCCGGCGGTGATGCTCCTCGATCTCGTCATGCCGGGCATGAGCGGCCTCGACCTCCTGGCCCACGTGAAGCAGTCGCACCCCCAGGTCCCCGTGGTGATCCTCTCCACCGTCGGGCAGATCAAGACCGTCGTCGAGGCCATGAACCGCGGCGCCGCCGACTACCTCACGAAGCCGTTCCAGGAGCCCGAGCTGGAGCTGACCATCGAGAACGTCCTGGAGAAGCAGCGGCTCAAGGACGAGGTCACGGTCCTGCGGCGCCGGCTCGACCAGTTCACCGAGCCCGCCGACTTCCTCTCCTCGAATCCGCGGATCGCGCGGATCCGGGAGATCGCGCGCCAGGTGGCCGAGACCGACGCTCCCGTCCTCCTCCTCGGCGAGACCGGTGTCGGCAAGGAGGTCCTCGCCCGCTACGTTCACGCCCATTCGCCGCGGCGGGACCGGCCCTTCGTGAGGGTGAACTGCGCGGCCCTCCCCCACGACCTCCTCGAGTCGGAGCTGTTCGGCTACGAGCGCGGGGCGTTCTCGGGCGCCCTGCGGGACAAGCCCGGCAAGTTCGAGATGGCCCACCGCGGCACGATCCTCCTCGACGAGATCGCCGAGATGAGCCCGCACCTCCAGGCCAAGCTCCTCCACGTGCTCCAGGACGGCGAGTTCAGCCGCCTCGGGGCGCGCCAGCCGACCCGCGTGGACGCACGGGTGCTCGCATCCACCAACCGTTCGATGGAGAAGGCCGTGGCCGACGGGACGTTCCGCGAAGACCTCTACTTCCGCCTGAACGTCATCCGCCTCGAGATCCCGCCCCTCCGCGAGCGACCCGAGGACGTCCCGCTCCTCGCGGCCTGCTTCATCCAACGGTACGCCGAGAGGGACGGGGCCGTGGGGCGATCCCTGCCCCCCGAGATCCTCGACGCCTTCCAGCGGCACGACTGGCCCGGCAACGTCCGGGAGCTCGAGAACGCCGTCCGGCGCTACCTCATCGTGCCCGATCTGGAGATGGCCCTGGCAGACCTGGGCCGCGGCCGCCGGCCCGAGGCTACGGCGCCTGCGTCCGCGCCGCAACCGACCGCCGCGCCCGCGCCCAGCGACCTGAAGAAGCTCGCGGCCGAGGCGGCCGACCAGGCCGAGCGCGAGGCCGTTCGGCGCGTCCTCACCGAGACGCGGTGGAACCGCCGGCAGGCCGCCCTCCGCCTCAACATCTCCTACAAGGCCCTCCTGAACAAGCTCAAGAAGTGGGAGGGACAGGAGGGCGACTTCAGCCGCGTCTCTCCCGGAGAAGTGCCGCACAAGCGTCGCCGAGATCCCTGAGGGAGCAGGGCTTCAGGAAGAAGGCCTGCGCGCCTGCCTTGACGGCGTCCTGGCCGTTCGCGCTCGCCGAGACCGCCACGACGGGCGGCGGGTCGGCCATCTCCTTGAGCGCGGCGAGGACGGCCCAGCCGTCCGTCACGGGCATGATCAGGTCGAGGACGATCAGGTCGGGCCGCTCGGACCGGACCATCTGCAGCGCGGCGCGGCCGTCCGTGGCGCTCGAGACGCGGAAGCCCCGGATCTCCAGGGTCTGCCGGTAGACCGAGCTGGCCACGCGATCGTCGTCCACGACGAGGATGTGCGCGTGCGCTGCGTCGGAATCCATCTCGGCCAAGCGACAACTATACCGCGAAAGCCAGAGACGGAACTGCCCCCGGGGCGGGGCCCCGGAGGCAGTTCCACCGACGCGGGCGACTCAGCTGAAGGCGTGCGGGGTGAAGTAGTCGTCCGGGCAGTCCGCCGGCGTCTCCGGCGCGGTGTTCGAGTTGTTGCCCTTGTGGAGCTGGATGTTGCCGCCGCCGTCGGTCGGGTCGCCCAGGCTGCCCCACGCGAAGTAGACCGGCTGGCCGGCGTCGACGAACAGCGAGATCCCGAACTTGTCCTGGCGGCCGGGCTCTCCGTTGTCCTTCATGCGGACCCGGTACCGGACCGTGCCGAACTGGTTGGTCGTCGCGATACCGCAGACGTCGCGGGTGCCCGTGGGCTGGCCGGTCTGCGGATCGGTGCCGTCGGTGCCGATGCGCACGTAGCCGGTGACCTCGGTGCTGCGGACGTGGAGGCCGGTGCCGTGGTCGATGTAGTTCCCGTTGCCCCACCAGTCGCCGTTCTTCACGCCGCCGTGCCAGCCGAAGTTCGCCCGGTTGCCCGGAGAGGTCCCGGCCGTCGGGGGCTGGATGATGAACCAGCCGCCGCCGGTGATGAAGTCGAGGGGGATCGGCTGCTCGCCGCCCACGTGCCCCGAGACGGGGCCGGCGGCGAACGGGAGCAGCGCAGCGATCAGGAGCGCGGTCATTCTCTTCATGGCGTCCTCCCCTTCCTACCGAAGCCCCAGCGGGGACGAGAACGACGACGTCCCGACTCCGGCCGTCGCCGTCGCGATCGCCAGGTTCGTGAGGCCGTCCCACGAGGCGACCCTCAGGGCGCTGACGGTCACGCTGCTGGTCGTCTTCCGGACCTCGTTGAGGGTCAGGGTGAACCCGGGGAAATAGACCCTCTGGTTGGGCGCACCGCTGACGTAGACAGGCACTCCGTTGACGGCCAGGCCCGTGATGGTCGACGTGCCGCTCGGGGATCCGCCGACGGGCGCCACGGCGTCGGCACCCAGGAACCCGGCCGCGACGCCGAGGCCGGCGAGGGAGAGGCTCACGTCCGCGAGGGAGGCGCCCGAAGAGACGAAGTCGAGGGAGTCCCACCCTTGTATGGAGCTGATCGTCGCGGCCTCGATGACCTGGCCCGTCAGCGTGGACGCGCCGCCGTCAGGCATGGAGACCGCGCGGGCGTCGTTCTCGTCCGCCAGGGTGCCCGTATGGCCGAGAGCGGCGGGTACTCCGGCGACCTTCCCGTCCGCCGCCGCGGCGAAGCCGTTGACGGTCTGGGCCGCGCCGGCGGCGGGCCAGGCCAGGAGGGCCCACACTGCGGCCCCGACGGCGACGCCACGCAGGAACAAACTGTGGCTCATGAAAACCTCCAGACAATGGATTCGTGCTTCTTCACGGGGCACCTCCCCGTCCGGTTCCTGGTCCAGAAGATAGACGTGGGAACGAGAGGGTCAATCGGTGGATCCTGGATTCGCCGCGACGGGAACCCCTGAATCCTGCGTCGGGAGATCCCCGAAAGGCCGAGGAATAGGGCGAATCCCCCCGCCGGCTCGGGTGAACTCCCGATGTCGGCCGACCCTTCGTGCGGGTATCGTCTCGCCGTGGTCCTGATGATGCTTCGCATCGAAGCGCCGGCCCAGGGAGGCCTCGTGCGGGAGATCCGCGTCCTCGTCGCCGTCCGGCCCAAGGGCCTCCTCCGGGCCGTGGAGGCTGTCCTCCGGGAGAGCCCGGGCGTCCGCGTGGTCGGTCGCCTCGTGGACGGCCGCCGGCTCGCCCACCGCACCGCGCAGCTCGATCCCGACGTGGTGGTCGCAGGCGTCCGGGCCCTGGGCAGGCAGCAGGCCGCCGTGGTCGCCGCGATCCGCCGGGGGAGCCCCGGCACGAAGCTGGTCCTCATCCATCCCTTCGCCGTCGGCCGAGGGTCCGGCGCGGAGGCGTACGTCGAGGAGCCGGCGGTCTTCGAGCGGCTGGTCCCGTGCATCGAGCGCCTCTGGGCCGAGGCCGACCCCGGCCGCCACTCGCACTAGTCCTCCGGCCGCAGGACGGGGAGGCGGATGAGCTTCCGCCGGAGGGCGTACTTCACGAGACTGGCGCGGTCGTGGAGGTCGAGCTTCTGCATCAGGTTGTACTTGTGGGCGTCCACGGTCTTCACGCTGAGATCGAGCCGCGCCGCGATCTCCTTGCCGGTCAGCCCTTCGGCCAGCAGGCGCAGCACCTCGCGCTCGCGGCCGGACAGGAGGTCGTAGCGCGTCCGCCCCCGGCCCTTGCTCGGGTGCTCGACCATCTGGGTGAGGACCTTGGGCGTGAGGTAGCGCTGGCCCTTCGCGACGGCCTCGACGGCGCGGAGCAGCTCCGATGACGGTGCGTCCTTGAGGACGTACCCGGCGGCTCCGGCCTCCAGGCACTGCGCGACGATCTCCTCGTCGTCGTACAGCGTCAGGACGAGGACGCGGCTCCTCACCTTCGCCTGGGCGATGCGCCGGGTCGCCTCGATCCCGGACAGCTCCGGCATCTCGATGTCCATCAGGACGACGTCGGGGCGCAGGCGCTTTACCTTCTCGACGGCTTCGCGGCCCGTGCCCGCCTCCCCCACCACCTCGATCTGGGGCTGCTCGCGCAGGATGGCCCGGAGGCCTTCCCGGAAGAGGACGTGGTCCTCGCACAGAACGACCCTGATCCTGCCGTTCACGACGCGTCGCTCTGCTTCAGCGGCAGGTCGATCTCGATCCTGGTGCCGGACTTCCCCGCGCCGGCCCGGGCCGGCCGCGACTCCACGTGGAGCCTGCCCCCCAGGCTCTGGACCCGCTCGCGCATCGCGCTGATGCCGAACGCCCGCGACGTCGCGAGGCGGGAGACGTCGAACCCCACGCCGTCGTCTTCGACGATCATCACGACCACCGCGTCCTTGAAGCCCCCCAGGGTGACCCGCACGTTCCTGGCCTTCGCGTGCTTCGCCACGTTGGAGAGGGCCCCTTGCAGGACGCGATACAGCGCCGTCTCGTGAGCCGCGGGCACCCCGGTCGGCGGCCCCGCCTCGCGGACCTCCACCTGGATGCCTGTGCGGACCGAGAACTGCCGCGTGTAGAGCCTCAGCGCAGGCAGGAACCCGAGCTGCTCGAGCACCGCGGGGCCGAGGTCGAGGGTGAGCCGCCTCACCGAGTCGATGGACCGGGACACGAGGTCCAGGACCTCCTGGAGCTTGGGACCGATCGGACTGACGTTTCCCCGGGACAGCTCGAGGGCGATCATCTCGATGTAGAGCTTCATGACGACGAGGTCGGCCCCGACCTCGTCGTGGAGATCGCGCGAGAGCCGGAGCCGCTCCTGGTCGTCGACCCGCCGCCAGCCTTCCCCTCGTCCGTCGCCGTAGCCCTTCAGCACGAAGCGCTGGATGGCCGCCGTCAGACGCACGAGCGCGAGGGCCAGCGCGCGCTGGTCCGCCGCCAGCAGGTGGCCCAGGCAGCTCTCGAGGTGGAACGCGAGGGCCGCGACGGCGTGCTCCTCGGGCACGCCGGCCCGCGCGAGGGCCTGCCCGTGGCGGCGGATGGTCTCGAGGTACGCGTCGTAGTCGGCCACGCGGAGGGCCCGGACGTGGGCCTTGAGGTGGAGCCGGGCGAGCGCCTCGAACTCCTCGCGCCCCGGCTGGAGCAGGCGCAGGAGCTGGCGCCACCGCCGGTCGATGGGTCCGGCCTGCGCCGCGAGGCGCGCGAGGGCCTCGTGGAGCGGCCGCCGCACGCCGGCGAACAGTTGCGCCGCGTCGCGCCGGCGAAGGACCCGCTCGACGGGAGCGCGCCGCCTCTCGCGGCCGCTCCGGCGCGAGGGACCCGTCATGGCCTCGCCATGGGGTCGCAGGACGGCACCTTGTCGAGGGACGGCTTCGCCCACGTCACGGGCTGGCGTCCCGTGAGGAACCGGAAGAACCCCACGACGGTCGCCCAGGCCAGCAGGCACACGACGTAGGGCACGCTCAGGAACGGTGTCGCCCGGCCGGCCCCGCCGGCGACGTGGCCCGCCGCCGCCGCCGCGTAGAAGAACGCCTGGGCGGCGAGGAGGGAGCCGTAGAACACGTCGCCGGCGAGGCACAGCGTGGCGAGCAGCGTCACGGCGAGGAGCCCGGGCGTCAGGAGCCGGAGCGCCTTGTGGGACACCGTCTGGAGCCAGAGGCGGTTCCGGAGCGGGTCGAGGAGCCAGGCCTCGCGGGCGAAGAGCTGGAAGTTCCCCGCGATGGTCCGCGCCTTCCGGGCCAGCTCCTCGGCCGCCGAGGTGGGCGCGCGGTCGAAGGCCCGCGCTCCCGGCTCGAAGACGACGCGCCAGCCGCGTCGCACGAGGCGCAACGGGATCAGCACGTCGTCGAGGAGCGTGTCGGCGGGGATCGGCTCGTAGAGGTCGCGCCGCAGGGCGTAGATGGCCCCCGTGGCGCCCACGCTGGAGTCCACGACGCTCTCGGCGTAGCGGATCGCCTTCTCCATCCGCCAGTACATCCCCACCCCCTCGCCCACGGCGCCGGGCCGGCCGTCGCGGGTCAGGACGAGCTCGCCGCTCACGGCGCCCACGTCGGGATCGGCGAAGGGCGCGACGAGAGCCCGGAGCGCCCGCTCGTCGAAGCGCTGCCGGGCGTCGGCCAGCACGACGATCTCCCCGCGACACTGCGGCACGAGGTCGTCGAGGACCGAGGGCTTCCCGCGGGCCGCGGGGTACGCGACGACCCGGACACCCGCGCGCTCCCAGACCCGCGCCCGCTCCACCGTCCCGTCGGTGGAGCCGTCGGAGGCCAGCACCACCTCGAGGCGCGAGGGCGGGTAGTCGAGGGCGAAGACGTTGCCGAGCCGTGCGTCGATCCGGCCGCTCTCGTCGCGGGCCACGATCAGGAGGCTCACGTCGGGCACGTGAGCCCCGCGGCGCGCCGGCCGGGGCCGCAGCGCGGCCCAGACGCGGATGAGGAGCGGGTAGCCCAGGTGCGTGTAGGCGAGGAGCAGGGCCGCGGTCCAGAACGCGACGACGGCGGCCCGAGGGCGGGGACGGGTCCCCGGCGTCACGGCAGCCGCTTCGGGGCCGACGCGTTCCCGCCTCGGCGGCTCGAGGTCCTCGGGGCGGGCCTCCTGGGCCGCGACGAGGGCCGCGACGTCCACCCCCACGTCGCCGCCGTCCGTGGCCTTGCCGCGGTACGCGCTCCCGGCCGCGAGCCGGTAGTCGCCCTCTCGCCAGTTCACGAAGCCCACCTCGTCGAGGGAGGCGGGGGTGAAGTTGTCCGGCGGCAGCAGACGCGCCGCGCCGCCCACGAGGACGTTCCGCCGGAGGATCGAGCCGGGGAAGTACGCGTCGAGGGTGCCGCGCCCGGGCGCCGTGCCGGTGCCGACGATGCCGTAGCGGCCGTGGACCGCGATCGTGTCGCGGAGCACGAAGCCGGTGTGCGGCACCCCTTCGGCGACGATGACGTTCCCGGAGTTGAAGGCGGTGTTGTGGGCCACCAGGACGTCGGCCGCGCCGTCGAGCATCTGGAGAAGGGTCCCCGAGCCGCCCCAGCCCTCGCCCCCGACGTCCACGAACAGGTTGTTGACGATGGCGAGGCGCTGCGTCCTCCCGCTCGGGGCGTTGTCGTCGCGGCCGAGGACGTTGACGCCCGCGGCGGCATGGCGGACGACGTTGCTCGCGAAGGTCACGTCCTCGACGACGGACCAGGGGGCCGAGCCGTCCTGGTTCCGCACGGTGAAGAGCACCGCGAAGCCGCTCTGGGCGTGGACCCAGTTGTTCTCGAGGACGTTGCCCTCGACGAGGACCCGCCGGGCGTTCTTCAGCTCGAAGAGGTTCTTGACCGTCCAGAGCGTCCCCTCGTAGCCCGGCTCCCCCGGCTTCCACGAGACCGGCTTCGACAGGTGGTTGCGCCGGATCTCGATGTCGGAGGGGACCAGGTCGCGGATGCGCGGATCGGCCCCGCCGAAGAGGACGTTCTCCCCCGCGGCCTCGAGGGTGTTGTTCTCGATGCGGAACGGGCCCGCGCCGCCCCAGCCGGCGATCGCCTGGGAGTCGGCCCCCGCCTCCTTGAAGTCCGAGAGGTGGGAGTCCACGACGGCGAGGTCGCGGCCGTTCAGGGCGATGCCGCGACGCGTGCCGCGCCGGGGATCGCCGTGGAGGTAGCAGCGCTCGAAGACGACGTGGTGGGGCTGCGCCTCCACGTCGGTCTCGTCGAGACCGAGGACGACGAGGTTGTGGAGGAAGGCGCCGGGCCGGGGGCGGACCTCGAGGGCCACGAAACGATAGTGGTGTGCCCCCGGCGCGGCGGTGAACACCGGGGCGGACGCCGATTCGAGTTTCGGCATCGCCCCGGCGTCGGCGGGAGTCACCCGTGTGCCGGGTGGCTTGAGGCTGGAGTCGGGAGCGGCCGAGCGGATCGTGATCCACTCCGCGCCCGGCTTGGCTGGGAGAGTGAAGGGGCCGCGGAACGTGGCGCCGGGCTCGAGGGCCAGGACGTCCCCCGGCTGCGCCGCGTCCAGGGCGGCCTGAAGGCTGTCGCCGGCGCGCACCACGCGGACCGGCCCAGGGGCCGCCACCCCCGGAACGAGGGCGACCCGTGCCCGCGGCCGCTCGGGAAGAGCCGCGAGCGGCTCGCTTCGCGAAGGCGGGTCCGCTCCGTCCACGGCGAGCGCGGCGAAGGCCCCGGAGAGGACGGCACCGGCCGCGAGGGCCATCAGTCGGCTGCGCATGACCTCGACTCCCCCGCCTCCTCGGCTCCCGAGGACGAGGACTGGCGGCGCTCGCGGAGCCAGGCCACCGTGCGCCGCAAGCCCTCCTCGAAGTCGACCGCCGGCGCGTAGCCGAGCACCTCGCGGGCCCGGCCCAGGTCGGCCCGGCTGTGACGCACGTCTCCCGCCCGTGGGGGCGCCTGCTGCGCCGCCGCCGGCCGCCCCGTCAGGCGCGCCAGGGTCTCGAGGAGCTCCAGGAGGGAGACCCGGCGGCCCGTGGCCACGTTGACCGCCTGGCCGGCCAGGCCGACGGCGTGCAGGGCGAGAAGGTTCGCCGCGACGGCGTTGGCGACATAGGTGAAGTCCCGGCTCTGGCGTCCGTCGCCGTGGACGACCGGGATGCCGCCGGCCAGGAGGACCTCGACGAAACGGCTGATGACGCCGCTGTAAGGCGACGTCCCGTCCTGGCGGGGGCCGAACACGTTGAAGTAGCGCAGCGTCAGCGTCTCCATCCCGTACAGCCGGGCGAAGAGCCGCGCGTAGTGCTCTCCGAGGAGCTTCCCCGCCGCGTAGGGGGAGAGCGGGTGCGTCTCCATGTCCTCGCGCTTCGGGAGCGTGGGGGTGTCGCCGTAGACCGACGACGAGCCGGCGTAGACGAAGCGCGCGACGCCCTCGTCCCGCGCCGCCACCAGCATCGTCAGCGTGGCGGTCGGGCCGGCCCGATGCGTGGGCAGCGGGTCGGCCACCGAGCGGGCGACGCTCGGGAGGGCCGCCTGATGGAAGACCGCCTCGACGCCGCGGACGGCGGCCGCAGCGCGCTCGGGATCCGCGCAATCCCCCTCGAGGAGCTCTACGTCGGCGAGCACCGCATGGAGGTTCTCCACGCGCCCGGTGGAGAAGTCGTCGAGGACACGCACGCCGTGGCCTTCCTCGACGAGGGCCTCCACGAGGTGGCTCCCGATGAAGCCCGCCCCGCCCGTCACCAGGATCTTCATCGATCGCCTCCTTCAGGCCGCGGCCTCGGGCACGGCCGCCTTGCGTGCGGCGCCGCGGGTCAGGTCCACGAGGGTGTGGTCCGGTCCCGCTCCGGCCAGCGCCGCCGCCGCTTCCGGCCCCGTGTTGCCGATGACGAGGACCTCGGCGTGGGCGAGGAGAGCCTCCACGCTGTCGCACATGAGCGACGCCACGTGGGGGATCTGCTCCTCGATGTAGCGCCGGTTGGCCCCGACGAGACGCGAGACCGCGACGTGGCGGTCGAGGATGCGCACGTCGCACCCCTTCCCGACGAGGGTCTCCACGAGGGCGACCATGGGGCTCTCGCGGAGGTCGTCGGTTCCCTCCTTGAACGCGAGCCCCACGACGCCCACGCGCCGCTTGCGCGCGGCGAGCACCGCGTCGACGCCGCGGCGGATCTGGACCTCGTTGGACGGGAGGATCGACGACAGGAGCGGGGGCAGGACGTCGGCGCTCCGCGCCCCGTAGACGAGCGCCCGCACGTCCTTGGGCAGGCAGGATCCGCCGAACGCGAAGCCCGGCCGCAGGTACGCCTCCGAGAGGCTGAGCTTGCGGTCCACGAGGAAGACCCGCATCACCTCCTGGGCGTCCACGCCGAGGGCGGCGCAGACGTCCCCCACCTCGTTGGCGAAGCACACCTTGAGGGCGTGGAAGGCGTTGGCCACGTACTTCGCCATCTCGGCCGTGCGCACCGCCGTCCGGACGAAGGGCGCCTCGACGCCCGCGTACAGCTCCCGGAGGAGGCCCCCCGTGTCCGCCGCGTCGCAGCCGACGAGGGTCATGGGCGGCCGGGCGAAGTCCCGGAGGGAGGAGCCCTCGCGCATGAACTCCGGGTTCACGGCGACGTGGAGCGACGAGCCGAAGCGCAGAGCCCCCCCCGCCAGCAGGGCCGGAACGACCACCGACTCCGTCGTCCCCGGCAGGACCGTGCTGCGGACGACGACGGTGTAGGGATCGGTGCGGCGGAGGAGCGCGTGGCCGATCTCCCGGCTGGCGCGTTCGAGGGCCCCGACGTCGAGGCGACCGTTGGGGAGCCCCGGCGTGCCCACGCACACGAGGGCGACGTCGCTCGCCCGCACCGCCTCCTCGGCGTCGGTCGTGGCGCGGAGGCGGCCGTCGCGGACGACGCGCGCGAGCACGTCGCCCAGGCCGGGCTCCAGCACGGGGGGACGCCCCTCGTTCAGCATCTCCACCTTCTCGTCGTTCACGTCCACGCCGACGACGTGATGACCGGACTGCGCGAGGCAGGTCCCCGTCACGCACCCTACGTAACCCAGGCCGAACACGCTCACACGCATGGCGACACCTCGGCGATCAGTTCCTCGAACGCCCGGGCCGCTCGGGCCCAGGAATGCCGCCCCAAGACGAGCCGGCGTCCCGCCTCGCCCAGGGCCTCGCGCTGCACCGGATCGAGGAGCAGGGACACCACCGCACGGGCGAAGGTCTCGGGGTCGTCGGCGCGGAGGTAGTGGACGCCCGGCTCGAGGGGCAGCCCCTCGGCGCCCACGGTGGTGGACACCACGGCCTTCCCCATGGCCAGGGCCTCCAGGATCTTGAGCCGTGTCCCGCCGCCGACGCGCAGCGGCACCACGAAGACCGCGGCCTCGGCCACGAACGGCCGGACGTCGGCGACCGTGCCGGTGACGCGCACGCCCGCCGCTTCCGCCGCCGAACGGAGCCGGACGCTGGGGTTGCGTCCCGCGACCGTCAGGCTCGCGTCGGGCACCTCCTCGCGGATGCGGCCCAGGACCTCCGTGACGAAGTGGAGCATGGCGTCCTCGTTGGGATACCAGTCCATGGACCCGCTGAAGACCAGCCCCCCCGGCAGCACCCGCGTTCCGTTCGGGTGGAAGTACCCCGTGTCGACGCCGGTCGGCATCGCCTCCACGCGGGCCTGGGGCGCCAGCCCGGCCAGCGCCCGCCGATCCGCCTCCGACACGGCGACCGTGAGCGCGGCGCCGGCGCACGCCCGCCCCTCGAAGCGCCGCATCCGGCGCCACTCCAGCTCGAGCGGGAGGCGTCGCCAGGGCCGCCGCTCGACCTCGGCCAGCCGTCGCCAGATCACGTGCTCGACGTTGTGCTCGAAGAGGACCACGGGGGTCGAGCTGCGGACCGGCAGGTTGGGCACGGCGGTCAGGAAGTCCGCGACGCACAGGTCCGCGGCCCCGGCGGCGAGACGGCGCCGCGCCTCGGCCTGCAGAGCCGCCACGCGCCAGCGCCGGAGGTCCACGGGCAGCGGCGAGAGCCACGAGCGGAGGAGCGCCGCCGCGAACGCGGCGCTCCCGTGCTTCGGCGCCGCGTGCGGGAAAGAGACGGTCTCGCACCGCGGGAGCGCCTCGGCGAGGGCAGCGGCCTCCTCGCCGGGGCCGTGGGTCGTCAGCACCGTGACGGCGTGGCGCTCCGACAGCTCCCGCACGACGTGGTAGCTCCGGAGCCGCCCGCCCGCGTCGAGGGGCCAGAGGCCGCCGAGCTTCACCCAGAGGACGCGCGTGGTCAGGCTCCGGGCGCCGTCGGGCGCTTGCGGCGCCCGCGGGGCAGGGCCGCGAGCGGCTGCGGGGTGGCCGCAGTCGGGGCGGCGCGCTCCTGCAGCGGAGCGACCACCACGCGGTTCCGCCCCTCGGCCTTGGCCCGGTACAGCGCCGCGTCGGCCGCGCGAAGAAGCGCCTCGGCGGCGGTGCCGTGCTCCGGGAGCGCGGCCACGCCGAGGGATGCGGTGAGTCGCGCCGTGCCCTTCGGGAGCCGGACCTGCAGTTGCGTCACGCTCTCCCTCAGGCCCTCCGCGCGGCCGTGGGCGTCGGACAGCGAGGCCTCGGGCAGGATCAGCACGAACTCCTCGCCGCCGTAGCGGCACGCGATGTCCCCGGCCCGCACGAGGCCGAGGAGGAGAACCCCCAGCTCCTGGAGGACGGCGTCTCCCGCCGCGTGCCCGTGCTCGTCGTTGAGCGCCTTGAAGTGGTCGAGGTCCAGCATGACGACGGCGATGGGCCGGCCGCTCCTGAGCGACCGCCGGACAGCCCCCTCGGCGGACTCCTCCAGGTAGCGACGGTTGAAGAGGCCGGTGAGCGGGTCCCGTATGGACTGGTGGCGCAGGGACTCCCGCAGCCGCAGGTTGGCCAGCGCGAGGGCGACGCTCCCCGCCGTGAGCAAGGCGAGCCCGAGGTGGTCCGCCTCGTCCCGCGCCCACGGGAGGCCCAGCCGCGGTGCGGCGCTCCTGAGGTGCAGGACGCCGAGCAGCTCCCCCTGGGCCGTCAGGGGCAGGCACGCGGCGCTCGCCGCAGTGCCCGACAGGTGTGGGCACGGTAGGGATTCGGCCCGTTCCCCCAGCACGTGGATCCGGCCCTGGCGCAGCGCCCAGCAGTCCTCGAGGCCGAAGACGACCTCCATGCTCGCCGCCGTCCCCCACGTCGTCGCCGCCTCGACCAGGTCGCGGGAGGGGTGCAGCAGGCCGAGGAAGCCCGACGTCCCCGGAAAGAGCCGGTCCATCCATCGCGCGACCACGACGGCCGCCTCGTCGAGGCTCCGGCACGCCTGCAGCGTGTCGATCATCCGCGCGAAGTTCGTCGCCGCCAGGCTCCGCTGCTCCAGGTCTCGAAGGCCGTGGGTCAGCCTCGTGTTGGCCCGCTCCAGCTCCTCCTGCATCCGTTGCCGCTCGTCGAGCTCGCGCTGGAGCCGCGTGTTGGCGAGGGCCAGCTCCGCCGCCCGCGTCTCCACGCGCTCTTCGAGATCCCGCTTGAGCTGGACCAGCGCCTGCTCCGCCTCGGTGCGCACCGCGATCTCGCCCACCAGGCGCGCCTGCGTCCTCTTGGAGTCGCTCCACAGCAGGAGAGCCATGGCCATGGCGGTCAGGCCACCGCCGAGGCTCACCGCCATGGCCACGCGCAGGGCCGGGCTCGCGAGGGATTGCCGGCGCCGGCGCTCCGCCAGGCGTCGCTCCTCGGCGACGGTGAGTTGCGCCGCCTCCCGCCTCGCGGCCTCCATGGCGGCCTCGCTGCCGGCCAGCAGCTCGGACAGGGCGTGGTGACCCGATGCCGGCCCTGAGCGCACCTCCATGTAGAGGCGCGCCAGGCTCGCCGCCAGGAGCGATTCGAGGCGCACCAGCCGTTCGAGCTGCGGCGGGTCTTCGCGCAGCCGCGACCGCACGTCGGCGAGGGCGACGGGGAGCGTGCGTCGCGCCTTCTCCAGCGGCTCGAGCCACTCCCGCTTCCCGGTCAGGAGGAAGCCGCGCACGCCGGCTTCCGCGTCCACGACCAGGTCCAGGGCGTCGTCGATCGCGGCCCGCGTCTCCCAGCTCCGGTGAGCTTCCCGTGAGACCTCCACCGCGTCCCGGGCCGCCCGGTAGGCGGACGCCGCGAAGGCGGCGACCGCGACGGTCGCCACCACCAGGATCACGCGCCCCCGCACGAGGCGCGGCCACTTCGCGACGAGTCCTCTCAGGCTCATGGGCGTTCCGGCGACGGGACTCGCCTACGCCGCCCTCATGACGGCCGAGGCATCCTCGCCCTCGACGAAGACCCGATGCCAGATCTCGAGGTTCACGAGGAGCCACAGGCGGTCGCCGTGGTCGGCGGCGCCGGCGCGATGCTCGTCGGCGAGGCGACGCAGCGGTGCGGGATCGAAGAGCCGGCGCGCCTGGGCACGGGGGCCGAGCACGAACTCCTCGACCACCGGCCAGAACCGCCCGCGCAGCCAGCGGCCCACGGGGACGGGGAAGCCCATCTTGCGCCGCTCGAGGATCTCCCGGGGCACGAGGTCCCGCAGCGCGTCGCGCAGGACGGCCTTGGTGGTCCACCCTCGCAGCTTCGCGTGGCCCGGCAGGCCCACCACGTGCTCGACCAGGGGATGGTCCAGGTACGGCACGCGGCTCTCCACGGAGGCCGCCATGCTCATCTGGTCCTGCT
>JACQGI010000034.1 GCA_016199625.1 Acidobacteriota bacterium | reverse complement strand
GCGGCGGCCATAAAGGGGCCGAAGGCCCCTGTGGGGGACCTTTTTCAGCACCCTGCTAGGCCGCCCCTCCGGATTCGCCCGCGGCCGTGCGGTGCGCCTGGGCCGGCCGGGCCAGCAGCCGGATCTCCCGGGCCAGCTCCTCGCGGGTGAGGGCCGCCTTCTGGAAGATCTTCTTGACGTTGCCGTCGAGGCGCATCCGTTCCTCGGCCGACACGTCCTTGGCCGTCACCACCACGACGGGGATCTTCCGCCAGGCGTCGTTCTTCCGCAGCTCGGCGGCGAACTCGAAGCCGTCCATCTCGGGCATCATGAGGTCCAGCAGGATGAGGCCGGGGACCTGGGCCGCGACCCGCTCGAGCCCCACGCGGCCGTTCTCGGCCTCGTGGACGGTCCACCCGTCCTGCTCGAGGGTCCGCCGCATCATCTCCCGGGTCGAGGGGTCGTCCTCCACGATGAGCACGGGCCCAGGGTGGCATTGGTACTTCCGGAGCAGCGAGACCAGCCGTTCGCGGTCGATGGGCTTGGGCAGGAAGTCCGCAGCGCCGAGGGCGCTGCCCATGTCCTTGTCGTCCACCATGGTCACCATGATGACGGGGATGTCGGAGATCTCCGGGTCGTTCTTCAGGGCCCGCAGGACCGCCCACCCATCCATCCCCGGCATGAGGACGTCGAGGGTGATGACGTCGGGGCGCACCTGCTTGGCCAGACGCAGCCCCTCCTCTCCCGCCGAGGCGGTGACGACGCGGAAGCCTTCCCTGAGCAGCCCGCGCTCCATCAGCTCGCGGGCGTTGGGATCGTCGTCCACCACGAGGACGGTGGCCACGGGCTCCGCGGCCGAGGGCACCGAGGGGCGCGGTGCGGCTTCGGGAACGGCGATGCGGGCGGGCGGCTCCACGGCGGGCGCCTTGCGGTCCGCCACCTTCCTCGGCAGTCGCACCACGAAGCGCGAGCCGTGG
Organism: Acidobacteriota bacterium; assembly: GCA_016199625.1. Classification (GTDB taxonomy): domain Bacteria; phylum Acidobacteriota; class Vicinamibacteria; order Fen-336; family Fen-336; genus JACQGI01. The sequence goes on along the minus strand of JACQGI010000034.1, from coordinate 43,986 downwards.
CCGTGCTCGCTGGTCACGGTGATGTCGCCGCCCATCATCTGACAGAAGCGTCGGCTGATCACGAGCCCGAGGCCGGTGCCCCCGTACTTCCGCGACGTGGAGGCGTCGGCCTGGGTGAAGGCCTGGAAGAGCTTGCCGAGCTGCTCGGGGGTGAGCCCGATGCCCGAGTCCTCGACGGCGAAGGTGACCCACTCGACGCCGTCGGCCGCCGTCTCCCGATTCACTTCGAGGCGGATGGTCCCCCTCTCGGTGAACTTGCTGGCGTTCGAGAGGAGGTTGAAGAGCACCTGGCGCACCCGCGTCACGTCGGCGTGCATGCTGACGAGGTCCTCGGGGTAGCGGACGTCGAGGGCGTTGCTGTTCCGCTCGACGAGGGGGTGGATGGTGCTCTGGACGTCCTTGATGAGGCCCCGGACGTCGAAGGTCTCGAGGAAGAGCTCCATCTTGCCCGACTCGATCTTCGAGAGGTCCAGGATGTCGTTGATCAGGGCGAGGAGGTGCTTGCCGGCCCCGTGGATCTTCTTCAGGTCGGGGACGAAGCTCTCCTGTGCGAGGTCCTCGGCCTCTTCCTGGAGCATCTCGCTGTAGCCGATGATGGCGTTCAAGGGCGTGCGCAGCTCGTGGCTCATGTTGGCCAGGAACGCGCTCTTGGTCCGGTTGGCCAGCTCCGCCGCCTCCTTGGCCACGCTCAGCTCCGCGTCCCGCTGCTGGATCTGGTCGAGCATCTCGTTGAAGCCGTCGATGAGGAGGCCCAGCTCGTCGTCGGCGGTCTTCACGGCGCGCAGGTTGAAGTCCTTCTCCCGGGAGACCCGCGTCTCGACCTCGGCCAGGTGGAGGATGGGCCCCTCGATCAGGATCAGGAGCCGTCGCGACAGGGCGAGGGCCACGAGGAACGAGCCCAGCATGACGGCGGCCACGATCCCCGTGTAGCGCCGGAGCCGCTCGTCGAGGGCGTCCAGGTCGGAGACGATGTAGACGCTCCCGACCTTCTCCGCCTCCTTGTTGATGATGTCCCGGAAGACGTGGAGCCGGGCGCCCTCGAAGTAGGGCGGCCCGCCCGGCCGGATCTCGGGCGGCGAGAAGGTGACCTCGGGACGCACGTAGGTCCCGAAGATCGTCCCCGCTTCGTTGAAGACGCACGCCCCCGCGATGTTGGGCCGCGCGACGAGGGAGCCGAGCACGGTCTCGGCGAACTGCTCGTCCTGGAAGTCCAGGGCGGGAAGGATGTTGAGGACGATCCCCTGGGCCACCACCTGGAGGTCGTCCTGCATGCCCTCCTTGAACGCGAGGTAGTCGGAGAGCACGAAGGCCACGCACGCGAGGAGCAGGGCGACGCTGCTCGTGAACATCACGATCAGCGTGAGCTTGCGCCGTATGGAGAGATCGCGGAAGGCCTGTCTCAGGTTCAACCCCGCACCTCCCGGTCGCTACTGCACGACCGTAGCGATCCGCAGCAGGCTCGCATCGAACTCGCTCCCCTCGGACTTCGAGGCCGGCAGGTTGATGAGGATCTGGGGCTTGTTCTGCCGCTCGGTGACCCCCACGGCGACCCCCCGCTTCACGTAGTCGGGCACGCCGGTGGCCGTGGTGATGTGGTTCGCCTGGGCGATCTTCACGATGTCGGCCAGGCTCCGGGCCACCCCCGGCGTCACGTAGAGCATGTTGATGCCCTTCGCCTTGATGAACGACTCGAGCTCCGAGGGCCGCGTGTACTCGATGATGAAGTACTTGATCGGCAGCTTCTTGACCGTCTTGCCGGCGAACTTGAAGAGGGTGCTCGAGATCTCGTCGGCGGCCTTGGCCGACTCGCGGTCGGACGGGTCGTGGACGATCCCGATCACGAGGTCCTTGCCCGCCTTGGCCTCGAGCTGGCGGTCGTAGGTGAGGATCTTGAAGATCAACGTCACCTGGAGCTCCGCGGGAATCCACTCGGCCGGGGCGGCCGCGGGCGAGAGGAGTCCCACGGCGGCGAGGGCCGCGACGATCCTCCGCACTGCCCCCGGGGTCCCCATGCTCAGAACTTGTACGTGGCCGTCACGTATGCGGCGCGGCCCGGCCGCGGATAGTCGCCCGGGACGCCCCACGAAGGGGAAGGGTCGTGATAGCGGCGATCGAACAGGTTGGAGACGGTCCCGGAGATCTCGAGGCCCCGGTACAGGTTGCGCGTCCTCGCGCTCACGTCGGCGACGCCATAGGCCGGAAGAGGTGGCCGGGAGTCCCCCGAGGCCCGGGGGCGCTCGCCCCTGAAGCGCGCCGTAGGGCTCACGATGAGGTGCTCGCCCACGTGGAAGCTCGCCCCGATCGCCGCGAGGTCCGCCGCCACGTCGGGGAGCGCCAGGCCGCTCGCCCTCTCCTCGGCGTCCTGGCGCGTGTAGCTCAGGAAGATCGAGTCGTCGATCCCGAAGTTGCGGCGAAGCTCCAGCTCGAAGCCGCGGGTCCGGGCGTCGGCCAGGTTCACGACGCGCTGCGAGCGGAGGAGGTCGAAAGGCCCCGCGAGCCCGATGGGATCGTCGATCCACGACAGGAACAGCGTCCCCGTCACGCGGAGCTCGCGGCCCTTGTACCCGAGGCTCGCTTCGACGGTGTCTGCCGTGGTGGCGTCGAGGTCGGGGTTGCCCGTCATTCCAGGCAAGTCGAAGTGCAGCTCGGTGAACGTCGGCGGGCGGAAGGCCCGGCCGTAGAGGACCTTGAGCATCAGGCCGCGCAGCAACCCGGCGACCAGGGCGACTCGCGGGCTGACGGCGCGCTCGGTGTCCGACAGGTCGTCGAGGCGGAGACCGGCGGTCGCGGTGACCCGCGACGTCACCTCCCAGGCGTCCTGCGCGAAGAGCCCGACGGCCGTGCGGTGGGCGTCGGAAACGGCCCCGGGCAACGGCGCTAGACCGCTGTTGGCCGTGAGCGTCCGGAAGTCGAGGTTGCCCTTGGCCTCCAGCTCGAAGGTGGACTCCCGCTCGAGGCTCGCTCCGGCCGTGATCCGGTGCCTCTCGCCGAGCCCCCGATCGAAGACGATCTCGCCCCCGACTCTCCGGGTGTTGAGGGCCGTCTGGAGGAACACGCCCGAGGGAAAGCGCGAGACGCCCGTCGGCGTAGGCCGCTCGTAGCCGGGAGGCAGGACCTCGAGGAGCTGGCTGATCTCGTTCTGCGTGAAGGCCACGGTCCCCGCGAGCGAGCCGTCGGAGCCGACGTTGCGCCGGTACCCGAGGTCGAGGGAGAGCTGGCGGTTGTTCAGGTCGTTCTGCGTGCCGAGGGACTCAGTGGCTCCGATGAAGCCGCCGGAGTTCTCGTTCTTGACGCGCAAGCCCAGGCTCAGGTCGCGGAAGGCGAGACGATACGCGGTCTCGAGGGATCTCAGGTTGTCGGTCGTCCGCCCCGGCGCCAGGGAGAGGGGATTCCCTCCGCTGCCGTCGGCCACCGTCTGCGCGTCGCGTGGGACCAGCAGGCGAGCCCCGGAGGCGTCGGAGAAGTGGACGAAGCCGGAGATGCTCAGCTCCCTGATGCTGTTGCCCACCCTGAGGCCGAACTCCCGGGTCTCGAAGGAGCCCAGGCCGGCGGAGAGGGCGATCCCCGTGAAGTCCTCGATGCTGTCCGTGACGATGTTCACGACGCCGGCGAGAGCCCCCGCCCCGTAGAGCGCCGACGCCGGCCCGCGCAGCACCTCGAGGCGGCGGATGCCGTCGGCGGCGATGTCGAGGTTGATCACCGTGGCGCGGCCGCTGAGGTCCTCGTTCAGCCGATGGCCGTTGAACAGGATGAGGACGCTGTCGGACCCGGCGGCGGAGCCGACGGCGACCCCGCGCAGGACCACGCGGCTGCGCCCCAGGTTGTCGGTCAGGACGTCGAAGCCGGGCAGCGACCGAAGCACGTCCTCGAGGGTGCGGGCGCCCATCCGGCGGATCTCGTCGCCCGTGAGGACGGCGACGACGCCCGGCGCCTCCTCGAGGGTCTCCGGCCGTCTGGACGCGATGGCGGTCTTGACGTCGCCGGTGTCCAGCAGGGCCTCGAGGTCGAACTCGTCGAAGTCCTGGAAGAACCCCAGCTTGACCAGCTCGGCCCCCGTCAGCTCCCGCCCCTGGCCGGCGTAGAGCGAGGCGGCCAGGCCAAAGGTCAGCACGAGGGCGACGGCGAGCCGGCGGTCCGCGTTCATCGGGCTCACTCGGCGCACTTCGAGGCGAATTCTACCGGATTCAGGGCGCCTGCGGCTGGTCGAGGGGCGACTCCGGTCGGCCCGGGGGGACCTCCGCGCCGGCGAGGGCGTCGAGGTCCCGCAGCAGGTCCGCGACGATCGCCTCGTCGATGGCCTCGCCCTTCTTCCACGTGGCCCTGGTCGGATCGCCGAAGACGCCGGAGGGCGAGTAATGTCCTCCCGGAACCTTCGAGTCCCGGGTGAGGGGACCGTCCGTCACTCGCTCGCCGTCGGCCACAGCCCTCTCCATGCGGACGACCCCCGGAGCCATGTGGAGCAGCATCGAGGTCTCGATCTCGTCGGCGTGGGTACCGTAGGGTTGCTCGCGGACGGCCTCGACCGCCTCCTTCCCCACGTTCCGGACGTCGGTGAAGCGCATGAGGATCCCCTCGCGCGCCAGGATCGCGGCGGCCGGCGCGAGGGAGTCCATGGTCCGGACGCCCGTGTTGAGCACGTAGAAGCGCCGCGGGCCGTGGGCTGCGATCGAGCGGCAGATCTGGACGACGGCGTCCCGGAGGGTCTGCAGGGAGAGCGACGTGGTGCCGGGGTACTCGAGCATCTTCGAGTAGTAGCCGTAGCCGAGGATCGGGAGAACCACGACCGGCCGGACCTCCACGACGCGCCGGACGAAGTACTCCGCTTCGATCTCGTCGGCGCGGAGGGGCAGGTGCGGGCCGTGCTCCTTCGCTCCGGCGCCCAGGGGGAGGACCACGATCCGCTCGGCCGTCAGGAGCGCCTCGGCCTCGGTCCAGGGGACGTCGCCGAGACGGATCCCGCCCTGGGCGGCCTCGGCCTGTGCGCGCGGGAGGAGCCGCTTCGGGAACTTCGCGACCACCGTGTAGTGGGGATCCACGGCGTTGGCCACTCGCACGGAGGCCACCTGCGAGACGACCTGGTAGGCGTCGCCCCTCTCGAAGCCGTGGTCGGCCACGAGCCAGTCGATCAGCTCGACGAAGGCGATCCGCAGGGCGTCGGTCAGGGGCCGAGCGCTGCCGGCGACCATCAGGTGCTCGGCATCCTCGAAGCGCGGCCAGCGGATCGCCTTCCCCTTGATCAGCCCGAAGCGGAACGCCACGTCCATGGCGGTCTCGAGGCCCGAGCCGCACACCTCGCCGTCGCCCTGCAGGGCGTGGCCGTCGCCGAAGTAGAAGAGAGCCCCGTCGTGGAACACCGGGAGGAAGACGGTGGTCCCCTCGCCCACGTCGGAGGCGTCCATGTTGCCGCCGAAGGGACCGGGCCACAGACCCCCGAAGGCCTCGGCGCCCTCGGGGGCTACGGCGAGGCGGCCGAGCATCGGCCGCAGCGGCACCGTCATCCACTTCATCGAGCTGCCGGGCAGATCCACGGTCCCCGTCATCCGCGCGCGGTCGAGGCGCCACACGTAGCGCCGCCGCGGGAGCGGCTCGTTGAGCATGGCCGTCCCGTAGTCGGGAACGAGGGCGCCGAAGCTGCGGCCCTGGGTGGAGACCGCCGTGTCGCGGTTGGGCCGGACCTTCAGCACCTCGACGACCAGCGTGTCGCCGGGCCGCGCGCCCTCGATGCGGATCGGCCCGACCTCCCCCGGCCACTTCCCCCCGTCCCTCTCGTACCACTCGCCCCACAGCGTCTCGCTCTCGAGGACGTCGCCCGGCTTCACGGTGAGGGCGGGCGGACGGACGGCGAACGTCGGATGGCCGACCGTCGGCTCGAAGCGATGCGTCTCGGCGGCGGCGAGGCCCGGGACGAGAAAGGCGAGGAGCAGCGCCGGGGACCGGCGGCTCGTCACTGCCCGGCGCCGGCCGCCTTGAGCCGGCTCACGTCGAGGAGCAGGGCCACCACCGCGACCGTCAGGAACACGAGCCCGGGCCCCGCCCCGAGGCGCGTCCCGAGGGCCGGCACGCGGAGCAACGACAGGCCGGAGTAGACGAGGGTCGCCGCCAGTACGGCCCACCAGCTCCAGACCTCGCGCCGCCGGTACGGGCCGAGGACGACGAACAGCATCAGCGTGGCGAACGCCGCCGCGAAAGCGGCGGCGGTAGCGCGCCGGCCCCGCATGGCCTGGGCCGCGTCGGGTTTCCAGTCCGCGACGTCCTTGATCGAGACCGTGGTCCCGCTCGGCACGATCAGGTCGCGGCCCGGATCGGCCACGTAGGCCAGGTACGTGGACCCGAGGCTCGCCAGCAATGTCAGGACCCCCACGATCGTCAGTAGCACCCAGCTCGCCGTCTTCATGCCGTCGTCCTCCTTGCCCCTCTACGTCGGTTCCTGCCCGATATGAGTGCGCACGCGCCACAAGTCGGGGAAGGCCCGTTTGGGCAGGGTCGCGCGCAGGTAGCCGACCCCGTCACTCCCGCCCGTGCCGCGCTTGGCTCCGATCATCCGCTCGACCATCTGCACGTGGTGGGCGCGCCAGTGGGCCAGCGCCTCGTCGATGTCCACGAGGACTTCGCACAAGGCCGAGAGGTCCTGGTGCGCGTCCGGGCTCTCGTAGATCTTGACCAGGGCCGCGAGGCGCCAATCCTCCGGCTGGCTCCGGCCGTCGGGGCCGGGCTCGGGGACGGGCTGCTTCGCGAAGCCCCGGCGCACGAGCAAGCCGTCCACGGAGTCGGGGAGCGACGGCGAGGCGAGCCGGCCGCGCAGGCGCTGCTCCTCTTCCGGAAGACAGCGGATCGCTGCGAGGACCGCCGCGTCCTTCATTCCCAGGGCAAACTCCAGCTCGCGGAACTGGACGGACTGGAAGCCCGAGGCCGGGTTCAGGTGGTAGCGGAAGCCCAGGAAGTCCTGCGGCCTCATGGTCTCCAGGATCCGGACCTGGTGCACGAGGAGCTGCTGGATCTCGACCACGCGCCGGAGCAGCCGTGTCGCCTCCTCCACCCGGTCGGCGCCCAGGAGCTCCACCGCCGAATCCACCTCGTGGAGGACCAGCTTGAACCACAGCTCGTAGACCTGATGAATGATGATGAAGAGAGCCTCGTCGTGGTGCGGGGGCGTCGAGAGGCAGCTCTGGAGGCTGAGGAGTTCCGGAACCTTCAGGTACCGCCCATAGGTCAAGGTGGGCTCGGACATAGACCCCCATCCTACCCCACGCCCTCGGGGCCCACCACCGGAATACAATTCCGTCGTGACATCCGACGGCGTTCCGAGGCGCGGGGCGCGGACCTCGTCCCGCCGGGTCGGCCTCGCCCTCTTGGCCGCTCTGGCGGCGCTCCATGCCGCCTTCTGTTCGCCGAGACGCGGACCCGGTTGGCGCCCCAACATCGTCCTCGTCTCGATCGACACGCTGTCCGCCAACAGCCTGCGCGCCTATTCGCCCTACGCCACCGAGCTGCCGAACGTCGACCGCTTCGCGACGGGGGCGGTCCGTTTCGCCAACGCCCTGACGACCGCGCCCTGGACGCTGCCGGCCCACGCGTCCCTCCTGACCGGGCTCTATCCGGATCGCCACGGGGCGACCCACACGCGGCGCGGCGTCGCGGCGGGAGCGCCGGTGCTGGCCGAGATCCTGCGGGACGCGGGATACCGGACCGTGGCCTTCACGGACGGTGTGATGGTGGACCCGAAGTTCGGCTTCGCCCGCGGCTTCGAGCGCTACGACGACCGGGCCGGGCCGTCGGGCTGGCCCCATGGGATCCCCCGCGACGGACGTGCGACGAGGCTCCGAAAGCACCTCTTCGACCGGGGCCTCGCCTTCCTCCGCTCCGTCCGGCGGGAGGACACGCCGTTCTTTCTTTTCCTGCACACCTACTCCGTCCACGACTACTTCCTCCGGACCCCGGGCCCCTGGCCCTACCCCAAGTGCGTCCAGGGGCGCGTCCCGTGCGGCCCTGAGAGCTGGGGCTCGATGCGGAGGCAGTACGAGGTGGAGCTGCGGGAGATGGACGTGGCCTTCGGCCGCCTCCTCGACGGCGTGGCGGCGGTTTCCGCGCACCGGCCGACTCTCCTCTTCTTCGTCTCCGACCACGGGGAGGGGTTCGACACCGATCGCCGCCGCATCCATCACGGGGGGCGGCTCCACGAGGATCTCGTCCGGGTCCCGCTCCTCGTCGCCGGCGCCGTGGGCCGGCCGTGCACGGTGACCGAGCCCGTGTCCCTCGTCGACGTGGTGCCCACGGTCCTCGACCTCCTGTCCCTCCCCTCGCCTCCCGCCCTCGACGGCCGGAGCCTGGTTCCCGCCTTCCGCGGCGAACGCCTTCCGCCGAGACCGCTCTTCGCCATGGAGCACTCTTTCTTCTGGAGCCCGGCGGGCCGTTACGAGTCGAGACCGCCTCGCGAGACGCCGCTGGCGCTGGCCGTCGTGACAGGAGAGCGCTGGTTCATCCGGTCCCAGGAGGGCGAGGAACTCTACGACACGCTCGCCGATTCGACCCAGCGCGTCCCGCTGGGCGAGGATCCCGCGCGGCGGGTGCTCGCCCGCCTCGCCGACGAGCGGGGCCGGGTCCGTTCCCCGGAGGGCGAGGTGGTCCTCGACGAGGAGCTGAGCGAGCAGATGCGTGCGCTCGGCTACATCCAGTGAGCGCGCCGTCCGTGCCGTCGTCCCGCAGGGTAGCGCTCGGGCTCGGCGCCCTGCTCCTCGCCGCTGCCGTCCTTCGTTTCACGGGCCTCTCGGCGGGCCTCCGCCACGAGCCGCACATGGATGAGCGCTACTTCGTCGAGAACGTCGGCAGGATGCTGGCCCGGGGCGACCTCGACCACCGGTACTACGAGTACCCGGGGCTCTTCTTCTACCTGCTGCTGCCAGCCCTCGCCCTGGTCGGTGCGGGGCCGCACCCCGTGCCGGCGGCCTACCTCGCCGCCCGGTGCGTGGTGGCCGCCCTGGGTGTCCTCAACGTGGCCCTGGCCTACGCCCTGGGCGCCCGGATCGCCGGGCGGCGCGCGGGCGTGGTGGCCGCGGCGCTCGTCGCCTTTTCCCCCGTCCACGTCCAGACCGCCCACGCCGTCCGGCCCGACGTCGCCCTCGAGACCCTCGTGCTCGTCGCCCTCATGGCCGTCCTCCGGGTCGGCCGGCCGCGAGCCGACCTGCGGGCGGGACTCGCCGTGGGCGCCGCCGCGGCCCTCAAGTTCACCGGGGCGCTGCTCGCGGCGTCGTACCTCGCCCAGCGTGTGCTGACCCCTGGCCGCCGGCTCCAGGGCGCGTGTCTCGCGGCCCTCGCGGCGGCGGCCGCCTTCGCCGTACTCTCGCCGTACGCCATCGTGCACGCACCGGACTTCCTCGAAGGGGTGACGACCCAGGTCGGCTACCACTACCAGCGCGAGGGGTCCGCGGGCGCTTCGTACCCCACACGCTTCGCAGGCTACGCCGCCGTGTGGGCGAAGGCCCTCGGCCCGCCAGCCCTCGTCCTCGCCCTGGCCGGTCTCGCGATTTGCGCCCGGCAGTGGCGGGCCTGGGCGAGCCTGTTCCTGCTCCCGCTCCTGACGGCGGCGGCGATGGCAAGCACCCTGTATCGGTTCGATCGCCACATGGTGCCGAGCTTCGGCGTCGTCGCGCTCCTCGCGGGCGTGGCGGTGGACGCCCTGGCCCGGCGCCGGGGGGTCCTCGTGTCGGCGGTGGTGGCCTGTGTCGCGGCCGGCTTTCCCCTCTCGGCCTCTATCGCGTACGTTCGCGCCGTCCGTCAGCCGCAGACCGCCGACCTCATCGTAGACTGGATCGACGCTCACGTGCCGCCCGGGAGCCGGATCCTCTCAGCGGTCCGGGGACTGGGATTCGACCGCCGGCGCTACGAGGTGATCGAGGTGCCGCGAAGGAGGACTCTGCGTCGTGCGCAGCCGCTCGACGCCGACGTCGTGGTCGCACCCGAGCGGCTCCGGTCCGCCATCCTCCGGGGCCTTCCGGTCGCGTTCGCTGCTCGGCCCGCGACCCCCTTCGGTGGCGCGCCGCTCGCGGTGCGCGTCGTGCCCCGGGACCGCCGCCCGACCTATCGCCCGGTCCCGCTCGCCGAGGCCCGCCTGCAGGCGTCCTCCGCGCCCGAGGCGCTCGAGGCGCTGACCGACGGACGGGTGGAGACGCGCTGGCAGACCGACGGGCCCCAGCAGGGGCAGGAGTGGGTCGAGATCCGGCTGGCCCGGCCCGAGCGGCTGGCCCGCGTGGAGCTGGTCCTCGGCGACTCCGTGCACGCCGGCCGGGCGCTGCGGCTGCAGTTCTCGCCGCAAGGCGCGGGCTGGCGGAGGCTGCCCTCGGCCCCGGGTCGCCCCCGCCTCCGGTCGCAGCGCGGCCAGCCGAGCCAGGTGCTTGTGTTCCGGCCCGTGACGGCCCGGGGCCTGCGGATCCTCCAGCGAGGGAGATCGGCCCGGGCGTGGGCCATCGCCGAGATCCGCCTCGATACCGTCGACGGCGGACGCGGCACGGAGGAGGCCGGGGCGAATGGAAGCCCGCCGGCGCGCTGACGTGATCAGGTTGAGCGGACGCCTTCTCCGAGCGCTTGCGGCGGTGAATCCCTACGCGCTTCTCGCCGGCGTGCTCGCCCTCGGGCTCGCGGCGGCCCCTCTCGTGTACCACCACTTCGACGTCCGCGGGTTCTTCCTCGTGTGGGCTCGAGCCACCGAGGGGGCGAAGCCGTGGGCCGTCTACGCGGCGGACCTCTATCCTCCTTGCGATTATCCGCCCCTCGTTCCGTACCTGCTCACGCTGGCGGAAGCCGGGCGCCGGCTCGCCCACGCCCCGAGGGTCGGGGCGATCTCACTCGTGCTCCTGAAGCTGCCGGGCCTTCTGGCGTATGCGGCCCTCGTACCCCTCTGCGCCATCGGCCTGCGGCGGACCTTCGGTGAGTCCCACGCGCGCCTGTCCGCCACGCTGTGCGCCCTGTGCGCCCCCCTGTTCGTCAACGCGGCGCTCTGGGGCCAGTTCGACGCCGTCACCTCGGCCCTCCTCGTCGCGGCCCTGGTCGTGCTCCTGAACGGGCGCCCTGTCGTCGCCGGCGGTCTCGTGGGCCTCGCGCTCTCAGCCAAGCTCATGGTCGTCGTCTCGATCCCGACCCTGGCCGTCTGGGCCTGGCGCCGCCACGGCCCCGGCAGGATGCTGGCCGGAGCGGCGGCCGGCGCGCTGGCGCTGGCCCTCGTCGCGGGGCCCCACATCCTCGCCGGGGCCGGCTCCGCGATGCTGGGCACGTACACTGGCGCCGTCGGCTTCTACGACCGTCGAACGATGGAAGCGTGCAACATCTGGTACCTCCTCGACATCTTCGACATCTACGTGCGCGGCGTCCCGAAGCACGTCGCCCCGCTCGACAGCCGTCCCGCCCTGGGCCCGCTCACGTTCCGGGAGCTGGGCCTCCTGCTCTTCGGCGGATACGCGACCTTCGTCGCGGTCGCCCTCGCGCGACGTCCCACGCCGTACGTCCTGGCCCTGGGCACGGCCATGAACCACTTTGCCTTCTTCATGCTTCCCACCGAGATCCAGGGGCGGTACGTCACGGTGATCGTGCCGCTCCTTGCGGTGGCGGCCCCCCTGTCCGCCCGGGCGGCCGGCCTGTTCCTGGGGCTCTGTGTCACTGCCACGCTCGGCCCGGGGTTGGAGCTGACGCGGCAGGTCCTGGCCCACGGCCAGATCCCGGGCCTCCCGCCCCTGTCCGCCTTTCCGGACTACAGGCTCTACTTCCGGAGCGCCGCAGCGCTCGTGGCCGCCGTCAACGTGGCGCTCTTCGCCTGGGGGACCGTCGCGTTCTGGAAGGAGGCGGTCGCCGCCCCGCCGCGGAACCGTCCCGAGTGAAGAGGCGCAGCGACCGCCCTCATGGCGGGGGCTCGCTTTGCCGGCGTCCGAGGCTTTCGGGCGGGACGTCGAAGAGGAGATAGCTATAGGCCACGTGGCGCACGGGTCTGAAGTGCCTGCGGAGCCATCTGTACCTCTCGGGGTCGCCGGCGATCCCCACGAGGCTGTTGACCCGGACCATCACCCATCCGGCCTGAGGCCCCGCGGGCTCGAACGCGAACGGTGTCTCCGGGTGCTCCCTCCGGAACTCCTCGAGGAAGTGCGTGCGGTCCTCCCAGTCGAGGTTCGAGTCGGCAAGGAAGCGATAGGCGTTCACGCGAGGGCCGATGAGCTCGTTGAAGTAGGACATGAAGTGCGGGTGATAGGACAGGCTGGAGGCGGCGTACCAGGCGACCAGCGCCGTCACGGCCTTCGCGCGCCAGGGGGACACGCTGCCGGCGAGAGACCGGCCCGCATAGACGAAGAGGAAGGGTATCGCCGGAAGCAGGTAACGAACGCCAAGTTGCGGCACGACCCAGAACGTGAAGAACAGGAAGAAGACCGCGGAGGGCAGCCAGAGCAGGAGGAGCTCTTCCGCCACCCGGTGCGAGGGCGTCCGCGCGGCGAGGGCCAGGAGCGGGAACAGGGCCAGGGGCGTCTTGAGGAGCAGCATCAGCGGGAAGGCGTAGGGGATCCGGTCCCAGTCGCGCCGCCCCAGAGCGTAGTTCATCCCGCGCGCCGCGCCGAGAGGCGAGCTCTCCTGGATCAGCATCGAGCGGTCCAGCCCGTCGAGGAACGCAGCCGGCAGCGCAAGGGGCAGACCGCTGTCCGCAAGGGGCGCGAGGAGCCCGCTCCGCCATTCCCGGTGGAGGGCCGGGCGGAGCGTCCCGTCGAAGAGATAGACTGCGTTCAGGAGGAGCAGGACCACGGTTGCGAAGACGAGGACCTTCGCCGCTCCCCGCATGACGGCCCTCCGGCCGTGCTCGCGGGACCGAAGGCCATGGGCTGCACACGCGATCGCGAAGAGGGGGAGCAGCAGGAGGCTCGTGAACTTCGACGCCAGGGCGCCCGCGGTGAGGGCCGCCGCTGCGATGAGCCACGCGAGCCCGCCGTTGCGCAGGAAACGCCCGAGGGCGTAGGTGCTGGCCAGTGTGAACAGGCTCGCGGCGACGTCGCTGGTGACCTGCTTCCCGTGGGCGAGGACGTTGGGGTTCAGCGCACACAGGGCGAGCGCCAGGAGCGCCCCCGGGGGACCATAGAGCTCCCGGGCCCACGCGTACACCGCCCACGCCAGCAGGACTGCGAACCCCATGGTCGCCGCACGCACGGCCAGGCGCCTCCCGTCCGATGCGTCCACGACGCCGGGGGCGCAACCCGACGAGAGGCAGCCCAGGGCGTTCAGCGCAAGGACCGGCATTCGCTGTCCCCGTGTCGGGACGTGGGGGCCCTCGGCCAGGAACCGGTGGCCGTACCTCAGGTTGGGGGGCTCGTCGTGGGACAGGGGCTTGTGACGGCTGCTCGACACCAAGAGGGCCGCCGTCAGCGCGAGCAGGCCGACGACTGCGGCGCGGTGTCCGGCCGGCGCGGTGCCGTTGGGTGGCTCCCCCATCGATGGCGGGATTCTACACGCCGGGGCTCGGCGGGCCCCCGTCGTCGCGATCGGCGAACAACACGTCGGTGACCAGGAACAGGATGGCCGCGGTGCACAAGCAGGCCCCGCGGTAGTACCACGACCAGAGAGCGCGAGGGAGGTACGAGATCGCGGGCGTCCATTCGTAGGCCTCGAGGCGGAGGGCGATGACGCAGCCGACGAAGGCCGCCGCCCCCAGCAAGAGCCGCCTCGCGACCTTGGTCACAGCCTGACCGGGAAGGGCCAGCGCTCGGACTCCATGATGACGCTGATGAGATAGAAACGCCGCGCCAGGAGAACAGCCGCCAGAACGGCCTGCACCGCCAACGGAACTGCGACGAGGGCCACACGCCATCTGCGGGAGAGCCGTTCGGCCCCCATGGCAGCCGCGGCGGCAAGCGCCGGCACCAGGAAGTACTCGAAGCGGAGGGGAATCGGGGTGACCAGAGCCACGACGCCGATCCCTGCGCCCGCGGCCATCCAGGACGCCAGCAAATCCTCGAGCGGGCCACGCTTCATCCTTGTGACCCACAGGCCCGCGAAGACCACCGGCAACACGCCGAACTTGAGGAGCATGTCTTGCATCAGCTTGCCCGCTCTCACCCAGCGGGCCCGGAAGAAGTCCCCTGCATCGCTGGTCAAGTGCGAGCCCAGAGATCCCGCAGCCGCCGAAGCGACGCCTGCGACCTCTCGATAGTAAACGGCCCACGCGATCGCGAGACCCAGGCCCGCCAGTGCCAGCACGGCAAGGGCACGGCGAGGCGTGATCGTCCTTGCGAGTGCGCCTCGGACCGACCAGACCACCAGCAGGCTGACCAGACAGCCCGCACTGCCAAGATGGCTCAGGAAGGCAAGCGACATGAGGCCGGCGAGAAGCAACGGCCGCACGGCGGCGCCCAGGGCCAGGACCACGAGCAGGCTGGTCCACTGGCCGGTGATGTTGGCGGCGATGCCCTTCGCGAGCACCAGGATGCTCTCGGGCATGGCGGCTTGCACGCTCGCGGCGAGCCCAGCCGTCTCCGCTCCCGCGCCGAACCTTCGCATGAGCACGAACAGAAGGACCGGTGTCGCTCCTTCGAGCACCGCCATGGCCAGCCGCACGCCTGTTCTGGTGTCCGGCCAGCCAAGCTCGACGAGAACGTTCATCAGAGCATAGAACGCCGGAGGGTAGGGGACGGCAAGGGCAGCCTCGCCTCGCCTCGGGCTCGGTGCGCGGCTCGTGATCAGCTCGCCCGCGCCGAATCGCTGGACGTTCTCCGAGTGGAAGGCGGCGTCGATGGCAGGGAAGTCGGGTTGGAGCGCAACGGCGGAACGCAGGACGAAGAGGCAGCAGATCACGGCCCGCGCGGGGCGCGGCAGACCGAGGACGCGGGCAACGCCCGCGATCGCCGTTCCGATGCAGAGGATGGCGAGGGCCCAGGGAAGGAAGAGCACCGCCTGGAGTCGACCGCAGAGGAGGGCGGCTCCCAGCAATCCGGTCGCCGCGGCGAGGGTCGCCACGCCGCCCGCTGCGCACCCGGCAGCCACCGAGCCGAGCACGCTCGCAAGTCCCAGCAACGCGGCATAGGTGACGATGCGGTCCCAGGGGACCCGAGGCGGCCCGCGCTGGGTGACGGAGATGGCTAGCAGAGGAGGACGGCCGTGGCCCTCTTGGGTGGGAACGACGCGAACCACCAAGTTGCCCTGGCTGTCGGACCTGCCATGGCAGACGATGGCCTGCGCGCCAGACCCTTCGAATCGTGCCACGTTGCGCTCGGCGTTGACGTAGATATCGAGCGACCCCAGTCCGCGACGGGGCTTCACGATGAGCTCGACTCCCACAGGGCTGTCGCTCCACAAGCCTGCGACCCGGAGAGCCGATCCTGTGATAATCCAGTCGCCGTATCGGAGCAGATTCAGACGGCCCGTCGGGGCCGCGCGATCTGCAGCCCAGACGACCACCAGGGCGGATGCGAAGACGCCCGCAGGCATCGCGGCCCGGCCGAGGACACTCACCACGCCCCGCCTTGCCGATCTCGGGCAGGCGCGCCCGGGATCTACTGCGTGTCCACCGAGCAGCCGCCGGACGAGCTAGCGCCCCAGGGATCGGTCCACGCCAGATCGACGCTGCAGATGTACGGATGGCCCGTGCTGGTGACAACGTTGCCGATGCCGCCTGCCACGCCGAGATGGAGGTCCGCCCCGAGGGACGAGACGGCGAGGCCCTGAAAGAGCATTACCAGGGGCGCGCTGACCCACACGAGGCGCGACCTTCTAGCGCAACTCGCGACGGGTGACTGTCGTCTTCTCCTCATGATTCCCCAGTTTGGTTCGCGGTTAGACCCAGAACCCCATGCTCACAAACCCGCGGCGCGCGTCCTCGCTGGCTCGGCCACCCGCCACGGCCCGATCGATATCCAGCCAGCCCCGCTTCAACAGCGAATCCACCGTCATTGTCGATGTGCCGCAGCCGCAGCGGGCAGGGCGAGCCAGCAGCGATAGCCACGCACTACGCGTCGCATGGGCGTGCGAGCTTGGCAGGCGCCTTGCCAGTTGTCAAGCTTGCGTGACGCGCCACCAAGCCCCGTGAGCCTGCGCGGACCCGTCCGACGAGGGCAGCGCCCAGCCGGTCGCCACGTAGATGGGAACGGCGGCCACGAGGAGCGCACCGATCCCCCAGGTCATCGAGAAAGCCACGCTCAGGATGGGAGCCAGGACGGAGAAGATGCCGTTGATGCCCCAGGCCCACGGCGCATAGTGGGGAGCCGTTTGCTTCAGGCGCTCCAGGGCCGTCGGAACGTAGGTTCCGAGGCAGACGCCCACGGGCGCGACGAGGCCGACGACGATGGCGGCCCGGAGGGAGAAGGGCAGCCCGATCAGTCGAGGCAGAAGGGGCAGGAGCAACAGTTGCTCGAGGAGGATGAAGGCCGCGAGGACGTACGAGACGAATCGGAGCCCGCCAAGCCGGCTCACGAGGGCTCGTGACCAGAGCGAGCCCAGGCCGCTCGAGACGAGCACGACGCTGAGGACCACGGACAGGGCGTAGTTCGGATGGCCGAGGAAGAGGCCGAACTTCTGAAGGAACGCCATCTCGACGGCCAGGTACCCGAGACCGGCTCCGGCGAAGACCCCGGCCAGGCGCAACGTCTCCGGCGTCCGACCCGGGCGACCCGCCAACTCGCGCAGCGGGAGGTAGACGCAGAGGACGCAGGCCAGGGTGATTCCGGCGGCGAGGATGAGAGTGCTGATCTCCACGTACGGAACCGAAGTCCGCACGAGATCGTCCGCCGTGAAGACGTGCCACCAGGAGGAGTATCTGAAGAAGAACGGCCGGTCGTCGTCGGTGGGAGAGATGTCCCACGGATACGCCGCCACGAAAGCCCTCTCGCGCTGCGGGTCGTGGAGACCGAGGAAGAACTGGTAGGCGCCCTTCGGCGCACCCGACGGGTCCACGGACGCGGAAACGTCGAAGTAGGGGCTCCGCTCGGCCCAGACTGCGAGCCGGCGCCGTTCTTCGGCGGTGAACGGGGTCTTCTTGACCAGGAGGGCCGTGAAGTTCGGGACGGGGGTCGCGGTGAGCATGGCCACGTGCTGGGCGGGCTCCTCGACGCCGGCGCGGCGCAGGGCCGCCACGGCCGTGACGAGGGCGCGCAGCATCTCCCTGGGCGGGCGGTACTCGAGGCGCATCAGGTTGAGGATCCCCCGGTCGGTCAGCCGCCGCAGGTAGACGTCGAACGCCTCCGCCGTGTACAGGTAGTTCTCGGAGAAGACGTGTGCGGCGGCGGCCGTGCCGCTGTAGGAGTCGACCCCGGAGAGCTGCAGCACGTCGTAGGTCTCGTCGGTCGTGGCCAGGAAGTGCCGCCCCTCGGCGGGGATCAGCCTCACCCGGGGATCGCCCGTCCACGCGGCGAAGTAGTCGCGATACTCCCGCTCGAGCAACGCGACGGTCGCAGAGTTCACCTCGACGCCCGTGATCGCCGAGGCGTCGAAGTGCAGGGCCGTCAGGACGTCGAAGCCTCCGCCGACTCCGATGATCCCGACCCTGGGACGGGCGACGGCGTGGGCCTGGTAGGCGGCGGCGTACATCGTGTCGCCGATCCCCCGGAGCGAGTCGCGCCGGCCGTCGTACTCGACGGCCAGGGTGAACGCGTAGTTGTTCTG
Organism: Acidobacteriota bacterium; assembly: GCA_016199625.1. Lineage (GTDB taxonomy): Bacteria > Acidobacteriota > Vicinamibacteria > Fen-336 > Fen-336 > JACQGI01. Next base: position 26,373 of record JACQGI010000034.1, on the reverse strand, counting down.
GGTCAGCATCCGCTTGGCCCTGGAGAGGAGGGCCTCGTCGTCTCCCACGAGGCAGGGATAGGCCACCTCCGTGTGGCGCAGCGGGGGGATCCTCCAGACCTCGATCCTCGCCACGGGATCCCAGACCAGGGCTTCGAGGATATGAACGTTGCCGCCGGGGTGGGCCTCCACGCGGTTGACGCCGCGGGGATACCAGCCTGCGAACGCCCGGCCCCTCATGGCCCAACAGAGCCCCAGGGAGAGCACGGCGGCACAGGCCAGCCCCCTGGCGAGCGGCCCGCGCGGCGGAGTGAGGAGGAGCGTGCCGGCGAGGAGAACCAGACAGACGAGGAGCAACGCGTTCTCGGCCCCGAGGCTCGAGATGGCCGGGATCACGGCGATGGCCCCCGTGCCCGACCCGAGCAGGTCGAAGAAGTAGATACGACGTGTCGACAGCTCGGGCCCGGCGAGGAGCGCACCCAGGACCAGCCCACAGAAGGCGAACGGCGCGGCGAGGAGCAGCGCATGTGGCAAGGCGGCGACGACGGACCCGACGAACGCCGAGCGCGAGTGCGCCGCCTGTGAGACGTCCGAGTGGTAGAACAGAACCGCACTCGCCAGGGCCGTGATGACGAAGCAGGACGCACAGGAGGATGCCGCGTCCTCGATGCGGGCGAGGAAGGTCGGTAGCAGGCGCGTCAGGATCACTCCGGAGAGCGCGAATCCGAGCATCGTGAGGGAGATGACGGCGAAGGCGAAGTTGTTCAGCAGCCGCGCCGCCACGATCCGGTGCACGAGGACCTGGAGAAAGAGAGTGGCGGCTGCGGTCAGGAACGCGAGGGCGCACGCGCGTGCGCCGAAGCCCGGTTTCATGCGGACCTCACTCTCGAGCGCTTCACGAGGGACGGCATCATACACAACGTGGCCCGCAGGCCGCGCGTCGCGGCGGGGGAACGGGAGAACGGTCCCGGTAGGACCCGATCCTGCTTTAGGGTGAGCCGAGGCCGCTCCGGGCCGTGCTAGACTGCGGGGCTTCGCGAAGGAGGAGAAGGCTTGGCCAAGGCCGCGACGGCGAGGAAGACGGTCCCCCCGGCGAAGAAGGGCCGCAAGGTCGACCGGCCCCAGCTCGCACTCTTCGAGGACGCCGCGCGAAAGGCGGGCCCCGGCAAGGGCGCGCCGGCGAAGGCGAAACCGGCCCCCAGGGCCGACGCCGCGAAAACGCCGGCGGTCAAGGCCCCGGCTGCGAAGGCGCCCGCGGCGAAGGAACCCCCCGGGAAGCCGGCCGCCAGGCCGGAAGGGAAGCCCGAAGGCCCGCGGGTCACGGCCGAGTCCCTCGCCCAGAAGCAGCGCGAGATCTCGGTCTCCGAGTTCTTCGTCAAGAACCGCCACCTCCTGGGCTTCGACAACCCCTCGAAGGCGCTCCTCACCACGATCAAGGAAGCCGTCGACAACTCCCTCGACGCGTGCGAGGAGGCCGGCCTCCTGCCCGAGCTTCACGTCGAAGTCCACGACCTCGCGCTGGAGGCCAAGAAGGGGAACGCCGAGCTGACCAAGGGCGAAGGCCGCTTCGTCGTCGTCGTCCAGGACAACGGCCCCGGGATCGTCAAGACCCAGGTGCCGAAGATCTTCGGCAAGCTGCTGTACGGCTCGAAGTTCCATCGGCTGAAGCAAGCCCGTGGTCAGCAAGGCATCGGGATCTCCGCGGCGGCGATGTACGGACAGCTCACCACGGGCAAGCCGATCCGCGTGACCAGCCGCGTGGGCAAGGGCAAGGCCGCCCACGTCTTCGACATCCAGCTCGACACCCGCAAGAACGAGCCGGTCGTGACCCACGACGAGACCCTTCCCCAGTGGCACCAGGAGCACGGGACCCGCGTCGAGCTCGAGATCGTGGCCAACTGGCAGCAGGGCCAGCGGTTCGTGAACCGGTACGTCGAGCACACGGCCCTCGCGAACCCGCACGCGGCCATCCACTACACGCGGCCCGTCGGCGCCGCCCAGCGCGCGAACGCCGACCGGCCCGGCAACGAGACCCTGACCTTCCCGCGGGCCACGACGGAGCTGCCCAAGGAGGCCGTCGAGATCCGGCCGCATCCGCACGGCGTCGAGCTCGGCGCCCTCATGCTCATGGCGCAGGAGTCCAAGAGCCACGACGTCCGCGGCTTCCTGCACACGGCCTTCAGCCGTGTCTCGGCCCAGTCCGCCGACGAGATCCTGGCCAGGGTGCCCTGGGCCAAGAAGACGGTGCGGCCGCGCGAGGTCGGCGCGCACCGAGCCATGGCCGAGGAGCTGCACAAGGCCATCGCCGACACCAGGCTCATGAGCCCCCCGACGAACTGCCTGAGCCCGATCGGCGACGAGCTCATGCGGAAGGGGCTCGTCAGCTTCCTGAACGTGATCGAGAGCGAGGGTGAGGGCGGGGACGAGAACGCCCAGCTCGACCTCGACTCGGCCGGCATGAAGCCGGCGAGGAAGGCCGGGAAGAGCGCCGCCGGCAAGCGGCCGGCGGAGCCGTCCGCGCAGCCCTCGATCCCCGACGCGCCTCCCGAAGACGGTGTCGAGAAGATCAAGGGCCACAACTACTTCATCGCCACGGTGACCCGCTCGCCGAAGGTGTACCGCGGCAACCCGTTCCAGGTGGAGGTCGGACTCGCCTACGGCGGGAGCTGGCCTGCCGACAAGACCATCGAGCTCTTCCGCTTCGCCAACCGCGTCCCGCTCCTGTTCCAGCGCGGCGCCTGCGGCATCACCGACGCCGTCGTGCGGACCGACTGGCGCAACTACCTGCTGAGCCAGCCCAAGGGCTCCCTCCCCGTGGGACCGATGGCGCTCCTCGTGCACATCGCCTCGGTCTGGGTGCCGTTCACCAGCGAGTCCAAGGAGGCCGTGGCCCACTATCCGGACATCACGAAGGAGATCCAGCTCGCGGCGCAGGAGTGCGGCCGCAAGCTGGCCACGTTCATACGGAAGCGCAAGGCCGCCGACTACCAGGCGCAGCGGCGCAGCATCTTCGAGCTGTACATCGAGGAGGTCGCCGCCGCGATCGGGAAGATCACCGGCCGGAAGCCCGGCCCCATCAAGAGGGAGTTCCTGCAGGTCGCGCACAAGGTCACCGCAGCGGAGATGAAGGAGGAACAGAAGGCCATGGAGCTCGAGGCGCGCGAGGCCAGGCAGCGGGCGAAGGCCCGGTCCGCGGCGGAGGAGGCATAGTGTCCGCGCGCCCAGACGCGTCCGCGAAGCGGACCGGCCCCAGAGAGCGAGGCGGGATTCCCTCCCGCCGAGCGAAGGACGCCATCGCCAGGAAGACGACGGCCAAGATCGAGAAGCTGGCCGAGAGCGTGTTGAAGACGGTCGCGGGCGGGAAGAACCCGTTCCTCGACATCCCCGTGCGCTCCCTCGCCAACGTCAGTTGGAGCGAGAAGAGGCGTCTGGTCGAGCTGGGCAACCAGAGGCAGAAGCGCTACTTCTTCAACGTGTCGATGGCGAAGAAGTTCATGCAGACCTTCCTCGTGAGCGAGGCCTGCAAGGAGCTCATCGAATCGGGCAAGACCACCAGCATCCGCGACCTGTACTACGTCGCCAAGCACACCATCGGCGACACGCGCCAGAACACCTTCGAGGAGCAGGACGAATCCGACCCGATCATCGAGGACCTGGAGGTGACGCTCGACGCCCTGCGCGAGGAGCTGCACCTGTTCGCCGCACGCAAGGGCTCCATGGTCGGCCCCATCACCATCACCGACAGCGGCGACACCATCGACCTGCGCCGGATGGGCTCCGGGGGTTGGGCAGTGCCGTCCATCGTCGAAGCGAACGTCATCAACTTCCGCAGGCACGAGGCCAGGTACGTCCTGCTGATCGAGAAGGACGCCGTGTGGACGCGCTTCAACGAAGACAAGTACTGGAAGCGGAACCAGTGCATCATCGTCCAGGGCGGGGGCCAGCCGCCGCGCGGCGTGCGGCGGCTCGTACACCGCCTGCACCACGAGCTCGAGCTGCCCGTCTACGTGCTCGTCGACAACGACCCGTGGGGCTTCTACATCTACAGCGTGATGAAACAGGGCTCGATCAACCTGGCCTACGAGTCCATGCGCATGGCCGTGCCCGATGCGCGGTTCGTCGGCCTGTCGTCCTTCGACAAGGACAAGTACGAGATCCCGAGCAACGTCTCCATCAAGATGGACGACGGCGACAACAACCGGGCCAAGCAGATGCTCGCCTATCCGTGGTTCAAGAAGGCGCAGTGGCAGCGGGAGATCCAGGAGATGGTGAGGAGCGGCCAGAAGTTCGAGCTCGAAGCGCTCTCGCGCCGGGGCATCAGCTTCATCACCGAGGAGTACCTGCCGAAGAAGCTCAAGGATCGCGATTGGCTCGAGTGACTCTCGCCGTGGGCCTGGCGCTCCTCGCGGGAACGGCCGCGGCCCAGGCTCCGGAGGAGGGCCTTCCGCCGGCGGTGCGCGAGAGCCTCGAGGCGGCCGTGGCCGCCGAGGTCGCCCAGCGAGGGATCCCCGGGTTGTCCGCCGCGGTCGCCCTCGACGGCCGCGTGCGATGGACCGGCGCCTGGGGCGTCGGCGACCTCGAGCACGAGGTCCCGGCGCGCCCCGACACCGTCTACCGCATCGCCTCGCTCGCCAAGCCGATCACGGCGACCGCCGTGCTCCAGCTCGCCGACAAGGGCAAGCTGGACCTCGACTCGCCCATCCAGGCCTACGTCCCAGCGTTCCCCGAGAAGCCGTGGCCCCTGACCGCACGGCTGCTCCTCGCGCACCAGGGCGGCGTACGCCACGTGGCCGACGAGGAGTGGGGTCTCACCCGTCACTACGCGGGCGTCGTGGACGCCCTCGCGGTCTTCAAGGACGACCCGCTCGTCCACGAGCCGGGCACGGGCGCCCTCTATTCCACCTACGGATACTGTCTTCTGGGCTGCGCGGTCGAGTCCGTGGCGGGCGTGCGGTTCGCGGACTATCTCCAGGAGAACGTCTTCGCGCCCGCGGGGATGGAGCGAGCGGGGCTGGACGACGTCTTCGCGATCATCCCGGGCCGGGCCGCCGGCTACGTCCGCCGCGCCTCGGGCGAGCTGCGGAACGCGATCCTGACGGACACGAGCTACAAGGTCCCCGGGGGCGGTCTCGTCGCCACTGCGCCGGACGTGGGCCGTTTCGCCGCGGCGCTGCAATCGGGAACGCTGCTCGGGACGGAAGCCCTCGAGCGGATGTTCGCCCCCCAGCGCACCCGCGACGGGAAGCTCACCGAGTACGCCCTCGGCTGGCGGATCAGCCGCTTCAAGGGCCGGAGGGAGCTCTGGCACAACGGCGGCCAGCCGCAGGTGAGCACGCTGCTCTACATGCAGCCCGACCGTGCCCTCGCCGTGGTGTTCCTCTGCAACCTCGAAGGCGTGGCGCCGGAGCTCTTCGACCTGGCTCGGCGGGCGTCGCTCCTCGTCGCGCCGTAAGCCTGGTCAGCGGCGAGCCGGGCCAGCGGCTACAAGGCTGCGTCGCAGCCCCGTCACGAGGCCGAGGCCACCGGGCCGAGAGTGCGATCGAGCCAGTCGAGTACTTCCCGGATGACAGGCTGGGTCCGCGGCGCGACGTGTCCGCCGTCGAAGAGGAAGTGGCGCTTGTCTTTCTCAGGGTGCCGAGCAAGCGGAAGAGCGGCTCCTGCGACGACTCGTGAGGGATCATGAAATCGTCGCGCCCGTTGATCATGAGCACGGGCATCTTGACCCGCGGCGCAAAGTTCAGCCTCTCGATCTCCGGCGGCTCCGGCTCCGCCCTGAGGCCCGTGCCGAGGAGGACCAGGGTCCGCAGGCGAGGGTCGAGGGCGCCCACGAGGACCCCGATGTCGGCGCCCAAGCTCCTGCCGAGGAAAGCGATCCGCGACCGATCGAGGTCGGGCCGCGTCTCGAGATAATCGAGGGCGCGGCCGAGGTCTTTGACAGCCTGCACAACGAGGTCCCGTAGCTCGCCGGGGCCCCCGACCCTCCTGCCAAGACCGCGCTCGTAGGTTCCCTTGTAAACGGGGAACAGCACCGCACGACCGCTGCGAACGACGTAGCCGAACTCGAGGAGCCCGAGCCTCTCGCCTGAAGGCAGGAAGGCAGCGCCGCCGGACGGGAAGTAGACGATCGTCTGGTACGGTGGCCGCGCGGAGCGCGGCAGGAACAGGTAGGCCGGTATGCGCTCGCCGCCGTACGCGGCCGCGAAGCTCAGCCTCTCCTTGACCCAGTGCTCGGTCTCTTCCACGCGCTCCGGAGCGGACGCGCTCAGATCGCTGCGGTCGTAGGAGTACAGCCGCCGGAAGGCGGCGAACACCTCGTCGGAGACGGGCTGTTCCCGAGACCGGTCGGGGAAGACGACCTCGACGGGTGCCGACGCTTCCGCGGACGGGGGCCGCGGGTACAGCGCGCAGCGTAAGCCGACGGTTGCCGGCCGCTCGAAGGGCGGCAGGGCGTCGGGACCGGTGTACAGGTACGTGGGATCGTTCCACGAACCGCCCAGCGCGTAGCGCTTCTCCCCCGCGGCCGTCGCGCTCCACTCGCGCACGTTGCCGGCCATGTCGTAGGTCCCATACGGGCCGAGACCCGGCCGCTCGCCCACGGGAGAGGGGCCCTCGCCCGAGAAGTTGCTGAAGAGAAGGATCTCCGAGAAGTGCGCCGGCTCGGCCGCCTTGTACCAGTGGAGCAGGGTCGGCAGGCGCCGACCCGAGTACTCGGCGTACGCGGCGGCTTCGTACCAGCTCACGCCTCCCACCGGCTCCTGGGCGCGTCCCTCGGGATAGGTGCCGAGCTCCCAGCCGGCGGGTCCGGGCCGACCCGTGGCATCGCGGAACCGGACCATGGCATCCTCCCAGGCCAGCGTCCGCCCGTCCTCGCGGAAGACCTCCCTCCAGTAGCGGCGGTCCTTGTAGCCGCCCTTGTCGACGAACTCCTTGAACTGGCGGTTCGTGACCTCGTGGCGATCGAGCCAGAAGTCGTCCAGCCTCGCCTCCCGCGCAAAGCGGTACTGGAACGGGCCACCGGGCACCGCGACCATCCCCGCTGGGACGTCGGCCGACGGCGTCAGCCGCACGTGCAGGGAGCTGAGCAGCTTCATCTGAGAGACGGCCTCCTCGACGGTCTCGAACCCGTCCTTGACGAAGCGCACCCGCAGGTTGCCTCCGGGCGCCGGCCCGTCGAACGGCGCCGCGCCGAGACGCTGCCACTCCGCTTCGGGCTCGTCGTAGGGCTTGAACCAGATCTCCGCGCCCGGCGGTTCGCTGCGAATGGAGGCGTTGAGGGACACGGCCTGCCAGAGCCTCTCGAGCTGCGGGTCATCCGAGAGCACGGCTCGCGCGTCGCGTGCCAGCCGGAAGGCCTGCGGACGGAGGTCGTCTTCGGCCAGACGCGCCACCTCGCCCACCGCCTCCCGGGCCCGGCGCTCGCGGAGCCGTGCGGCCCCGGCGACGGCCGCGGCGAGGAGCAGCGCGGCCGCCACGAGGAAGGCCGGCCGGTGCAGCAGCGCCCGCCACCCCGAGCGGCGCGCCTCGAAGCGCGCGCGACAGGCCAGCAGGTCGTCCCGCAGCGCGAGCGCCGTGTCGTAGCGCCGCGCCGGATCCTTCCGAAGGCACCGTTCCACCACCCGCTCGAGGTCCGCCGGGACCTCGCGGCGCAGTTGCCGCAGCAGGGGCGGGTTCTCGTGAAGGATCGCGCCCAACACCGCCACGTGTGACTCGCCGGCGAACGGCCGCCGGCCGGCCAGCATCTCGTACAGCACGACCCCCAGGGAGAAGACGTCGGAGCGGACGTCGACGGGGTGACCCTGAGCCTGTTCGGGAGACATGTAGGCCGGCGTTCCGAGGATCACGCCCTCGACGGTCCGAGGGGCGGTCGTGACGGTCGCTCCCGAGGCCTCATCCGCCCTCGGCGGGCCGGTCAACGTCTGCTTCGCCAATCCGAAGTCGAGCACCTTGATCCGGTCGCTCCGCGTGACCATCACGTTGGCCGGCTTCACGTCGCGGTGAACGATGCCGGCGGCGTGGGCGGCGGCCAGCGCTTCCGCGATGTCGCAAGCCAGCCGGAGACCCTCCGGGAGCGGCAGCGCGCTCCGCGCGAGCCGCCGCTCGAGCGACTGGCCCTCCACCAGCTCCATCGCGATGAAGTCCGTGTCCGTAGCCGGATCGTGATCGATCTCGTGGACGGTGACGATCCCGGGGTGGTTGAGGGCCGAGGCGGCGCGGGCCTCCTGGATGAACCGCCGGCGTCGCTCGGCGTCCCCGAGCATCTCCGGACGCAGGAGCTTCAGCGCGATCGTCCGGTCGAGACGCGTGTCGCGGGCGCGGTAGAGCACGCCCATCCCTCCGGCGCCGAGCCGCTCGAGGATCTCGTAGTGCGAGAGGACCTGGCCGACGAGCGGATCCGCCGCCTCAGGAGGCACGGCCGCGCTCCAATCTCATGGCTTGCGGACCCACCTCAGCGTTCGGTCGACGACCCGATCAAGGAGAGCGCTACGACCTGCGGATGCTCTCGACGGACGCCCCGGCCTGCGGGCTGCGCTGGCCCGCGCCCTCTGCGTAGTACGTCCGGTAGTACTCGCCGTAGTACTGGCTGTAGTAGTAAGAGTTCCGCTCGAGGTCGACCTTGTTGAGGACGACGCCCGTCAGCTTGCCTCCGACGCGGATCACCTGGTCGATGGAGCGCTGCACGGCGGGCCGGGTGCAGTTCTCCGCCCACACCACGAGCACGACGCCGTCCACGTACGGGCAGAGGACGGGCGTATCGGCCATGGCGAGGATCGGAGGTGCGTCGATGAGGACCCAGTCGTAGCGCTTCCGCAGGGTGGCGATGACCTCGCGCATGCTCCCCGAACCGAGCAGCTCCGCCGGGTTCGGCGGCACGTAGCCGCAGGGCAACACCGAGAGCCCGTGCACGCGCGTCGCCACCACGGCCTGCGACGGCGGGCAGTGGCCGACGATGACGTCGGAGAGCCCCGGGCTCTTCTCGACGCCGAAGTGGTGGTGGATCGTCGGGCGCCGCAGGTCGGCCTCCACGGCGAGGACCCGGGCGCCGTTCTCCGCGAGGGAGGCCGCGAGGTTCGCCACGGTGGTCGTCTTGCCCTCGCCCGGGTTCGCGCTGCTCACCATGAGGACGCGCCCGGTGGTCTCGGCCGACGAGAAGATGAGGTTGGTCCGCAGCACGCGGTAGGCCTCGGCCACGGCGGATTGGGGATCTCGCACCACGAGCGGCACCGCGGCGTCGCCCTCCCCCGCCGGCCCCGGCGCCGGCGACACCTCCGGGACCATGCCCAGGAAAGGCAGCCCCAGGTGGCCCTTCACGTCTTCGGGGGTCTTGATGGTGTTGTCCAGGTGCTCGAAGAGCACCGACAGCCCGACGCCGACCAGGAGGCCCACCAGGAGGGCCACCTGGTAGTTCCACATCCGCCGCGGGAGGATCGGCGCGCGCGGGACCTCGGCCTTCTCGACGACCCGCAGGTTCGTGGACTTCAGCTCGGTCTCGAGGCCGGTCTCCTTCGTCCGGTTCAGCAGCTCGCGGAGGAGCTGCTGGTGGCTCTCGACGTCGCGCGTGAGGGCCCCCAGCTCGATCGCCTTGCGGTTCACGACGAGGGCCTCCTGCTTGACCAGGTCGAGGCTCTCCTGGAGACGGTTCTCCTGGAGCAGCGCGGTCTCGTAGGCGCTGCGCGCCGAGCGGACGATGCCCTGGATCTCGGCCTGAAGCTTGTCCTCGGCGGCCTTGATCCGTGCGCGCACCTTTACCATCTCCGGGTGGAGGTCCCCGAGGGTCTCCGAGAGGCGGGCCTCCTCTTCGTCGAGCTGGGCGAGACGCGCGCGCAAGCCCTGGACCACGGCGTTCTCCAGGACGGAGGGGAACGTAGCGAGCTGCTCCGGCGAGAGGCCCGCCATCTGCCGAAAGAGCGTCTCCCGGGTGATGCGCTCGGTCCGGGCGGTCATGACGGAGCCGGTGAGGGTCGCGAGCTTCTGGTCCACGAGCCCCTGGCGCTCCTCGACGTTCACGAGGCCCTCGCGCTCGCGATAGGCCTGCAGCCTCTTCTCCGCCGCGTCCACCTTCTTCTGCTGCTCGGCGAGGCGCTCGGACAGCCAGCCCGTCGCCTCGGCCGACGTCGTGTAGCGGAACTCGAGGGACTGCTCGATGTAGAGCTGGGCCAAGGCGTTCACCGCCTGGGCGGCGAGGAGCGGGTCGTAGGCGCGGAAGCGCAGGTTCACGAGGCGGCTTCCCGCGACGGGCTCGACGCCCAGGCGCGACCGGAACGCCGCCACGACGGGCGGCAGAGGGACGCCGTCGCGGTCCACGGTGGGCGAAGAAGGCCGGCTCCCGGCGAGGCGGCGGAGGCGCTCCCACGGGGTGAGGAGCGGGCCGGTCTGGAACTCGGCCTGCTTCTGCAGCTCCAGCCTCTCCACCACCCGCTCCGCCAGGCTGCGGCCCCGGAGCAGCTCGTACTGCGTCTCGTAGTAGTCGGCCCCCTTCGGGGCCTCCATCAGCTCCCGGGTCGGCAGCACGTTCGGCGTGTCGCGGTCGATGAGGATCTGGGCCGTGGCCTGGTAGAGCGGGCGCGAGGTGTAGTTGTACAGCGTCGCGACGAGAAGGCTCACGCCCACGCTGGTCGCGACGAGGCCGCGGCGCTTGTGGAGCGTCGCCAGGTGCTGGCGGAGGTCCTGCAGGAGCAGGGAGTCGCTCATGGCCTCGGGTGCGCGGAAGGGACGAGACATTCTAGCCCAGCTCCGATTCCTTGACACGGCGGGGGCGGCGCCCGTACCCTCGGCGCGGAGCCTCTCCAATGCCTCTCGCCTGGCTGCGCGGCGACAAGGACCTGAGCGTCGAGGAGCTCATCGCCCGCAAGAAGTACTCCCGGGCCGTCGAGGTCCTCCGCGAGCAGTTCCGCCTGGGCAGCCGGGACCCGCGCATGCGCCATCAGCTCGCCGAGGTCCTGGTGATGGCCGGCAAGGGCAGGGAGGCGATCCCGATCCTCATCGGCCTCGCCGACGAGTACGCCCTCGAGGGTTTCGCCGCGAAAGCGATCGCCGTCCTCAAGAAGATCGAGAAGATCGAGCCGGGCCGGGCCGACGTCGAGAAGAAGCTCGCGTCGCTCATTCACCAGGAGAAGGGTCGCGGGACCACGGGCGCCTTCACCCCCACGGGAACCTTCATCGTTCCGGGCGCTCCGGCGTCCGGGCCTCTCCCCGAGATCGGGATGGAGGCCCCCGCCGCCGCGCCCCCTCCACAGGCGCCAGAGACCCCAGCGGCTCCAGAGGAGGGCGCCGAGGTGGAGCCCATGAGCGAGGAGGCCTTCGGCCTCGAGCTGGTGGAGGTGGCCCACGAGGCGGCCGAGCCGCCCCCGTCGACGGGCGGCGGCCCTCGTCCCGCCGTGGCGAGTCCCCTCTTCAGCGACTTCTCGGAGGAGGAGCTGCTCGAGGTGATGCACGGGATGCGGCTCCTCGACTTCGGTCCCGGGGACATCATCATCACGGAAGGCGAGCCCGGCGACAGCCTCTTCGTCCTCACGACGGGGGTCGTGAAGGCGTTCATTCGCAATCCCGCCGGGCGGCACGTCCAGGTGCGCGAGATGGGCGAGGGTTCGTTCTTCGGCGAGATCTCGGTGCTGACCGGGGGGCCCCGCACCGCCACGGTCACGGCCGCCTCGCGTTGTGAGCTGCTCGAGCTCGACAAGCCGACCCTCGACCGCATCGCGACGAGCCACCCCCACGTCCGCGCGGTCCTCCAGGAGTTCTACGAACAGCGCCAGGGGAGCAAGGACGAGGCGCTGATCCGCCAGATGACGTTTGGCGGAAGCAACAGCTGAGGTGCCGTAGCCACACCCCGGGGCAGGGCGAGCATCCGTCGGAATCAGCCAAGTCCCTTCGATCCTTCCTCTTACGAGAAAACACAGACCCCGGCACACGTCTTGCTCGTATGTCCTGGTAGGAGACGGGAAGGAGGAGATCGAGTGACCCCCAAGCTGAAGCACCTCGGATGGGCCCTCGCGGGAGCGGCGATCGGCGCGGCGGTCGGCCTGTTCACGGCGCCGGCGTCGGGCCGTGAGACCCGCCGGCGCCTGTCGCGTCGCCTGACCGAGGAGACAGAGGACCTGATCCTCGAGAGCCGCCGCCGCCTCGCCGAAGTCGCCAACGGCTAGGCCGGCGGACGGACGCGACGGGTCTCGGCGGAGCGAGACCCGGGCGACGCCGCCTATGTGATACACTCCCCGCCGCTTGGGGCCCCCAAGGCTCCACCGCTTCGGGGAGTTTCTTCTTCGTCCAAGACCTCCCGAGGAAGCTGAAGCACCCGGAGAAGTGCCTGCCCGAGGAGGCGGCGATGGCGTCTTCAAAGAAGAAGACCAAGGCCAAGGGCAAGGCCAAGGGCAAGAGCGCGGCCGCTCACAAGCCGGCGCCCAAGCCGGCAGCGCCCAAGCCGGGCAAGAAAGCGCCGGCCAAGCCCGCGGCGAAGGCCCCGGCCGCAGCTCCCGCCAGGGGCGCGCCGGCCGCGGGGGCGGCTGCCGGACCGGCCGGGACGAAGCCCCAGGGCCACCACCCTGCGCCGCGCAAGTCGTCGCGTCGCGATCGCGGGCCGCGCCGGGGGGCGAGCGGCGAGATCGTTGGAATCGGCGAGATCCTGATCCCTGGGGGCCCGCAAACACCCGAGGAGATCCAGTACTTCTTCCGGGGCTGCGTCGCCGCCGAGCATCCGAACGGCCCGGCCGGAGTCGAGGAGCTGCTGTCCAAGCGGCCGGGCGCGACCGACCCGGAGTCGCTGCGGACCGACTTCTCGCGGGTCATGCACGCCATGGCCCAGCGCTTCGACGGCAGCATCGAGCCGCTGCTTCCGGGTCGGCCCCAGACCGCGCGCCGGACGTTCCAGACGGTCGTGGAGCGCGCGAAGCTCCGCCGGCGTGAGATCGGCGCGTTCCTCCGTGGCCTGGATATCGGGCGGACAGAGTCCTCCCACATGGACTCCCACGGCGAGGCCAGCCTGCAGAGCCTCATGGAATGGGCCGCCCGGCTCGAGAACCTGGCCGAAGCCGACGAGCCCCAGCAGGCCGACTACGCCCAGTTCCACCGGGGCCTCGACCAGCTCGACAACACGACAGAGGCGCTCATCCTGGACGTCGAGGCCACACTGAGACGGCTGCGGGACCGGGTGCGGTCCTAGGGATGTCCGAGACGCCCGCCGAGGAGCAGTCCTCGCTTCGCGAGGACAGGCCCTCGCTCCGCGAGGACAGGCAGTCCACCCCGTTCCTCGTCCTCCAGTTCTTCATCTTCCCCATGGCCATCGTGGCCGTGTGCGTCGCGGTCTTCGTCGTCTTCGGCCTCATCTCGGCCGAGGGAAAGAACCCGCGTCAGCACCTGGCCGAGGTGCGAGCCGGCGGCGGGCTATTCAACATCAAGCGCTGGCAGGCGGCCTTCGCCCTGGCGAACGCCCTGGAGGCCGAGAGGGACCTCGCGAGGAAGGACCCCGCGTTCGTCGACGAGGTCGTCGCCCTCTACGAGGAGTCGAAGGAGGACGACCCGCTCGTCCGGCGTTACCTGGCCCTGGCCCTCGGGCGCCTGGGGGACCGTCGGGCCGTGCCGGTCCTGACGAAGACGCTGGACGAAGGGGGACGCGACACCGATTCGCAGACGCTCATCTACGCGATCTGGGCCCTCGGATCGATCGGCGACCCCGCGTCGGCACCCACCCTCCTGCGCCTCGCCGGCAGCGAAGACCGGGGGGTCCGCAAGACGGCCGTCCACGCCTTGGGCGTGTTCCCGGGCGAGGAGCCGCACGCCGCCCTCGCCCGCGCCCTCGACGACGCGGCCGACGACGTGCGCTGGAACGCCGCCGTCGCCCTCGCCCGCCGGGGCGATGGTCGCGCCACGCCGGTCCTCTTGCAGATGATGGACCGCGCCCACCTCTCCCGGGTCGAGGTCCCGAGCACCGCGGGGACCGAGCGACTCGCGCCGGACCAGGTGGACGCCGCGGTGCTCCAGGCCGTCTCGTCCGCCCCGGCGCTCTCCGACCCCGCCCTCCGGGCCGCCCTCGAATCCCTCCGCGCGGGCGACCCCAGCCTGAAGGTGCGCGAGGCCGCCCGCATCGCCCTCGACAGCCCGGAAGAGTAGCCCGTTCGCGGCCGACCGGGCCCGCCCGCAGGGGAGGCAGCACCGAGAGCGGCGGGATTCCCTCCCGACGCGAGCGGCGCAGCGCCCCTTTGCTCACTGAGGACCCGAGGCCCTTCCTTGACATGAAGCAGACGGCCTATAGAATACCGACCGTTTTCCTCATTCACACAACGCGCGAGGTCCTGGATGGCAGACGAGAAGGACGCTCCCGCCGGTCCCCCGGCCGCGGCACCGCCGACCCAAGCCAAGGCCGAGGGCGTCACCCGTCGCGGATTCATGCGATGGTCGCTGCCCGTCGGGTGGGCGGCCTTCTCCGCGGCGACCGCCTCGAGCCTGGTCGCCACGGGGCGCTTCCTCTTCCCGAACGTCCTCTTCGAGCCACCCCAGTCCTTCAAGGCGGGGTTCCCCGGAGAGTACAACGTCGGCGAGGTGGACACCCGCTGGAAGGACGCTTTCGGCGTGTGGATCGTCCGCGAGGCCGACAGCTTCTACGCGATCATCGCCGTCTGCACCCACCTGGGCTGCTCGCCCAACTGGCTGCCGGCGGAGAACAAGTTCAAGTGCCCCTGCCACGGGAGCGGCTTCTACCGCACGGGGGTCAACTTCGAGGGCCCCGCGCCGCGGCCCCTCGAACGGGCGCGGATCCTCCTCTCCGAAGACGGCCAGATCCTGGTGGACAAGTCGGTCAAGTTCCAGCAGGAGAAGGGCGAGTGGGAGAAGCCGGAGTCGTTCCTGAAAGCCTAGCGGGTTCCGAGTCCTCGTCAGAGAGGGAGCATGGCCACCACCACCCCGACCAAGCCGTTCCTCTCCCGCACCTGGGACTACATCACCGACACCCAGGTGTGGAAGTCCGTCTTCCGCCACGGCATGCCCAACAACAGCCGCAACCGGGTGCTCGTGGTCTTCTCGAACGTCTTCCTGCACCTCCACCCGGTGAAGATCCGCAAGAGCGGCATCCGTCTGAAGTTCACCTGGTGCATGGGTGGCCTCACGTTCTTCCTCTTCCTCGTGGAGACCTTCACGGGGCTGCTGCTGATGTTCTACTACCGCCCGACGGTGGCCTACGCGTACATGGACATCATCGACCTCGCCGAGCAGGTGCCCCTCGGTGTCATGCGCGAGCTGCACCGCTGGGGCGCCCACGCCATGGTGATCAGCGTCTGGCTCCACATGTTCCGGGTCTTCATGACGGGCTCCTACAAGCCGCCGCGGGAGTTCAATTGGAACGTCGGGGTCATCCTCCTCGTCCTGACGCTGCTCCTGTCGTTCACGGGATACCTGCTCCCCTGGGACCAGCTCGCGATCTGGGCCATCACCGTCGGCTCCAACATGGCCCGGGCGACGCCGCTCCTGGGCCACGAGGGGCCGGGGGCCCAGCTCCTGGCGTTGGGGGACGTGCCCATGGTCCACGCGGGGTCCGACGCACGCTTCGCGCTCCTCGGGGGGCGCTTCGTCGGAGAGGGCGCGCTGCTGCGCTTCTACGTGCTCCACTGCGTGGGCATCCCGCTCGTGGCCGGGATCCTGATGGCCGTCCACTTCTGGCGCGTCCGCAAGGACGGCGGCATCTCAGGCCCGGTCTAGGAGGGCGACGCCATGGCGGCGGTCGATATCCTGAAGGACGTCGTCAACCTCCTGACGAAGCCCTGGCTCTTCATCACCCTCAGCAGCATCGTGTTCTTCGTGGCGCTGCCGCGGCCGTCGTTCTGGCGGCCGAGGCTCTGGCTGGCGCTGGGCGTCGGGGGCGCGGCCTTCCTGGCCGTCTCGATGCTGGACCCCGACTTCGGGCTGATCGTCCGGAAGCCCGACAACGTGCCGATCGTCGCGATGCTGTTCCTCGTGGGCTTCTTCGTCTGGCTCAGCATGTACCAGGCCCACCAGAACGACGCACGCATCGCCGCCGGCCAGAAGCCCATGGAAGCCAGCGAGGGCGAGGACCAGAAGACCTGGGTCTGGCCCGACCTCGTCTACACCGAGCTCCTCTGCATGGTCATCGGGACGATCGTGCTGGTCGCCTGGGGGATCGCCTTCCAGGCGCCCATCGAGGAGCCCGCCAACCCTGCCCGCACGCCCAACCCCAGCAAGGCCCCCTGGTACTTCCTCGGCCTGCAAGAGATGCTGGTCTACTACGACCCCTGGCTCGCCGGGGTCGTCTTCCCCAGCCTCATCATCGTGGGGCTCATGGCCATTCCCTACATCGACACGAACCCCAAGGGGAACGGTTACTTCACCTTCCGGGAGCGCCGGACCGAGATCACCTTCTTCCTCTTCGGGTTCCTCATCCTGTGGGTGCTCCTCGTGATCCTCGGAACGTTCCTGCGCGGACCCAACTGGAACTTCTTCGGCCCCTACGAGTATTGGGACCTCCACAAGCTCGAGGCGCTGGTCAACGTCAACCTCTCGGAGTACGTCTGGGTGAAGACGCTGGGGACGCGCCTGCCCTCGAACATGCTCGTGCGCGAGCTGCCGGGGATCCTCCTGGTGCTCGTCTACGTCGGCGTGCTCCCGGGGCTGCTCATGCGCTCGGACCGCGTGGCGGGCCTGCCCATCGGCCTCAAGCGCTTCTACGACAAGATGGGCTTCTTCCGGTACAGCGTGTTCGTGATGCTGCTGCTGGGAATGGTCGCGCTGCCCATCAAGATGATCCTGCGCTGGACCGCCAACCTGAAGTACATCATCGCGATGCCCGAGATCTTCTTCAACATCTGACCGAAGTCTGATCTCTACTCGAGGGAGCCCATGGCAGTGAAGCCCGAGCCCGGCCGCGACCCCGCGATGGCCGAGCGCACCCTGAAGCTCAACCTGGTCTTCGCCCTCACCTCCATCGGCCTGCTGCTCACCCTCTCGCTCATGGTCTGGTACGACTACGACCGCGAGTGGAAGCGCTACCAGGTCGAGTTCAACAAGATCGAGGTCGAGCTCACCGAGAAGCAGATCGAGGAGGCCCTGGGCAAGGTCGGCGTCGAGCGCAAGCGCTCCCTCGAGGCCCAGATCGCCGAGGGGGAGCGCCAGGTGGCGTCGCGGCGGGCCGAGGTGCGAGCCGCCGAGAAGGAGTACGAGGCCCTCGACGGCACGTGGTACGCCGTGGACCAGAACCACCGCTTCACGAAGGCCAAGATCGACGTGGCCCGCTACGAGTACGACGAGGCGGTCCACGGGAGGTCGAAGAGCGCGGCCTCGAGGCTCGAGCACCTGCGCAAGCTCGAGGCCCAGTGGCAGACGTACCGCCTCGAGCTCGAGGACGTCATCGCGCAGCGCGATGCCGCGGCGGCCAAGGTCCGGGAGGTCAAGAAGGCGTTCCTCGACGCCGAGGCCGCGGCCAAGGAGACCCTGGGCCAGCTCACGCGTCTCGAGGAGCGGCTGACGAAGATCCAGCCGGGCTTCGTCACCTTCGCGCGCAACCTGCCGATCCTCGACATGGCCAACCCGTCCCTGAAGGTCAACCAGGTGATGCCGGCCAACCTCTACGACGACGTGGTCTTCACCCCTACGCCCAAGGTGGATCGCTGCACGACCTGCCACCTCGGAATCGACAAGAAAGGGTACGAAACGGCGCGTCAACCCTTCACGACCCACCCCAACTTGGAGCTGTACCTCCAGGGACCGCACCCGATCGACAAGGTCGGCTGCACCGTCTGCCACCAGGGGCGCGGGCGGGCCACGGGCTTCCAGAAGGCCGCCCACGTCCCGTCGACGAAGGAACAGGAGAAGGCCTGGGGCAAGTACACGAAGAGCGCCGAGTACCACGCCCTGCACTACTGGGACCTGCCCATGATGGCCAAGGGCACGACGGAGTCCCAGTGCGCGAAGTGCCACCGCGACGTGGTAGAGGTGCCGAGAGCCGACCGGTTGAACGTCGGCATCCAGCTCGTCGAGCGGTACGGCTGCTTCGGTTGCCACAAGATCAAGGGCTGGGAGAACCTGCGCAAGGTGGGCCCGGACCTCACCAAGATCCTTTCCAAGACCGACGAGGCCTGGATCTACCGCTGGATCAAGGAGCCGCGAGCGTTCCGGCCGACGCGCATGCCCCAGGTCTGGGGCGTGCGCGTGAACACCTACGACGACGCGGGCCAGCCCGTCCGCGACACCCCCGAGCAGGAGGCGCGCAACGCCGTGGAGGCCAACGCCGTCGTGGCCTACCTCACCGAGAAGTCCACCCGAGATCGGTTCCCCGACCCCCCGAAGGGCGATCTCACGGCCGGGCGCAAGGCCTTCGAGGCCGTCGGCTGCCTCGCCTGCCACAGGATCGGCGACGACAAGCGCGGTGTGGACAGCCTCGTCATGGCCTCCTTCAGGACCCACGGACCCAACCTCGACGGGACCGGGAGCAAGGTGAACGCCGGCTGGCTCTACGCCTGGATCCGCAACCCCAAGGGCTACTGGCACGACACACGGATGCCGAACCTGCGGCTCACCGAGAGGGAGGCGGCCGACGTCACGGCCTATCTCATGAGCCTCGAGAACGAGGAGTTCGAGGGGCGGCCGCGCCCGCCTTTGGACGGCACGCTCCGCGACACCCTCGTCCGCGAGTACCTCCTGGCGCTCCAGACGGTCAAGCAGGCCGACCAGAAGCTCGCGGCCATGGGCGACAAGGACAAGACCCTGTTCCTGGGCGAGAAGACCATCGCGCGGTACGGCTGCTTCGGCTGCCACACGATCGCCGGCTTCGAGAAGACGTCGCCCATCGGCGTCGAGCTGACCGAGCAGGGCAGCAAGGTCGTCGAGCGGCTCGATTTCGGTTTCGAGCACGACATCCCCCACACGCTGCCCGGCTGGCTGCACCGCAAGCTCATGGAGCCGCGCGTCTTCGACCGCGACAAGGAGAAGAAGCCGGACGAGCTCCTGCGCATGCCCAAGTTCCACCTGGCGAGCGACGAAGCCGACGCCATGGTCACGGCCATCATGTCGCTGACCAAGGAGCAGGTGCCTCTCGCCGCCCAGAAGCGCCTCTCGGCCGACGAGCGCTACGTGGAACAGGGCCGGCGTCTCGTGCGGAGCTACAACTGTCAGGGCTGTCACGTCGTCGGCGCCAAGGGCGGCGCGATCAAGGCGGTGATCCAGGACCTCGAGGAGAAGCGGCTCGCCGCCGAAGGCAAGGACGTGGAGGACGGCCGGTTCCGGGCCCCGGCCCTCTCCCCGCCCATCCTCTTCAACGACAAGTCCCAGATCGGCGAGGGCGCGCGGGTCCAGACCGCGTGGCTCCACGCGTTCCTCAAGGATCCGTCGGAGCAGGTGCGCCCGTGGCTCCAGGTACGGATGCCGACCTTCGAGTTCGCGGAGGAGGACCTGAACGCGATCACGCGGTACTTCGCCGCGCAGGACGACGTCCCGTATCCCTACGAGCCGCAGCCGGAGATCCCCGCGGCCACGCTGGCCGCGGGCCGGGACCTGTTCGCGAAATGGCAGTGCGTGAGCTGCCACGTCGTCGCGGGCCGGCTCCCCCAGGGCAAGGACGTGGCCGACATGGCGCCGGACCTGGCCAACGTGCCCCGGCGGCTGCGGACCGACTGGCTGGCGAAGTGGCTGGCGGACCCGCAGCGGATCATGCCCGGCACCAAGATGCCGGCGAACTTCCCCGAGGATCCGCAGATGAACGCGTTCCCCGAGATCCTCGGCGGGGACCAGCGGAAGCAGATCGAGGCCGTACGGGCCTACCTGCTGACGCTGGGCGGGAGGGGCTTCGCGGCTGGGGCACAATAGGCGGAGCGGAGGCGGCCGCGACGGCTGAGGGCCGCCGGGGGCGCGATGAGCCAGGAGGCGCCGGCAGGAGCGGCACCGCCGGGGGCAGCACAGCCCGGTTACGCGCTGGTGGTGGGTCCCGACGGGGCCGACCGCGCGTGGGTGGAGACGACGCTCCTCCGCGGGCGCATGACCGTCTCCCTCGCCCACGAGGCCGACGTCCTGGCCACCAAGGAGTTCCCCGAGCTGAAGCTGCTGGTCGTGGACGACTCCGGCAACCGCGAGACTCGCGGCGCGTCGCTGCGTCGCCTGCAGGCTCACCCGGGCTTGAAGGGAATCCCGGTCCTCGTCCTCGCCTACGACGCCGACATCGAGAGCTTCACCGACGCCATCACCCGCGGCGTCGCCGCGTACCTCGTGAAGCCCGTGAGCGCCGACGAGCTCGTGCTGGTGGCCAAGCGGCTCTCGGGCTGGGTGGGCACCAGCGACCACACCGAGCGCCGCCACCGTCTGAGGCGGCCGCTGATCATGAAGGTCGAGATCGACATCCGCGCGCGGAAGCTCCGGGTCCCCGGGCAGATCGTGGACGTGAGCGGCAGCGGGTGCCGGGTGGAGCTGGCCGAGGAGCTGCAGCCGGGCGACCTCATCCGGATCATCCTGCAGGCCCACGAGGGCTCGACCCACGTGGCCCTGGGCGCCGAGACCCGATGGCACCGCGTCTCACCCGAAGGCCTCCACGTGGTGGGGCTGCGCTTCACGGGCACCACGGCGCTCCTCGCCGGCAAGATCCTCGGCTTCGTTTCGAGCGGGATGACCTAGGAGGTGAACGCCGCCATGCGGCGGGCCGCTTCGGCGGAGTGATGGCGGACCAGCCCCAGGCGCGTCACTGTCGTGTCGAAGACGACCACGAGCAGATGCGCGGCGTCGGTCTGTCGGCAATGGACGCCTCGCGGCTGCGGAGCAGGGTCCTGACGCAGGATCGTGAACTCCTGCTCGGCGAGCACGAGCCCCTCGGAGGAGCCCGCGACCCAGTCCACGAGGGGTTGCGGGCCGAGACCGTCGGTGCCCGCCCCCTCGACGAGCTGGCCATCCTTGTCCAGGACGAACGCCGCAGCGGCCCCCGTCTTCTCGCGAAGCTCGGCGAGCACTTCCCTCAGCACGCCTGGCCCTCACTGTCCATGGCACCCTGGTGGCCGCTGGCGGCCGGAATCGTCGGGGAGCTCGCTCATGCCGTGGCAGCTGCGCCCTGAACCGCCCGGCGCAGCGCCGCACGCGCGAGCAGCCGTGTGGAATCGAGCGTGGGCAGCGGAGAGTTCGCGTCGTTCACGATCAACGGGATCTCGGTGCAGCCGAGCACGACGGCGTCGCAACCCTCGTCCTTCATCCGTCCGATGACCCGCCGGAAGCAGGCGATGGCCTCGGGCTCGAAGACGCCGTAGACGAGCTCGTCGAAGATGACCCGATTGATCTCCTCGCGCTCGGAGGCGTTCGGGCGCACATACTCGACCCCGCGCGCGGCCAGTTTCTCTGGATAGACGTCGCTCTCCACGAGGTATCGAGTCCCGGTCAGGCCGAGACGCCGGAACCGGCGCTCCACGGCCTCCCCGGCGACGACCTCAGCGATGTGCAGCCAGGGCAGCGGCGACCGCGGCTCCACGTCGGGAAGCGCCTGGTGGATGGTGTTGTCGGGGCAGATCAGGAAGTCCGCCCCGATCCTCGCGAGCTTGTTCGCCGAGGAGAGCATCAGCTCACCCACGCCCTGCCAGTCGCCGCGGTAGATGCATCTCATGTACTCGGCGAGCGGGTGCGTGTGCATCGAGACCTCGGGGTGATCGTGCGGCCCCAGATGCCCCGCACCTTCCAGGCAGATGGTCCGATAGCAGAGGGCTGCCCCCTCGGCGGAGCAGGCAACGATACCGATGTGCTCGGGCATGACCAGGACCGGATTATACGCGGAAGTTCCGCCCAGGCCCGCACCGGCCCGCGCGTTCGATCGTGAGGACCCGGACCGTCAGACGCGAAGGCCTCGAGGGGACTCGCGGTACAGGTCGGCGACGAGGTCGTCGTCGAGTGCGGCGCTGTCGCCCGCCGTCATTCCTCGACGAGGACGCGGCGACGCAGGCCCAAGCGCAGCGCGGAGTAGGCGAGCAGGCCCGCGGGTCCGAAGACGAAGGTGAGGACGAGGCAAGGGACCACGGCGAAGTGCGGCAGGCCGAGGCGGCGCGCGTCGCGGACTTCCCACCCGCCGACGAACAGGTCGAAGGCGAGGTAATGGATCCAGCCCGCCAGGAGCAGGTACGGATCACGGAAGACCGTTGCCACCTCGGCCAGCGAACCGAAGCCCCCTTCGGCGGCGCCGAAGCGGGCCGCGAGCAGCACGACGTAGAGCGTGGCCAGCAGCAGCGAGAGGACGCTGGAGCCGACGACTCGGGTCGTCCACTTCGAGCCTGGAGCCAAGACGAGAAGGGCCCAGCCCGGGACGACGACGAGGTTGGCGGCGGCGAACAGGGTCTCGGGAGAGACCAGGGTCACGACCGGGACCCGCGGACCACCACCTGGTTCGAGGACTGGCGCAGTTGCCGCCAGTCCGGACCGTTCATGGGGATCACGAGGCACATCTCCATGAGGCGCGAGCGGAGGCGCTGGCCGATCCGCTCGACGAGGAACTCCTTGCGCCGGAGCTGGTCGGCGGCGAGGGCCGCCTCCCGGTCCACGTCCTGGAAGTTCGTCGTGATGAGCGTCGCGCGCTTGGCCAGGTAGCGGCTGTTCAGGATGTAGAAGAGCGTGTCGTTCATCCAGTCGGTCATCTTCCAGGCGCCGAGATCGTCGAGGACGAAGACGTCGGTCTCCACGACCGGCTCCAGGACCTGCAGCTCCGTGGTCCGGGTCTCGGGGTTGTAGGAGTTCTTGATCTCCCGGATCAGCTCGTGGAAGTCCCAGAACTGCCCGCTGACGCCCTTCGTGGTCACGAGCTCGCGGAGGACGGCCATGGCGAGGTGCGTCTTGCCGACGCCGTTGTCCCCGGTGAAGAGGAGCCCGAGGCCCTCGTCGGTGCCCATGTACGGGAACCCCGCGCAGTAGCTCAGCCCCTTCTCGAGGGCGGCGCGGAGCGATGGCGTTCCGGGCTCGAAGTTGGCCAGGCTGCAGTGCTCGTACCGCGGCGGGATGCGGCACGCGGCGAAGAGCCGGTCGCCCGAAGCGCCGGAGGGCTTCCGGCACCCGCACGGCTGCGCGAACTCCCGCCCCTCGCGATCCACGATCTGGAAGCCGGTCCCGCCGCAGGTCGGACAGTCGGCCATCAGTTCAGGTACCCCCTCAGCCCCTGGGCGATCTGGTTGCGGCGCAGCTTCTCCTTGGCCCTGCTCTCGATCTGGCGGATCCGCTCCCGCGACAGGCCCAGGAGCTCGCCGATCTCCTGGAGCGTGCGCGGCTCCTCGCCGTCGAGGCCGAACCGCATCTTGATCACTTCGCGTTCCTTCTCGTCCAGCTCCCCCACCATGGCCTGGATCTGCTCGGTGAACGACGCCCGGATCAGGTCGCCCTCCACGGCGGGGATCGTGTCCTGCTCCAGGGTGTCGCCCAGCTCCATGGTGCCGTCCTCGCCCACAGCCGTCGAGAGCGACAGGTCGTCCCCCGCCACCCGGAGCAGGTCCTCCACCTCCTCGACGGTGAGGTCGGTCTCGTGAGC
The DNA here is from genome assembly GCA_016199625.1 of Acidobacteriota bacterium. GTDB lineage: Bacteria > Acidobacteriota > Vicinamibacteria > Fen-336 > Fen-336 > JACQGI01. The sequence goes on along the minus strand of JACQGI010000034.1, from coordinate 2,927 downwards.
CACCTCTTCGGTGGTGGGCGTGCGCTCCAGCTCCAACCGCAGCCGGTCCCGGGCGTTCTCCACCTTCGAGACCTGCCCCGAGACCTTCTGGGGCAGGCGGAATGCGCGGGCGTGCTCCGAGAGGGCGTGGAAGATCGCCTGCCGGATCCACCACACGGCGTAGGAGATGAACTTGACGTTGCGCTCGGGGTCGAAGCGCTTGGCCGCCTCGATGAGCCCGAGGTTGCCTTCGTGGATGAGGTCCAGGAAGGACAACCCCAGCCCGCGGTACCGCTTCGCGTACGAGACGACGAAACGCAGGTTCGCCTCGACCATGCGGTTCAGGGCCTCGCGGTCGCCCTCCCGGATGCGGCGTCCCAGCTCTTTCTCCTCGTCGACGGTCAGGGTCCGGAAGCGGGAGATCTCCCGCATGTAGGCGTTCAGCGAATCCACGGTGGCGCTTCGCGCCTTCTCCTTCTCCTCGCCCTCGGGCGGGTCGGCCTTCTTCTCGGAATCCTTCTTGGAGGTCATGGCGGGGGCGCCGGAGGGTCGATTATAGACCGGGGCCTCCCTCAGGGCCGCGGTTTTCCGCCGCCGGCATCGGCAGGCGCGGCGCTCACCTCCACCGCCGGCGCCGGCTCGGGCGAAGCCTTCACGATGTGGGTCGGGGGCAGCTTCACCAGCGCCTGCTGCAGGCGCTCCTGCCAGCCCTCGCGGTTGGCCCGGTGCATCTCCTCCTGGACGAAGGCCACGAAGTCGTTCATCGCCCCCTGCATCTGCTCCATCTTCCGCCGCATGTTCAGGACGATCTCGACGCCCGCGAGGTTGACCCCGAGGTCGCGCGTGAGGTTCAGGATCACCTCGAGCTGCTTCAGGTCCTCCTCGGAGTAGAGGCGCGTGTTGCCCTCGGTGCGCGACGGCCGGAGCAGCCCCTCGCGCTCGTACAGGCGCAGGGTCTGGGGGTGGATGCCGTACGCCTTGGCCACCACGCTGATCATGTAGTACTTGCCCTTGCCGGCGGGAGGGCGCCGCTCGGCGGGCGGGTCGTTGCGCGCGCGGCGACCCTTTGCCACGGCCTACTCCTTCGCCCGCTCCAGGAGCCCCTGCCGCGGGTCCTGGGGGTTCAAGCGGGCCAGCTCGAGGACCAGCTCCCGCCCGCGCTCGTCCGTCACGGTGGGGACGACGACCCGCGCCTCGATGTACAGGTCGCCCCGCCCGGCCTCTCCGGGACGGGGCATCCCGCGCTTGCGGAGGCGGAAGCGCTGGCCGTTCTGCGTTCCCGCGGGGATCCCGATGGTCACGGGCCCCTCGGGCGTCGGGACATCGATGTGTGCGCCCAGGGCCGCCTCGGCCAGGGTCACGGGCACCTCGCAGTGCAGGTCGTCCCCGTCGCGGCGGAAGACCGGGTGCGGCGCGACCTCGACGGCGAGGACGAGGTCCCCGGGCGGGCCGCCCCGGCGGCCGGCGTTGCCGCAGCCCGGGACGCGGATACGGCTGCCGTCGGCCACGCCCGCCGGGATCTGGACGTCGAGGGACTCCGTCTGCAACGCGCGCCCCTCCCCGCGGCAACGCGAGCAGGCGCGCCGCCCGACCGTCCCGGTGGCGCCGCAGTCGGGGCAGCGACGGGAGAAGATCATGGGACCGCGGCTGGCGCGCACACGCCCCGATCCGTGACACCGGGGGCACGGCACCGGACCGAACGCCACCTCGCCCGCCCCCTCGCAGAGCGGGCAGTGGTCCTGGCGGACCAGATGGACCTGACGGCGCACGCCCCGCAACGACTCCTCGAAGCTGATCCGGGTCGCCTGCTCGAGATCCTCGCCCCGCTGGGGCTGGCCCTGGGGGATCGCCCCCGACACCACCGAGCCGAAGATCTCCTGGAGGCCGACGCCCTCGACGCGCACCTCGGCGGTGAAGTCGAATCCCTCGAAGCCGACATCGGGGGCCGACGATACAGGCGGCGGGGGCGTCTCGCCCCGGTCGTACTCGCCCCGGCGCTGTGGGTCCGAGAGCACCTCGAAGGCGCGCGAGACCGCCCGGAATCGGTCCACGGCGACGGGGTCGCCGGGGTTCAGGTCCGGGTGGAGCTGGCGCGCGAGCTTCTGGTAGGCGCGCCGGATCTCCGCTGTGCCGGCGCTCTTCCGGACTCCGAGAAGCTCGTAGAAGTCCATTTCACTTCTTGTCGACCACCTCGGCGTCGATCACGTCTCCGGAGGGGCCGGGGGTCGCCGGGCCCTCTGCAGGGCCCGCCCCCCCCGCCGGTCCTGCGGCGTCGCCGGCCGGCGGCGCGCCCGTCTTCTCGTACAGCACCTCGGCCAGGCGGTGCGCCGCCTTCGTCAGGTCCTCGGCCGCCTTCTCGATGCGGTCCTTGCCGCCCTCCTCGAGGGCCTTCCGCGCGGCCGTCAGTGCCGACTCCACCGCAGCCGCGTCGGCGTCGGGCACCTTCTCGCGGTTCTCCTTGAGGGTCTTCTCGGTGGCGTAGATCAGGCTGTCGGCGCGGTTGCGGACCTCGATCTCCTCCTGGCGGCGCCGATCGTCGTCGGCGTGGGACTGCGCCTCCTTCACCATCCGGTCCACCTCGTCCTTCGAGAGGCCCGAGGAGGAGGTGATCGTGATGGCCTGGCTGCGGCTCGTGGCCCGATCCTTCGCAGAGACGTTGACGATCCCGTTGGCGTCGATGTCGAAGGTGACCTCGATCTGCGGGACGCCCCGCGGCGCCGCCGGGATCCCCGAGAGCTGGAACTTCCCGAGGGTGCGGTTGTCCGAGGCCATGGGCCGCTCGCCCTGGAGCACGTGGACCTCCACCGACAGCTGGTTGTCCGCGGCCGTCGTGAACACCTCGCTCTTCTTCGTCGGGATCGTCGTGTTGCGCGCGATGAGCGTCGTCATCACGCCGCCGAGCGTCTCGTTGCCGAGCGACAGCGGCGTCACGTCGAGCAGGACGACGT
>JACQGI010000038.1 GCA_016199625.1 Acidobacteriota bacterium | reverse complement strand
GCCCAGGTCCACCAGGAGCTTGATGAGCTTCTTCGACCCGGCCCCCGCAGCCGCCGGCGACAAGATCGACATCGCCGACTTCGCCAGGGTGGAGCTGCGCGTGGCGCAGATCACCGCCGCCGAGAAGGTGGCCGGGTCGAAGAAGCTCATCAAGCTCCTGGTGGACCTGGGCGGAGAGACGCGCCAGGTCGTGGCCGGCATCGCCGAGAGCTACGCCGCCGAGGCCCTCGTGGGGAAGAAGATCGCGCTGGTGGCCAACCTGAAGCCCGCCAAGCTGATGGGCGTCGAGTCGAACGGCATGGTGCTGGCCGCGTCCGTGGACGGGAAGGCAGTGCTCTGCACGTTCGACGCCGACGTCGCGACGGGCACGAAGATCAAGTAGTCCGTCCGAGGATTACCCGCAGAGGCACAGGGACACAGAGAATACACAGAGAAGAATGAGGACACGGCAGGCCCAGCCGCCCCCGCGATCTTCTCTGTGGTCCTCCCTGTGCCTCTGTGTCTCCGTGGCAATGTCGTCCGTCGGCTGCCCCGCGGCGGCGAAGGTCGTGGTCTACGACCTGGCCCGGCGGGTCGCGGTGGCGGACCGGTGGTCGTCGCGGGACGTGATCCTCTTCGGCACTCCCGCCGCCGAGCCCCACCAGGCCGACGGATTCCACCGGGAGGCGGGGGGAGCGGAGGGCGACAGCTTCCTGTGGTCGAAGCGGCAGGCCGAGGTCTCGCTCACGTGGGACGACGTCGTGGCGCGGGCTGCGGTCGTGGACCTCGCCCCGTACGCCAGCGTGAAGAAGCAGAGCGTCGTCGTCTCGCTCAACGGCACCGAGGTCGGGCGGTTCGTCTTGAACGACGTGCGCCACCGCTACAGCCTCCGCCTCCCGGCGAAAGCGCAGCGCGCGGGGGAGAACCGGCTGCGGTTCGCGTTCGCACGGGCGGCCTCGCCGGCCGACGCGGACCCCAAGAACCCCGACAAGCGCGCGCTGGCGGCCTCTTTCTACAGCCTGGTCGTGGGCCGCGCCGACGACGGGGCGCTCGAGGCCCTGCTCGGTCGCGGCGCCCCCCGCCCGTTCTCGGTGGCGGAGAACGCGGGCATCCCGACGCTCACGCAGGTGGGACCGGGGGTCATTCGTTACGCCTTGCGGCTGCCGGCGCGTGCCGAGCTGCGCTTCGTCCCCGACCTCCACTCCGCGGCCCGGACGGCCGGAGCCTCCGCGTCCTTCCGCGTCACCGTCGAGGCGCAGCCAGGGCACGAGCGCGAGGTCTGGCGGCGCGTGATCGGGACGCACGACAAGCGCGTAGCCGAGGTGGCCGTGCGGCTTCCGGGGGCGGCCGGGACCATCGTGCGTCTGGGGTTGCACGTCGGTGGGGTCGGCGGCGACGACCGCTTCGCCTGGGGGACGTGGACGGCTCCGCGGGTCGTGGGCGTCGAGGGAAGCGTCCAGGGCTTCGCGCCGGCTCCGCTCACGTCCGAGGAGGCCTCGGAGGGCGCGTCGCTCCGCGAGGAGGTCGCGGGCGTCAACGTGGTGCTGGTGATCCTGGATGCGGCACGGGCCCACGAGCTGGGCTGCTACGGTTACGGCCGGGCGACGACGCCCGAGATCGATCGCATCGCCGCCGAGGGAGTCGTCTTCGAGAACGCCTTCACGCCGGCCGTCTACACCCTGGGCGCGATGTCGTCGCTCTGGACGTCGCAGCACCCCGATCGGCACCACAGCGAGGTCTCGTTCTCGGCGCGCCTTCCGAAGGACCGGCTGACCCTCGCCGAGGTCCTGGGCGCCCAGGGGATCCACACGGCCGGGTTCGTGGCCAACTCCGTGGCGGGGACGGCCTTCGGCTTCGACCGCGGGTTCTCGGAGTTCCACGAGGTGTACCGGCAGTACGGCAGCCAAGGCGACGTCTTCCGGAAGACGGTGCATCCCTGGCTCCAGTCTCACAAGGACCGCCGCTTCTTCGCCTACGTGCACTTCCGGGAGCCGCACTTCCCGTACGACCCGCCACCGCCGTTCAACACCCGCTTCGGCCCCGATGGGCCGATCCCGGCGGCTCTCCGGAAGGACCCGGTCGCCTTCGGCGCCTGGATCACCGACGGGAACCAGGGCCGGCGGTCGCTGTCGGCCGAGGAGCGCGAGCATCTGCTGCGGCTCTACGACGGGAACCTCGCCTTCGCCGACCAGGAGGTCGGGGCGCTGCGCCGGGCGCTCGAGGCCGAGGGGCTGTGGGACCGCACGGTCCTCATCGTCGCGGCGGATCACGGGGAGGGGATGAGCGAGCACGGCTGGGTCGGCCACAACGTCCACGTTTACGAGGAAGCGGTGCACGTGCCGCTCGTCGTGCGCTTCCCGGCCGGCAAGGGGCCGGCGGGGGCACGCGTCGCCGGCCTCGTGGACCTCCTCGACCTGGCGCCGACGATCGCCGACCTCTTCGGCGCTCTCGGCCGCGGGGGCTCCGACGAGCAGTTCGAGGGCCGGAGCCTGCTGCCCGTCGTGGCCGGTGCGCCGGGCAAGCCGGCGGTCCTGTCGCGCACGGTCTGGGACCGGCCCGTCTACGCCCTCCGCGACGAGGCGTTCAAGTTCGTCTACGACACGCGCACGGGGGAGGAGCGGCTCTTCGACCTCGTCTCCGACCCGGGCGAGACGCGGGACGTCCGATGGAAAGAGCCGATCCGCGCGGCGTACTTCCGCGAGGCGCTCCACCAGTGGACGCTGGACCTGGGCCGCCGGCGGGTGACGGCGACCGAGGCCATCGAGCGGTTCCCCGACCCGAGCCAGTGCGAGAACATGAAGGCCCTCGGTTACCTCGGGAACGACGTCCAGTGCCCGGTGAAGTGACGCCGTCGGTCTCCCCACCATGCTGACCCTGGTCGACTCCCACTGCCACATCGACATGCCCCAGTTCGACGCCGACCGCGACGCGGTCCTGGCCCGGGCGCGCGAAGCGGGAGTCGTGGACATGCTGCTCGTCGGCGGCGTGGACGAGGAGAAGGGCCATCTCCGGGCGCTGCGGGTGGCCGAGGCCCTGGAGCTGCCGGTCTCGGCCGGCGTGCATCCCCACGAGGCGCGCCTCGCCACAGCGACCACATGGGACGAGCTGCGCGGCCTGGCGCGCGAGGGGCGGATCGTCGCCATAGGCGAGGCCGGGCTCGATTTCCACTACGACCACTCGCCGCGGCCCGTGCAACGGGAGGTCTTCCGCCTCCAGGTCCGCCTTGCGCGAGAGCTGGGCCTGCCGCTCATCGTCCACACCAGAGAGGCCGACGACGAGACCGCGGGCATCCTGGAAGAGGAGGGCGCTCGAGAGGCCGGTGGGGTCGTCCACTGCTTCACCGGCGGCCCGGAGCTGGCGCGTCGGGCGCTGGATCTGGGGTTCTACGTGTCGTTCTCGGGCATCGTGGCGTTCCCCCGGGCCGAGGGGATCCAGCATGTCGCCCGCACGGTGCCCGAGGACCGGTTGCTGGTCGAGACCGACGCGCCGTTCCTGGCGCCGCTGCCCCACAGAGGCAAGCGCAACGAGCCGGCGTTCGTGGTCGAGGTGGCCCGCAAGGTGGCGGCGCTCCGAGGGCAGGGCCTCGAGGAGATCGGGCGAGCCACCCTCGCCAATTTCCGCCGGCTGTTCGGCCTGTCGGCCCGAAACGAGGGCGGCAGCGGCCAGGTTTGACAACGCCGCACGAATCCGTCACCTTTAGGAATCTTTGCGTCGCGCCAGGACGCATCTCCCTGATCCGAGGAGACATGGCCGAGAGTTCGTTCGACGTGGTGAGCAGCGTGGACATGCAGGAGGTCAAGAACGCCATCGCCCAGGCGATGAAGGAGATCTCCACACGCTTCGACCTCAAGGGGACCGGCTCCGACGTGACGCTGCAGGGTGAGGAGATCGTCGTGGCCTCGTCCGACGAGTTCAAGCTCAAGGCCGTCCGCGACGTCCTCGAGGGCCGCCTCGTCAAGCGCAGCGTCCCACTGAAGGCCCTCACCTTCGGCAGCGTCGAGGAGGCCCTCGGAGGTGCGGTCCGGCAGAAGGTCGCGCTCCAGAAGGGGATCCCGTCGGAGAAGGCGCGGGAGATCGTGAAGATCATCAAGAGCGCCAAGATCAAGGTCCAGGCCGCGATCCAGGGCGACCAGGTCCGGGTGTCGGGGAAGAACCGGGACGACCTGCAGTCGGTCATCCGCCTCCTCCGCGGGACGGACCTGGGCATCGACATGCAGTTCACGAACTACAGGTAGCGCCTTGGCAACGGTGGACCCCATCGGCGGCCGCGGCGTGCTCGACCTCAAGGCCATCGTCCAGCTCGTGGAGGACGATCTGGCGCAGGTCGAAGCGCTCTTCGAGGGCCAGCTCCGCTCCGACGTGGGCCTCGTGGGGGAGATCGGCCGCTACATCCTCGGCGGGGGCGGCAAGCGCATCCGGCCCGCGCTGCTGCTCCTCGGGAGCCGCCTCTGCGGTTACAGGGGCGAGCGGGCGATCCTCCTCGCATCGGTCGTGGAGTTCATCCACACGGCGACGCTGCTCCACGACGACATCATCGACGAGGCCACGGTGCGCCGGGGCCGCCGGAGCGTCAACAGCCGCTGGGGCAACGACATCACGGTCCTCCTGGGGGACTTCCTCTACACGAAGTCGATGTCCATGGCGCTCTCCCAGGACAACCTGAAGATCCTGCGCCTGCTCTCCGACGTGACACTCCGCATGATCGAAGGGGAGCTGCTCGAGATCGAGCGGAACGGGAACCTCCAGGTGAGCGAGGGCGATCACCTGGACATCATCTGCAGGAAGACCGCCGACCTGTTCTCGGCGTGCCTTCGGATCGGCGGGATCCTGGGCGACGTTCCCGAGGAGAAGGAGCAGGCCCTGGGGCGCTACGGTCTCAACCTCGGGATCTGCTTCCAGATGGTGGACGACCTCCTCGACTTCACCGCGGACGAAAAGGTGCTGGGCAAGCCGGTCAACAACGACCTCCGGGAAGGCAAGCTGACCCTTCCGGCCATCTTCCTCATGCGCCGGGCGGGCCGCGAGGCGGTGGACCGGGTGTCGGCCGTCATGGCCGACCGCGGGTTCGGACGGGTGTCCCGCGAGGAGATCGTGCGCCTCGCCCGCGACTCGGGCGCCCTGGACCAGGCGCAGAGCCTCGCCGAGCAGTACGCCGCGGCAGCCCGGCGGGACCTCGCGGCGTTCGAGGGCAGCGTCTACCGCGAGGCCCTCGAGGCGCTGCCCGACTTCATCCTCGCCCGCGACCACTGAGTCGGCCGTGCCCCGCCCTGCTTCAGCGCGACCCGCGTCGGGCCGAGGGGGTAGCCTCGCTCTGGGCGCCGTGACGGTACTCGGCCTCGTCCTGGGGCCGCGCCTGGTGGACGGCGGCTCGGCTCTCGCGTGGGTGCGCTATCACGCCGCCCGTGGGCGGGCGGTCCTGCCGGAAGGCGACGCGCCGCGGGCGGGCCGTTGGACCGCGCGGGCCGTGGACCTCCTGGCTCCACTGCCTCAAGCGCGGGAGGCCGCGCGACTCGGCTTGGACCTCGGGCGGAGCCTCGAGGCCGAGAGCCCAAAGGGGGCCCTGGCCGTCTACACCCCGGTGCGCGAAGCCCTCGACAGGGCCTGCGCCTCCCCCGTGCGGGGCATCGGCCTCGGCGCGCTTGCCGGGGAGGCGCGCGCCCTCGAAGCTCGGGCCCGCGCCGCGGGGCCGGCGGGTCGATGACCCGCGACCAGGCCGAGGCGCGGGTCCGCTTCCTCCGCGAGGAGATCCGCCGGCACGAGCGCCTCTACTACGTCCTGAACGCTCCCGAGATCTCCGACGAGGAGTACGACCGGCTCGAGCGCGAGCTGCGGGACTTCGAGACGCGCTTCCCCGAGCTCGTCACGCCCGACAGCCCGACGCAGCGCGTTGGGGAGACGCCGTCCTCGGAGTTCCCGAGCTTCGTCCACCGCACTCCCATGCTCAGCCTCGACAACACGTACAGCGAGGACGAGCTCCGCGACTTCGAGGAGCGCGTCTTCCGCATCGTGGGCCGGCGGGAGATGGACTACACCGCCGAGCTGAAGATCGACGGCCTGTCGATGGCCCTCCTCTACGAGAGGGGGCGGCTCGCGCGGGGCGTGACGCGGGGAGACGGCGTCCGGGGGGACGACGTGACGCGCAACGTCCGGGCCATCCGGGCGGTCCCCCTGGTCCTGGCAGGCAATGACGTCCCGGGGGACCTCGAGGTGCGCGGCGAGGTGTTCCTGCCGCGCTCGCGCTTCGCGGCCATCAACGAGGAGCGCGAGGAGCGGGGCGAGGAGCCCTTCGCCAACCCCCGAAACGCCGCCGCCGGGACCATGAAGAACCTCGACGCGCGTGTGGTGGCGGAGCGCGGCCTGGACGTGTACGCCTACCAGGTCGCCCTCGCCAAGGGCGTGACCTTGCGCAGCCAGTGGGAGGCCCTGGAGAGGATGCGTGCCTGGGGCCTCCGGACCAACCCGACCTCCCGTCTCTGTCGAGGGCTCCAGGGGGTGCTCGACTTCTGCAGCGAGTGGCGCGACAGGCGGGACAGCCTCGAGTACGAGATCGACGGCGTCGTCGTGAAGGTGAACGAGTTCGCCCTCCAGGAAGAGCTCGGCTTCACGTCGAAGTTCCCGCGGTGGGCCATCGCTTACAAGTACCCCGCACGCCAGGCCGCGACGGTCGTCCGGGGCATCGACGTGCAGGTGGGCCGGACCGGGAAGCTGACGCCGGTGGCCCTACTCGATCCCGTCGTCCTCGCCGGGTCCACCGTGAGCCGCGCGACGCTCCACAACGAGGAGGAGGTGGCACGGAAGGACGTGCGCGAGGGCGACACGGTATTCATCGAGAAGGGCGGCGACGTGATCCCGAAGGTGGTGAGCGTCGTGCTCGCCGAGCGGCCCGAGAGAGCGCAGCCCTGGACTCCACCCCGCGCGTGCCCGGTCTGCCGGACTCCCGTTGTGCGTCCCGACGGCGAGGTGGAGCGGCGGTGCCCCAACGCCTCGTGCCCGGCGCAGGTGGAGGAGCGCCTCAAGCACTACGCCCGGCGCGAGGCCATGGACGTCGAGGGGCTCGGCGACGTCCTCGTGCACCAGCTCGTCGAAACGGGCCTCGTGGGCGACTTCGCGGACCTCTACCGTCTGGTCGAGCGGCGGGAGGCCCTCCTGGCGCTGGAGCGCATGGCCGACAAGTCCGCCGACAACCTCCTGGCGCAGATCGAGGCGAGCAAGACCCGCGAGCTGCGCCGGCTGGTCTTCGGCCTCGGGATCCGCTTCGTGGGCGAGCGCGCCGCGATGCTGCTGGCGCGGCACTTCCGCAGCCTGGACGCCCTCGCGAAAGCCGGCGTCGACGAGATCGACTCGATCTACGAGATCGGACCGGCCGTGGCCCACTCGGTCCACCACTGGTTCGCCCAGGAGGCGAACGGCCGGCTAGTCGAGGGGTTGAAAGCGGCCGGCGTACGCACCGAGGAGGACAAGGGGGCCGCCGGCTCCCTGGCTTTCCAGGGCCAGCAGTTCGTCCTGACCGGGGGCCTCGAGAGCATGACCCGGGACGAGGCGAAGGCCGCCATCGAGGCGCGCGGGGGGCGGGTGACCGCTTCGGTCTCGAAGAAGACGGCGTACGTCGTCGTGGGCAAGGACCCGGGGTCGAAGCACGACAAGGCGAAGGAGCTGGGCGTCGTGTGTCTCGACGAGGACGGCTTCAGGAGGCTGCTCGGGGGATAGGGATCGGCCATCGGCCATCGTTGCTCGATCGTCACGGTATACTTCCAAGAGATGCCACGCGCCGTCCCCGCCATCGCGCTGCTGTTCGTCGCGTCCACGGCCGCTCTCCTCGGCGTGGTCGGGGGCGGCGGCGGGACCGTGGCCGTTCCGGGGCGGATCCCGGGGCCCGCGACGTCCTTCGCCGACATCGTCGAGCAGATCAACCCCTCGGTGGTCCACGTCATGGTGGTGGACCGACCGGGTTCCGCGGTGGACGACGAGGAAGAGCTCTCCGGCGGCGAGGAGGACGGCACGGGCGAGGATCCGCACGGCTTCGGGCCCCGGCGAGGGGAGGGCTCGGGCTTCGTCGTGGACGCCGCCGGCTACATCCTCACGAACCACCACCTCGTGGCCTCGCCCGCCCGCATCCGCGTGCGCCTCACCGACAAGCGCGAGCTGCCGGCACAGCTCGTCGGCAGCGACCCGAGCACCGACATCGCCCTGATCAAGGTCGCCGCCGCGGGCCTCGCGCCCGTGCCCCTCGGGGACTCCGACCGACTGCGCGTGGGGGACTGGGTCTGCGCCATCGGCAACCCTCTGAGCTTCGACCACTCGGTGACCGTGGGCGTCGTTTCCTCGAAGGGTCGCAAGATCTGGGACGCCTCATTCGACTCGTACATCCAGACCGACGCGGCCATCAACCCGGGCAACTCGGGCGGCCCGTTGCTCAACGCCGACGGGGAAGCCGTGGGGATCAACGCGGCGGTGTCGACGGAAGGGCAGGGGATCGGGTTCGCGATCCCCATCAACGTCGCCCGGGAGATCCTGGGCCAGCTCAGGACGCGCGGCCGCGTGGCCCGGGGCTACCTAGGGATCCAGCTCCAGGAGCTGGACCCGGACCTGGAGCGGCTCCTGGGCCTGCCCGAGAGCCGGGGCGCCCTGGTCGTCGACGTGCTCGCGGGGGCCGCGGGCGAGGCCGCCGGACTTCGGCGGTACGACGTGATCACCTCCGTCTCGGGCCAGGCGATTCGCGACGGGGACCAGCTCGTGCGGGCGATCTCGGCCCACGCGCCGGGGACCGGCGTCAGGCTGTCGGTCGTGCGGGATGGCCGGGACGTCGCCGTGGACGCGGTCCTCGGCGAGCGCGGTGCCCCGGGGGCGCCCCGGGTGGTGCCCGCGGTCGTGGAGGCGGTGCCCGACGGCGGCGACCCCCTCGGCCTGAAGGTGATCGAGCTGTCGCGGAAGACGAGGAAGGATCTCCGCGTTCCCGACGACCGCGTGGGGGTCGTCATCAAGGACGTGCTGAGCCTCTCTCCCGACGTGGACCGCCTCACCCACGGCGACATCGTGGTCGAGGTGAACCGGCGGGCGACGCCGGACCTCGAGACCTACCAGCGCGTCGTCTCGGAGCTCCGACCGGGGGAGAGAGCCTGGCTGTTCGTGTACCGACCGCGCCCGTCCGGGTCCTTCCTCACGAAGGTGGAGGTCGAGACCGCGCGGTGAGGGCGAAGGTCCTCATCATCGACGACGAGGAGGCGATCCGATCGTCGCTCCGGATGACCTTCGAGTACGAGGGGTACGAGTGCGTCCTGGCCGCCAACGGCCCGGCCGCCCTCAAGATGGCCGAGAAGGAGGCGCCGGACCTGGTCTTCCTCGACATCAAGATGCCCCAGATGGACGGCATGGAGGTGCTGAAACGCCTCAAGTCCATCGAGGGCTCCCCTCCCGTGGTGATCCTCTCGGGGCACGGGAACATCAAGACCGCCGTCGAGGCCACGAAGCTCGGCGCGTTCGACTTCATCGAGAAGCCCCCCGAGAGCGATCGCATCCTCCTGGTGGCCCGGAACGCGCTCTCGCAGAAGCGCTTGACCGACGAGAACCGTCGCCTGAAGCTCACCTTCGACGACCGCTACCGGATGGTGGGGAAGAGCGCGGAACTCGAGAAGGTGTGGGACGCGATTCGCCGGGCCGCGCCGACCACCGCCACGGTCCTGATCGCCGGCGAGAGCGGCGTCGGCAAGGAGCTGGCGGCCCGGGCGATCCACCGCAACAGCCTGCGCAGGGACGAGGCCTTCGTGCAGGTCAACTGCGCGGCGATCCCCGAGGATCTCATCGAGAGCGAGCTCTTCGGCCACGAGAAAGGCAGTTTCACCGGCGCCACCGAGAAGCAGATCGGGAAGTTCGAGCTGGCCCACAAGGGGACCATCTTCCTCGACGAGGTCGGGGACATGAGCCTCAAGACCCAGGCCAAGGTCCTCCGCGTGCTCCAGGAGGGCGAGGTCGAGCGCATCGGCTCGCAGAAGACCATCAACGTGGACGTGAGGGTGATCGCCGCGACCAACAAGACCCTCGAGGAGGCCATCGAGGAGGGAGAATTCCGGGAGGACCTCTACTTCCGCCTCTCGGTGATCCCGATCCGCGTGCCGCCGCTCCGAGAGCGACCCGAGGACGTGGAGCCCCTCGTCGAGCACTTCGCCTCCCGCTTCTGCGAGGACAACAACTTCCGGCGCAAGCCCTTCACCCCCGACGCCCTCGAGGGCCTGAAGCGCCACCCCTGGCGGGGCAACGCCCGCGAGCTGCGGAACACCGTGGAGCGGCTCCTCATCATGGTCGAGGACGAAGAAGTGCGGCCCGAGCACCTTGCCGAGGTGCTGCGGCGCCCCGTGAGCGGGGCCTCGGCGTCCGCCGAGGCGGCCTCGTCCCTCCGGGGGTTCAAGGAGTCCGCCGAGCGGGCGTTCCTCGTCCAGAAGCTCCGCGAGAACAAGTGGAACATCTCGGCCACGGCGGCGGCCGTGGGCACGCCGCGCTCGAACCTCTACAAGAAGCTCGAGCAGTACGGGATCACCCAGGAGAGGGACGGCTAGCCACCGTTTGACCGCCGACGCCCCTCGCGCTTAGGCTAGTCTCGTCCGCCAGAGCGGGTCGGGCGATCGCCGCGGCTCCGACGTCCGGGGCCGGGGAGGAAAGTCCGGACTCCATAGGGCAGTGTGCTGGCTAACGGCCAGCGAGGGTGACCTCAGGGAAAGTGCCACAGAAAACACACCGCCGAACTTCAATTTGCGTCCTCGCTGCGGCCGGCTCTTCATCAAGCGCCTCGCGCGGAGTCAATCCGCGCTCGGCGGCACTGGAGAGCCTCCGCTGCGGAAAACGCGATGCGGGGTGGCAAGGGTGAAAAGGTGCGGTAAGAGCGCACCGCCGTCGTGGTGACACGGCGGGCAGGGTAAACCCCACACGGAGCAAGACCAAATAGGGGGGCGTTCGAGGCTGGCCCGGCTGAAGCCCCCGGGTAGGTCGCTGGATCCCGCGGGCAACCGCGGGGCTAGAGGAATGATCGCTCGCCGCATCCGCCCTCGCGGGCGGCCGCGGCGACAGAATCCGGCTTACAGACCCGCTCTGCGGACGCTCACCTGCCGAAACGACGCCACGGGCACACGGAGAGGTTTGCCCGTCCGCCGTCCTGTGGTGAAGTAAGAGCCCTATGAAGATCCTCGTGACGGGCGGCGCCGGCTTCATCGGCAGTCACCTGGCCGAAGCCCTCGTTCGTCGAGGGCACCGGGTGCGCGTCCTCGACAACCTCCTCTCCGGCCGCCGCGAGAACCTGCGGGCCGTGCGCGCGGACGTCGAGGTGGTCAGGGGGGACTGCGCCGATCCCGCCGACGCACGCCGCGCCGTCAGGGGCGTCGAGGTGGTGTTCCACGAGGCTGCGGTTCCCAGCGTCGCGCGCTCAGTGGCGGACCCGGCGCTCTCGCACCGGGCCAACGCCACGGCCACCGTGGAGATGCTCGTGGCGGCACGGGACGCGGGCGTGCGACGGTTCGTGTACGCCGGCTCGTCCTCCGTCTACGGCGACCTGCGCGGGCGGGCCAAGCGCGAGGACATGGCGCCCCGCCCCCTCTCACCCTACGCGGTGGGCAAGCTCATGGGCGAGCACTACCTCAGGGTGTTCGCGGAGCTCTACGGCATGGAGACGCTGACCCTGCGGTACTTCAACGTCTTCGGCCCGCGCCAGGACCCCGGCTCTCCGTACAGCGGCGTGATCAGCCTCTTCACGACGGCGATGCTCGAGCGCCGCACGCCGGTGATCTACGGCGACGGTCGGCAGAGCCGGGACTTCACCTACGTGGACAACGTCGTGGACGGCAACCTGCGGGCCCTCAGGGCGAAGGGCCTCACGGGCCAGGCCGTGAACCTGGCGACCGGGCGCAGCGTGACGCTGCTCGTGCTTCTGCGGGCGCTCGCACGCCGGCTCGGGCGCCAGGGGCGCGCCCGGATGCTCGCCCCCCGCGCAGGAGACGTCCGCCACAGCCTCGCCGACGTGCGCCTCGCGCGGAGGCTGCTCGGGTACTACCCGACGGTCGAGTTCGAGGACGGTCTCGCCCGGACGGTGGACTGGTACCGGCAACGGGCGCGGCCGTAGGCGCTACTTCCGGCCGTTGCGGCCGCGTCCGGCCACGGTGGCGAGGTCGCCTTCCCAGGCCTTTTGCAGCTCGGGGTAGCTGAGGGCCAGCGCGACGGGGATCGCCTCTTCGGAAGGCAGGCGGTCGGCCAGCGCCGACAGGAGGCGGACGACGGCCGCCTCGCCGCGGGTCCGCACGATGAAGGCCACGGCCGAGAGGCTCTCGGCGTAGGCCAGGGCCGCGTCGGCTTCGGCGAGGGTCTGGAACGGCGCTTCGAGGCTCACGAGGGGGATGACCCGACGTTGGCGCGCCGCCGCGGCCACCCGGCCGTCCTCCCGCGCGGGATCGCCCCCTTCGAGCCACTGCGCGACGCCCTCCTGGAGCCACGTCGGGCAGTTGCCCCCGGTGCGGGCGGCGATGAACGAGTGGGCCAGCTCGTGGCGGAGGACGGTGATCAGCGGCTGCGTCGGCCGGTCCATGCCCCGGACCGGGATCCGGATCGTCCCGTCGTTGACGCCGGCGGCCCACTCGGGAGCTCCGCCCTCCTGGAAGGCAGTCTCCGTCTGGAGCACCACGGTCACGGGCTCGTCAGGGGTGAAGGCCAGCCGCTTGGCGTACTCCCCGTACGCCTCGGTGAGCATCTGGAGCACCGCGATGCCGAGGGGCTCGTTGATCCCGCCGTCGTAGCGGAGGCGGAACTGCGCTCCGCGGGCCGGCCGCGCCGGCGGCGGGGCGACTTCGGCGAGCTTCCGCTCGATCTCCGTGTCGGGATGGAGCTGCAGGCTCCTGCGATACTCCGCCTCGGCGCCCGCGCGGTCCCCGAGGGCGGCCATGGCGTCGCCCAGGAGCGCGCGGGAGAGTGCGTTGCGCTCGTCGAGACGGATGGCCTTCGCGGCGGTGTCCCGGGCCCGACCGGGGTCACCGAGGGCGAGGTAAGCCTCGGCGAGGGTCTGGAGCGCCGGGACCGAACGCGGGTCGCGACCGATGGCGACGAGGAGCAGCCGTGTGGCCGCCACGGAGTCCCCCGCCACGAGGCGCTCCCGCGCCTTCAGCACGTCCGGGTCCGAGGCCGGCTCCGGAGGCGCCTTCTGGTCGAGCTTGCGGACGAGGGAGCGGGGCAGGCCGAAGATGCCGCCGTTCTTCTCGTACATGAGCTGCGTGCCTTCGTACCACGCACGGTCCGCCTCGATCACGCGTCCGTTGTTCAGCGTGATCGTGTCGGCCGACGCGAGGGCGGGGACGAGCCCGAGCAGCGCGAGCGTCGCGGTCCGCCTCACGTTCAGGGCAGCAGCGTGGCGGTCGGGACGACTTTGGGCGTGGCGCCCCCCTTGCGGAAGTAGTCCGGCACGGACCGCAAGGCGCCCCCCGCGCGGGCCTCGCTCTCGTAGAGGCCCCAACAGAGCCGGTAGCAGTCCCGGCCCTTGAAGTTGACCGGGAGCACGTACAGCTCCGGGGCACTCACGCTCTCCACGGCTTTCGTGACCGTTTCCGTGGAGCAGGCCACCAGGATCTGGACGCTGAAGGCAGACGGCGCCGAGCGGAGGTGGGCGGCGAAGGCCTGGGCGGCCTGCGGAATGCTTCCCTTCTGCATCAGCCCCCGCGCGTCGGCCAGGGCGCCGCCCTTCGCGGGCGGGACGTCGGGCTTCGCCGACTGCTGCGGAGTGGCCGCGGGGACGGGGCTCGGTGTGCCCGCCGCTGCCGGCGCGGGCGATGGAACAGCGGGCGTTGCTCCTGGCGTCGCGGCCGGCGCTGGACTCGACGTGGCCGTCGCGGCGAGCGTGGTCGTCGGCGCCGTCGCCGGCGTGCGGGGCGGCGTCGTTGGGGACGCTGCCGCCGTCCGTGAGTCGGGCCGCTTCATGTAGAACCAGGCGCCGGCGCCTCCGGCTCCCAGCACCAGGAAGGCGGCGGCGGCCAGCACGATCGGGGAGAGCCGACGCTCCGGCGCGTGGCCCCGCTGGGGCTGCGCGAACTTGGGCTCCCAGTTCCGCGCCGGCGACGCGGGCCGCTCCCTTTCGAGGGGCTCGAGTGGCCCCTCGATCGTACGGGCGTTGAGCAACGCATCCAGGGCGGCCAGGTCCTCCTTGCTGGGCCGCGACGCGGCGGGGGGCGGCGGCATGACGATCGCCGGGATGGACGCCGGTGCCTCCCGTGGCGTGGCCGTCCTGGGCGGCGGCGGGATCAGCGGAAGTGACGAGCGCACCCCGGATGCGCCGGGCGACGACACCATCACCGCCGGCGGCGGGGAGGGCGACGCCGGCGGCGCGGGCAGGATCTGGGTCGGCAGCTCCGCCTCGGCCTCGATCATCGGCGCGGGCTCGGGTGGGGGCTCGGGCTCGGGGGCCGGCGGCTCGAACGGCGGGGGAGTGAAGACGGCCGACTCCGGCTCCGACGCTGCGGGCGATTCCTCCTCCTCGAGACCGAAGGTGGGCGCCGCCGCTGGCGGAGCGAAGGCCGGCGCCGCGTCGGAAACGAAGAAGGGCTCGGCTTCGGAGTCCGCGGGGGCGCCCGACTCCGCCGGCGCTGCCATCACGACCGTGGGCTCGGGCTCGTCGGCGGCGAACG